>DATFQU010000145.1:0-6904 GCA_035264005.1 Candidatus Acidiferrales bacterium
ATCCACTTGTGGCGCTAAGGTACGAATAGCGTGCCGCTCTGCCGCTCTCACTCCGTGCGCGCTAGCGCGCCGAAGCCGCCCTTCGGCGAAGGCGGCTCGACGCCTTGGTCGCTCTTCGCCACGAATGAGGTCTATGGCAAATGAGTTGGATGCGATTCTTTCGCCGCAAGCAATGGGACGCCGAACGCGCTCAGGAAATGAACGCCTATCTCGTAACCGAAATCGCCGACAACATTCAGAGCGGCATGTCGACGGAAGACGCTCGCCGCGCGGCGCATATTAAGCTCGGAAACGCAGCGCGGGTTCGCGAGGAGATATACAAAATGAACAGCCTCAACGTTCTCGAAACCTTTTGGCAGGACGCGCGTTTCGCTCTGCGCATGCTTCGCAAATCCTCCGGCTTCACCGCCGTCGCCGTCCTCACTCTCGCTGTGGGTTTGGCTGCCAACACGGCAATCTTTTCTGTCATCAACGGAGTGCTTCTGCAGCCCCTCGAGTATCCCAACCCGGCTCAATTGGTCGCTCTTCAGTTGCTCGTCCCGCAATGGGAGCATAAGTTTCCGATGGTCCCGCTGAATCCGGCGACGTATTTGGTATGGTCGCGTCAAGCAAGCTCGTTGGCTGGAATCGCGGTCGCTGACACGGACGAAACAATGAACCTTACCGGTGCCGGCGAGCCTGCCCTGCTGACCGCGGACGCTGTCACGTCAACGCTCTTCGACGTCCTAGGCGTTAAGCCATTGCTTGGGCGCACTTTTTCGCCCGATGCAGACCAAGCCGGACACAATCACGAGGCAATTCTTACCTATTCCCTGTGGCGGAACCGATTCAACGGCGACCCCAGCGTCATCGGGCATGCAATCGCGCTGGACGGCAGCCCCTTCGTCGTCGTTGGCATTCTGCCGGCATCGTTCGATTTTCCCGCGGAGAAAGAACTAAATCCCGTTGAAGGACCCACACCCAACGCCGAGATCTTCGTGCCTGAGGTCTTCCAAAAAGAGGACCTCGGCGTGGATTCCGGGTTCGGTTTGGCTACGATCGCCAGATTGAAGCCCGGTGTCACTCACGCTGAGGCCACAGCCGAGTTGAATGTGATTCTCACGCGTGAGTTCGGCGTCTTGCCACCGAGCTTCCACCCCCAAACTTTAATGATGCCGTTGCGCGACATGATCGTCCGCTCCTCGAAGCGCGGCCTTTGGCTGCTGCTCGCGGCAGTGCTGGCGGTGCTTCTCATTATCTGCGTGAATCTCGCAAATCTCGTGCTGATGCGCGCCACCGCCAGACAGCACGATGCTGCGATTCGCACCGCACTCGGAGCCAGCCGTGGCCGTCTCTTGCGTCAAGCGTTGACGGAGACGCTCCTGCTGGGTCTGCTCGGCGGCGCGCTAGGGCTTCTGCTAGCATACTGGGCCCTGCGGGGCTTGCTGGCGCTCGCGCCGGTTACGTTGCCGCGCCTTCACAATGTCCATCTGGACGGTGCAGTCCTCGCGTTCACTCTCGGAATTTCGGTTCTGGCAGGAGTCCTCGCTGGTTTGCTGCCAGCGTGGCGCGCGTCCCAAGCCAATCCGCATGATGCGTTACAGTCGGGTGGTGCGCGCAATGCGGACAGCAATGTCCGCCTGCGTGCGCGCGAGTTTTTGGTTGGGCTCGAGACCGCTCTAAGCGCCATGCTGCTGATTGCGGCAGGACTGCTCGTCGTGAGTTTTGCGAAATTGTCTACAGTGCCGGAGGGCTTCGCGGTCGATCACATTCTCACCGTAAATCTGCAACTGCCCGGGGCGCAATATACCCGGCAGCAGCAGCGAGGCGAATTTTGGAAAGAGGCGCTCGCCGCCACATCTGGTCTGCCGGGTGTTGAATCTTCCGCAGTTACCAATTTCTTGCCTCTCTCCGGCGAGATTAACGATGACCCCGTTGATCTCCCCGGCGATACACGGCCCGCGGCTGAGCGCCCGTTCGCGAGTTACCGTCGCGTCAGCCCAGATTATTTCAAGACGCTTGGTATCCCTTTGTTGAACGGTCGGGCGCTCACATGGGCCGACGCCGGCACAGGCAACGTCGTAATTTCGGCTGCCGCTGCCGAGACATTCTGGCCCGGTCGCTATCCTATCGGCCAGAAATTCGATGTGTATGCTCATTCTGCCCTTCAGGTCGTCGGTGTTGCAGGCGATGCGCGCAGCGTAAGTCTTGTCGAGGCTCCGACGCCGATGGTGTACGAACTCGAAGAGTCCAGTCCAACGGCCTCACTAATCCTGCGCACTCGTCTGCCCGCGGCAGCGGTGGCTCCCGAACTGCACCGCGCCATCTGGAAGATCGATCCAACGATTGCGATTCCATCCATCCGCAGTATGGGCCAAATCGTTTCCGCATCACTTGCGCCGCGACGTTTCGAGGTACTGCTGACCTCGTTATTCGCCGCTGCCGCTCTTCTGCTCGCCTGCCTAGGCATTTATGGCGTGGTCTCGTATTCCGTCGTCCGTCGTACGCAGGAGATTGGCATCCGCATGGCTCTGGGCGCCCAAAAAACCGACGTGCTTCGCCGTGTAATCCGCCAAGGAATGAAGCCCGCATTGTTGGGCCTCGCGATTGGAATCATCGGTGCACTAGCGTTTACGCGTTTCCTGTCGAGCCTGCTTTTCGAGGTGAAACCCACGGACCCGCTGACATTGATTGCCGTTTCGCTGATTCTAACCGCCGTCGCGGCGCTCGCTTGCTATATCCCCGCACGCCGCGCCATGAAAGTCGATCCGCTCGTCGCTCTTCGCTACGAATGAAGTCTGCGGAACTAAATAAGGCTGGCTGACATTAACTGAGTCAGGCCGCGTTGCAGTTTGAAAAAAAAATTGTCGGAGCGATTACAGGGCTTGAAGTTCTTTGCCGGGCTTGAAGCGCACGGCTCTGCCCGGTTGAATATTCACTTGCTGGCCAGTGCGCGGATTGCGGCCGATGCCGGTCTTGCGCGGCTTCACATTAAAAACTCCGAATCGCCGAAGCTCGATGCGCTCGCCCCGTCCGAGCGCGTTCTTGAGCGCTTCGAAAACGGTTTCAACGGCCTGCTCCGCTTTCGAGCGGGGAATGTTTGTGCGTTGTACGACCGCGTTGACGATGTCGAGTTTTATCATGTTGAATTACAGCTCCTTTAGGAATGCGTAATGCTAGATGGGCGGGTTGCGGGTTGTCAAGCTTCGCGCCGTGTACTAACATGCCGCGCCCTCGAAAAAAATCGGATGAGTGGAGGATGGGATGAGCGTGAAGTGTGACCGATGGATCGCGCAGATGGCGCGCGAGCACAAAATGATCGAGCCTTTCGCCGACCGGCAAGTGCGCGACGGAGTCATCAGCTATGGCGTCTCTTCGTACGGATATGACATGCGCGTGGCGGATGAGTTCCGCATTTTCACGAACGTGAACTCGACGATCGTGGATCCGAAGCAATTTGATGCGCGCTCGTTCGTGGAATTCAAAGGGCCGGTGTGCATCGTGCCGCCGAATTCTTTCGCGCTCGCGAAGTCCGTGGAATATTTCCGGATTCCGCGAAAGGTGCTGACGATTTGCGTCGGCAAATCGACGTATGCGCGGTGCGGAATCATTGTGAACGTGACGCCGTTCGAGCCGGAGTGGGAAGGGTACGTCACGCTGGAAATCAGCAACACGACGCCGCTGCCTGCGCGAATTTACGCGAATGAGGGATTGTGCCAGGTGATTTTCTTCGAGTCGGACGAGAGCTGCGAAGTTTCGTACAAAGACAAAAAGGGAAAATACCAGGCGCAGCAGGGAATTGTGCTGCCGCGCCTGTGAGGTGATCAGCGGGCCGCGAAAAGCCGGTGTTTGGGAACGGACAAAATAGTTTGGAAAAAGCGCAAAGCACTGGCGATTAGAAATGAGTCCTTCTCTTTGTTTTCTGCAACTTACGCTCATTTCTAATAATCCAGGGCTCTGGCGATTAGAATTCAAAAAGCAGTGGCGAGTGGCTAGTGATGAGTGGCTAGCAGACGAAGCCAAGAGCCGAGCTGAAACGCTTGGTGCGACCGTGGCGCCCGGCAAACGCGAACAACTGAGACTGGAAGCCCGCAAACACGGTGTCCGAAAATGGGGATGGGTTCTGAAAAAATCGCGAAATTCCGCGATTAGAAATGAGTCCGGTCGTTTGTTTTCAGTCGTTTGCATCGAGTTCTAATTCTTCATAGGTTCCGCGATTAGAATTCTCCATTCCTTCGCCTCGCGCGCCCATAAAGGCCAAATGTGGCCCTTTTGATCCCCATAAAAATGGAAAAAGCCGCGTTTCCGCGGCTGCTTCGATTCCCTCACCCTTTTCCCCTTCGGCTGGAGTATTCAACCTAAGGTACTGTGTACCATAAAGGTAACTGTTTGTCAAGGGGAAAGTGGGCTCAGTGTGATAGACGCTCGTCGCAGCCAAGACTAGGCAGCTAAAATATCGTCGCTGTCGAAATTGGTTGTGTATGATCCCACATTCACTATATGCCCGCTCTTGGCGTTCCAACTGAGATTCCTCGTAGTGGTCGTCTCACACGATATGAGTTCCACTTGGGCCTCGCGGACGCTTTGTTCTGCAGAGCGCAACAAGGGGATGGCCATCTCGAGGAACTGGCCCGGGCGTTCGGTTACGATGTTCTTAACTTGGCGGTTCTCGCAGGCAGACTCCTCTGGTACGAAGGTGTCACACCAGAGATGTGGCGGTCGCATGATTTGATTCCTGTGGGTGTTGATGTAGAGACGTACTACGTAATGCTTCAGTGTGCGTGCGACATCATGGCCGATGTAGTCGCGACACTCGGCGCGAGGAGAGGCCAAGCGCCGTGGGAGAGCTTCCACAAGTTGAATCAATGGGCATTGCGGAATCCCAAGCGCCTTTCTGCAGAATTTCGGATTGTTGCCACAAAGTTGCCTTGGTTTGACAAGATCAACTCGCAGCGAACAAGGTTTGTACATCGTGGCGAGAAATATCATGTAGCTACGAACCGGGTATCATTCGGCATGCTTCCTTCACTGCGCGATCTAACAGCAGCTATGTTGGATTTTTCCGAGCAGCTGGGTAGGAGTGTTCTTTCTGAGGTAGACCGGAAACGCTTTCCAGAGAAAAGGGTAATCGACGGGGTGTACGTTCCGGCGCTTGGTCACCTGTTGACCAAGTATCGGGTTCCAAAAAAATCGAAAGTGTTGAAACTTGCTGCTCAATGCCTTCTCGTATGTGGAGGGTACGTGGAAGCCGCGTTCATTGGTTATCCTGACCGGTATTGGTGGGAAGTACTGTTGAGGATCTCATGCGCCCTGAACGCGGGGCCTTTCGCCGCCAACGTACCCGTGAATACCAGTGGCGAAGTAAATGGCTGTGTCTTCGTCTTCTCTTCAAATGGAGTGCGTTGTGCCTTCATTGCTTATGACCAAGGTGAACCGAGATGGCTAGTAGATATCGCCAATCGCGCGGTGCTATTACAAGCAGCATATAACGCCGACCGGGCAGCGATTATTGTGCGGAAAATGAACGGGGCGGTGCCTCAGGGTTCAACTATTTGGGAAGATTCCGTTCGTAATTTGCGAGGACCCGAAAGGAGCTGCGGACAACTTCATGAAGGCGGTGCGCTTGGGTTAGTCCGAAACTGAAATGGCGCAGAGCGGGGAGATGGAGATTCGGATACGGCATGCGAGGCGAGAGGATGCGGCAACGTGGGAGAGGATGCGGTGCGAATTGTGGCCAAACGGAGCGGCGGACCATGGGCCGGAGATTGAGCGGTTCTTTTCAGGGACGCTGGAGGAGCCGACGGTGGTGTTGATGGCGGAGGATGCGATGGGCGAGGTTGTTGGGTTTGCGGAGGCGGCGATTCGGACGGAGCTGGAGGGGTTGAAAGACAAGCGCATTGGGTACGTCGAGGGATTGTACGTGCCGCCGGAGTTTCGCGGGCGGGGAGTGGCGAGAAAGCTGATGCGGGCGTCTCGGGATTGGGCGCGGGAAGAAAGGTGCACGGCATTTGCGAGCGATCGGAGGGGAAAGATTGTGGTGGATAGGACGTTCTAGCGAGCGACTGACTACCTTGCGCGTGAAGAAGCGCAAAAGGAAAGGACACTTGGAACTGCGTTTCGGCACGGCTGAAGCCGTGCCCTGACAAATGCGGAACAGCAGATTCCTCACACGGCCAGAAGGCGGCCGGTTCCCTTCGACTAGGCTCAGGACAAGCGGAATCCGCCCTTACGAAAGCAAAAGCGTCGAGGCGAGGTCCTTCGACTCCGCAAAACGCGCTCCGCTCAGGATGACAACGTAAGAGCAAAGGCAAGGCGGGCGGCGTGAAGCCGCCCCTACAAAAGCATCCCACCCTTCGCGCCGTTTTCAAGTTGCGCTGCAGGAGCAGCGCGGGCGCGAAGGATGGGGCACCCGAAACGGTAAAGGCCACAGCAGATCCTTCACACCGTCCCGATTCAAGACATCGGGACGGGTTCCCTTCGACTGGGCTCAGGACAAGCGGGATGACATGGAGATGGCGGAGCGGCGGCGGGTGGGGCGCGGCGAGCGCCCCTACGGAGGCAAAAGCGTCGAGGCGAGATTCTCCGGTAAACGGCACCGGAGTCCAACCTGCGGACTTCGACTCCGCAAAAAACGCTCCGCTCAGGATGACAGCGTAAAAGCAAAGGCAAAGCGGGCGGCTCCGCAGAGTCGACCGGAGCGCGAAAGGCGCGCGTAAAGCCGCCCCTACGAGAACCGCCCACCCCTCGCCAACACGAGAAGTTTTGGAAGGTTTCTAACTTTTAACCGCGTTTCTAATTGACAGGCGGGAAGAGCTCTGATATTTGCTGCGATATCCCTACCGTTGAAATTTTTTGAAGGACGCGTCCAGAGGTAACGGCTAATGGTGAGCAAAGCGGCTCAGTGAGCGGCGGCAACCGCTCCTGA
>DATFQU010000146.1:0-23633 GCA_035264005.1 Candidatus Acidiferrales bacterium
AAAGCGCCCTGCTTTCGGGCATTCTTCAACACCAAATTGATATCCGTTCCAGCGCCCGACTGCGAAATCCCGATCACCAGCGCTCGGCGAAAATTCAGCCGCGCATGATAGAGCGTGTGAACGGAAGGCGCGCACAGCGAAACGGGAATCCCAGTGGCAATCTCCAATAAATAACGCCCAAAAAGCGCCGCGTTATCGGAGGTCCCCCGGGCCACCAGGACAATCAGCCCGAAATTCCGCGCTGCGGCGAACTTCTTGAACTCCAGAGCATGTCCGCGCTCCGCTTCAAACGTCCTTCGCAGCGCCTCCGGCTGCTCCTGGATTTCCGTCATCATCCGCGACATTGCGGCTCCAGCACTTGGGAGAATGTTCTTTTCACTGCGCCTGAGCTTGCTGTTGTCCGCGCCAACCCGGTCCGCGCAGCGCTCGCCCCGCAGTCACACCCGTCAGCTTTCCATTTGCAAATTCCAACTGTCCATTCACAAAAACGTAATCCACTCCTACGGACATTTGATTCGGATCCGTATACGTCGCCTTGTCGATGATCGTCGCCGGATCAAAAATCGTCATGTCAGCGAAGAATCCTTCCTTCAACAGCCCGCGCCCAATCAAGTGCTCGCGCTCCGCGGGCAGTGAGGTGATTTTGCGAATCGCCTGCGGCAACGGGACCAAATGCAAATCGCGCACGTAGTGCCCCAGAAATCTCGGCATCGAGCCCCACGCCCGTGGATGGTTATGCGGCTCAAAAATCGGCCCATCCAGCGAAGTCTCGTTCGCGTCCAACCCGATGCTCGTCCACGGCTGCTTCAATCCGTATTGCAAGTCCTGTTCGTTCGCGATGAAGTACAGCGCACCGGTCTGACCGTTATCGGCGATCACAAAATCAAACAACGCATCGAGCGGATCTTTCTTCTCCGCGGCCGCCATCTGTGCGACCGTCTTCCCATCGTATTTTTTCAAGTCCGGATTCACTACGCCCGAAATCATCACTCCCGAAGGCCCACCGCTGTCAAAATACAAATTCTCCCAGCCCGGATGGTCCGCCGCCATCTCCGCCTTGATTCGTTTGCGGTCCGCCGGATCATGCAGCCGTCCCAGCAGTTTCGCCGCTCCACCGTCCGCCACCCACGGCGGCAAACACGACGCCAGCGCCGTCGCTCCCGCAACGTATGGATACATACTCGCCGCGATGTTCAGTCCGGAATCCCGCGCGGCCTGCATCTTCGCAATCACTTTCGGCATCGAACCCCAGCGCGATTTTCCGCTAACCTTCAAATGAAAAATCTCCACCGGCAAATTCGCCTCGCGCCCAATCCGAATCGCTTCATCGAGCGCTTGCATCTCCGTCTGTCCTTCGCTTCGCATGTGCGACGCATAAATCCCGCCGTATTGCGACGCCACTTTCGCCAGCGCAATCAGCTCATCCGTCTTTGCATAATGCCCCGGCGGATAAATCAGCGCCGTTGACACTCCCATCGCGCCCTGCTGCATCGCCTGCGCGACCAAGTCCTCCATCTGTTTCAGTTCGTCCGCAGTCGGCGCGCGGTCGTCGTCTCCAATCACTGCCTCGCGAACTTGTGCCGCCCCCACATAAGTTCCCAAATTCAGCGGTGTTCCCGTTTTTTCCAGTCGCGCAAAATATCCACTCAAATCTGTCCAATCGACGGTCAGATGAAAATGATCCAGAAGCGGCTTCATCGGCGTCAGGGTCTTATCGTCCTGCGGCGCCGCCGAACCGCCTTCTCCGGTGATTTCGCTCGTGATTCCTTGCGACAGCTTGCTCAGTGACCGGTTGTCAATGAGAAGCGAAGTCTCCGACTGCCCCAGCATATCGATAAATCCCGGCGCTACAATTTTCCCCACCGCATCGATAGTTTGCTTCGCGGTCGCGTTGTCCAGTTTTCCAATCGCCGCAATCTTGTCTCCGCGAATTCCAATATCCGCCGCGTACCAAGGATTTCCCGTGCCATCGAGAATGTGCCCGCCGCGAATGATCACGTCGTAACTCTCCGCGTCGGCGGTCGCTTCTTGCCGCGCCGACGAACGCATTCCTACCGCCACGATGCCCACGACAACGAGCAATCCCGCGCAAACCATCACTCGCCGCATCTCGTCCCCTCTTTCTCTCTGCGTTTTCCGGCCCGTTGCCGCTAATTTCCGCCGCCCGCTCCAACTCTGTCGAACTCGATTCCCGACATCGTCACATTCGATACGTCTCCGTTTTCATCCAGACTGAACATGAGCCGCGGCCTGCCGAAACCGCCAACGCTTCCCGTGAACGTGTCGTATTGAAAGTGCGTCAGCGTTCCGCTGAGCGCGTTGAATTTCACATGCAATTGGCCGCCCTCCAGCGACACCACAATCTCGCCGTACGCCTTATTTTGATAAGTTCCTGTGTAGGCCGCGAGTTCATGCGTTGGTTGTGTATTCGGATGCTTCGGCGTATTCGCCGCGGCTGCCGCCTTCTTCTCCATTTCCTCAAACCGGGTCGCCACATTCGCGAAATGAGTTGTCCAATCTTGCTGCGGCAAATTCAGGAATTCATCAATCAAATGGTAGCCAAGTCCCGCGCGCACTGCTGTGTGATCCAGGTTCGCGAAAATCGCAAATCCTGTCTTCACCTCCGGAATCAGCACCACCAGCGAAGCAAACCCGTCAATGTCTCCCGGATGCAGCCAGATCTGGTGCCCGCCGTAATCTTGAATGAACCAGCCCATCCCATAACTCAGCTGCAGCGACCTCGGAAAGAACAGATCG
This sequence comes from Candidatus Acidiferrales bacterium, assembly GCA_035264005.1. Taxonomy (GTDB): domain Bacteria; phylum Acidobacteriota; class Terriglobia; order Acidiferrales; family UBA7541; genus DAHUXN01. Next base: position 2,758 of record DATFQU010000146.1, read on the forward strand.
AACTCTCCGCCCTGCGGTACAACAATCTGCGGCGTGTGCGTCTCTTGCAAGCTTCGCGCCGAGATAATCTGCTGCCCGTTCCCCATTCCGTTGTTCAACTGCATCTCAATCCATTTCGATATGTCCTTCACGCCTGCGTTGATGGATCCCGCCGGCGCGACATTGTCAATATTCCGCCATGGAATCGTCACCACTTTCCCGTCTCTCTCATCGTGAGGATTCGCGTGATCCGCCGCATTCTGCGCGTCGATTGCGCTGGAATCCGCGCCAGTCATCCCCAGCGGCATGAAAATATGTTCGCGCACAAAGTCCTGCCATGTCCCGCCGCTCGCCATCCCTTCTGCGTAGCCCGCCGTCGCGTACATCACGTTGTTGTACTCGAATCTCGAACGGAATCCGAATTCCGGCTTGATGTACTGCACCCGCCGGATAATGTCCGGCAGCTGCAGCGACAGACCGTACCAAAGTAAATCCGCGCTGCCCATGCCCGTGCGGTGCGTCAGCAAATCGCGCATCGTGACGTTTTCATCCGCGAGCGGATCGTACAAATGAAAAAACGGAATATACTCGCTCACGCGGTCGTCCCAGTGCATCTTCCCTTCATCCACCAGGATTCCCGCCGCCGTCGCGGTAAACGCCTTCGTGCAAGAGCCAATGTCAAAAAGCGTGTCCGGCGTCACCGGCTGCCCCGTCGAGATGTCGCGCACGCCAAATCCCTTCACGTAGACCGCTTGCCCGTTTTGCACGATTCCAACTGCCAGCCCGGGCACTTTCCACTGTTTCATTTCAGACTGGATGTAACTGTCCAGCGCTTTCCACCGCGCGTCCTGCGCATTCGACTGCGCCTGCGCCGCAGCCGCGCATCCCAGCAACCATGCAACTGCGAGCAAAATGCCGATCAAACGTTTCTGCATTTGTTTTCCTCTCAAGAAACTTGACCGCGCATCCTATCACACCCTTCGCCTTCTGAACTCTCGCTTCCCCTCCCCTTTTCTATCGAGCCCCGCACTGACACCATTCATCACGTGCATAAAAAAAGCGAGCGGCGCCTCACAGCACCGCCCGCTCAAATTCGCTTCTGAAAAATTCAGGCCCTAGCTCGCCGGCTTCGCTGCCGGTTTTGCTGCGCCGATCATCTTCACCGACGTCACGTGGATCGTGTCCCCGTCCATCGTCCCATAAATGCGCACGTGGTGCGCTTCATGATCGGTAACAGCTGACTGCGGGTCCAATTGGTAGACTTTGTGATTCATCGTATCGTATAGAACCAGCTTATCGCCACCGTCAACGCACTTCTTGACGCAAGCAGCGTCTGTTCTCGCCTTTGCATTCATGGCGCACTTGCTGTCGGTCACATATCCTGGCCACGATTTCGCCGCGCTCGATGCCGCTTGCGGAGCCGCGAAGCCCACGCTGCCAGCAAACAGAAACGCAGCCGTACACAACAACGCACGCTTCAACATATTTGCATCCTCCTCAGAACAACCGCCTTATGGCTCAATTCGAGCCAAGTCCGCAAATACTCTGTCACTTTCCCCGTCATTTGTCCATATTTCGATCCTCCGCACGGTGGGTCAGTTTGAACTCTCATGATCGTGACACTCGGAGTAAGAGTTCAAACTGATCCATCACCAGCCCGCAAACCTCGTCTCCCTCATTGACAACCTTGCTTTCACGACATAAGTTTCGCTTTGAAAAATGCCATCTCCCGCTACCCTAGCTCCACTTCCTTATCGTTCGCATCCGCATCTCTACGAAATCAACACATTTGCATGGCTCGAGGAACTCTCTGCGAAATATTCCCGCCGAATCAATTTGCGCAATGTTCCTCCGTCCGAATGGGACGAAATCGCTAGCCTTGGTTTCGATTTCGTCTGGCTCATGGGCGTATGGGAGCGCAGCCCGCTAGGCCGCGCTTTTTTCCAAACCGACCCCTCCAGTTTCCCCGGATTCGACCAGGCTCTCCCTGGATGGAAGCTAAGCCAAATCGTCGGTTCGCCCTATTCCGTCCGCCAATATCAGCCCGACCCTCGCATCGGTTCTTGGGCCGATCTCGACTACGCCCGAGAACAGCTCCGCACTCGCCGCATCGGCCTGATTCTGGATTTCGTCGCCAACCACACCGCGCCCGACCACCCCTGGGTTTCTTCGCACCCCGAATATTTCATTCGAGGCTCGCAAGAAGATTTTCGCAAGGATCCTTCCGCCTTTTTTCTCCAAGAAACATCCGCCGAACCCATTCTCTTCGCTCACGGCCGCGACCCTTACTTCCCTCCCTGGCGCGACGTTCTCCAACTCGATTACTTCGAACCCGCCGCGCGCGCCGCGCTCATCGGCGAACTCCGCGAAATCTCGAATCACTGCGACGGCGTCCGCTGCGACATGGCCATGCTTGTCTTGAACGACATTTTCGCCCACACCTGGAATGCGCTTCTCGGCGGGCGCAAACCTCCCGCTTGCGAATTCTGGACCGAAGCCATCGCCGCGCTCCCGCGTGAATTTGTCTGGCTCGCCGAAGTTTATTGGAATTGCGAAGCTCCCATTCAGTCCCTCGGCTTCCAATTCACCTACGACAAAGGCCTCTACGACGCTCTGCGCGACGGCCACATCGACGACATTCATTCGCGCCTCGCCGTTGCACCCGCTGCGCAAAGCCACGCCGCGCGCTTCCTCGAAAATCACGACGAAGCTCGCGCCGCCGCAACTTTCGGCGCCGACAAACTTGAAGCCTTCGCCACTCTCATCGCCACACTTCCCGGCATGCGCTTCTATCATCACGGCCAGCTCGACGGCCGTAAAATTCATCTCCCCATGCCTCTCGCCGTCGCCACGCGGGAAAAACCCGATGCTGTAACGCGCACTTTCTATGAGCACATTTTGAAGTTGTCGAATGAACCGGTCTTTCACTCGGGCGAATGGAAGCTTCTCGAGGTCAGCTCTGCAGGCGACGACACATTTCGCAATCTCGTCGCATACGAATGGCATTCACACAGTACTCGCAAAATGGTCGTTGTGAATCTTAACGGTGCGACATCTCAAGGTCGCGTCCGAATCCCCGAGGGAATTTCATCCGCGCTGCAGTACGCGTTTCTCGACCAGCTCCACGATCAAACTTACCCGCGCGCCGGCGCCGAAATCGCCGCTTCCGGCCTCTACGTTCGCCTCGATGCCTTCCGCGCCCACCTCTTCTCCGTCACTCCGCTCTGAGTCACCGTCTCGCTCTTCGTATTGCACCGCGTTTCTCCCACCCTCCCAGGCTCAGCGCAATCGCCATGCACGCATCGCGCAACTCATCCGCCCGCTCGCGCTCAGCCATCGACCGCGCCACTACCATGCCGCCCACGCACAGCGCCGCAATCGCCTGCGCCTGCCTCCGCCGGGGCGCTTGCTTATCCGTCACGCTGCGCTCCAGCACCTTCACCATCGCCTGAAACACCGTCTCGAACATCCGCTTTGTGCTCACGCCGCTCCGGGCCACATCGCCCGGCAACGCCACCATCGGACACGAATGCTCCACGTCCTCGAAATGCTGCCGCGACAAATACGCTCGCACAATCTGTGCACCCACGTCTGTCGATGACAAGTCTACATGCACGCCTTCCCAGCAATTCTTCCACTCCGGATCCGTAAAAAAGCACCCGAGCACTTCGCTGTACAGCGCGCTCTTGCTCCCGAAATAGCTGTAAAACCCGCCATGCGTCAGCCCCGCGCCTTCCATGATCTCGCCGATGGAAACTCTGTCGAACCCATATCGATTGAACAATCGTCGCGCGCTTTCCACGATCTTCTTCCTCACCGTCGCCCGGTGGCCCGCAGGATAAGCCATAAAAAATCGCCTCCATTTGAAAGTGCGAAAGTATGCCTCGCCATCTTCCTCCTCTCAAAATATGTTTTTGAACATATTTTCGTTTCATGCTTTCATGCCCTCGCTGCCGGCGCGCCGCAGCCTTAACAAAATCTCTTCGGAGGAAATTTCATGAGCGAACGCATCATTTCGGCCACTCCCGCAAACATGCCCACGCGTCGCCAGATGCTCTTCGGTGCAGTAGCCGCATTCAGCGGCTTTGCATTAGGCTCCTCAATCGCCCGGGCGGCCGACGACGAACTCTCCCACTCCGCGGAATCCATTCATCAGGAACCCATTTTCAAGGCCAGTCCGCAGCGCGTTTACACAGCACTCACCGTGGCCGCGCAATTCGACAAAGTCTCGAAGCTCAGCGCCGCCATGAAGAGCGGCATGGCTCCGGCAGCCAAACCCACGATGATTAGCCGCGTTTCCGGAGGCGCATTTTCTCTTTTTGGCGGTTACGTCACAGGCAGGAATATCGAACTCGTACCCAACAAACGCATAGTCCAGGCGTGGCGTGCGGGCAGTTGGGACCCTGGCATCTACTCAATCGCGAAATTCGAGCTCGTCGCCCAGGGCTCTGACACGAAACTCATTTTTGACCAAGCCGGCTTCCCAGAAACCGATGCAGATCATCTCGTCCCTGGCTGGCACGACAACTACTGGAAACCGCTCGCCCAGTTTCTCGCGACTCCAGCCTAGCGAATCGCACCCTCCATGTCCCTTGCTAAAGAACGACCGCATCTTATGCGGCCTTCCTTTCGCGCGCTTCACCCGCCTGCCCTGAGTGTATTAGCGAAGGGCGCGATGTCTTCTCTTTTTCTAGCCACTCCCCACTAGCCGCTGGCTTTCACTCGCACGCTCCCGCTTGATTCGACCACTCCAGTTGTATCGTGTAATCTCCCAGTTGCCGCGTCTTCCACGCGCAAATGTCCCCAATTTCTCCGTTGTTGTCGTCGTACCATCCCTGCCCGGGTATGGGATCTGTAATCGCTTCGCACAATTCATGCGAAGTCGTCGACGTCAGTGCATCGAAAACCGCCAGCCCACCCGTACATCCCGAGCAACCGGGATACGGCATCACCGCGTAATAAACATTGCTTCCGAACGAATCGTGATACCCGCAAAAAGCCTGGCACGACGCGCTCCCGCCCTGTTCCACCGTCACTCCATCCGGCAAGAAAACAAAATAAAGCGTGTTCGTAGTCGTCGCGGGCAGCGTCCCCGCGCTGATCTGTTGCTGAATCATATTCTGAATATCGCTGTCCTGCACCGACGTTCCCGGCGCCGGAGACGTGATCACCGTCGTTCCAATCCGCGACCCGTGCCCAATCGTTTGCCCCGCCGCGCTGTATTCGCCCAGCTGGTCGATCAGTTGGCTGGTCAAGATGTAGTCGAAAAACTGATTCATCTGCGCCATCGTGCTGCTGTTCGCCGCCTGCTGCCACGCCGTGCCCCAAAACACTGTGAAAACTTCCACCGATGTCAGCAGCGGCCCGCCTCGGTACGTCAGATTCGGCGCGGCTGCCGCAGCGCCCGCGGCTCTTCCCGGATGCATTGGAACAATCCGGATGGGATGCCCCGCTCTGCTGTGGGCCTTGCTCTGTTTTTCTTCCGATTTTTTCTGTCGAGGCTTTGCAGGCATGGTCAGCTCCTTGGGAAAATTCTTTGCTTCCTAATCCTAGGGCTGGACCAAAAATCGTGGGCTACATCAGGATAACGCCGCCGCCTGAAATGTAAATGGTACTCCACACATGCGCCGCTAGCCCGTCGCCGGGCTTCCGTCCTATTTTTTCAATTTTCCCTCATGCATGACACAAAGTTCGGCGTGAACCGGAAACGTGGAAGCCGCCCCAGTCAATTTTCACCCTCGGGGAATCTTGCCCTGAGAGCCCGCTTTGAGTGCCTCGCGCCAGCGAACGTTTTTCAGGCGTCGGAGCGCTAGTTCCGGTATAACAGCAACTCACGGCTTTTCTTCCGATTCGCGTCGGTTTGAGCGCGATGCCTTCGTCGTTCACAACTCACGGACCACGTGTTTACCTTCAGCAGACAAGCAACCTTGAGTGATGGGAAGGAGGTTAGGGGGGGCGGAGCTTTAGCTCCGACATAACAGAAAGTCGCACTTTTTCTTCCTATTCGCGCTGCCTTGCGCGCGATGTTTTCTTTTTCTCCTTGCATCCGTGCCTCTTTCGAGCGTGCAACTAGCCACTTTTCTTCACTGAGCGTGCCACCCGCACCATCGCCTCAATGCTTTTCTCCACATCCTCATCCGTCGTCGACCAGTTGCTCACGCTGATGCGCATCGCCGTCCTTCCCTGCCACACAGTCCCGCCGCACCAGCACGTCCCTTCCTCCTGAATCGCCGCGATCGTCTGCTGCGTCTGCTCCGGCGTGCCAAACGACACCAGCACCTGATTCAGCACCACGTCATTCAGCACTTCATAAGCCGCCGCACGCAACGCCTCTGCAAACCGTCGCGCCTGCCGGCAATTCCGTTCGACGATCTCCGCGAAGCCCTTCCGTCCCAGCGACCGCAACGCCGCATACACCGGAACCGCCCTCGCCCGCCGCGATTCCTCCGGCACAAACTCATGCGGATCCCGCTCCGTCCTCGTCTCCATGATATATGCAGCCGCGAGCGACATCGCGCTTCGGTGCGCGGCTTCGTCCGCGCAAAAAACCACGCCGCAATCGTACGGAACGTTAATCCACTTGTGCGCATCGCTCGCCACTGAATCCGCCTCCTCCACGCCGCGCACCAGCGCCACTTTTTCGCGCGACGCCGCGGCCCACAATCCAAACGCGCCGTCCACATGCAGCCACGCTCCGCGCTCCTTCGCCAGCTCCACAATCTTTTCGATCGGGTCGAACGCTCCCGTGTTCACGTTCCCCGCCTGCGCGCACACGATGCACGGCCCCTTTCCGCCGCGCAGCGCCGCCGCCAATTCATCCGCGCGCATTCGCCCTTGATCATCCGTCGGAATCCGCCGCACGCGATTCGCCCCCAGCCCCAGCAGTCGAAGCGCCATGAATATCGTGTAGTGAGCTTCCTCGCTCACCACCACTTCAATCGGCGGCGCGCCAAAAAGCCCATTCGCCTCCACGTCCCATCCGGCATTCCGCAGCACGCGATGCCGCGCGGCCGCCAGTCCTGTGAAATTCGCCATGTGGCCGCCGGTCACAAACCCAAAACTCATCTTCGCCGGCAGCCCTGCGATTTCCCGCAGCCACGCTCCTGCAATCTGCTCGATCACCGCCACCAGCGGAGACCCCGCGTAGAGTCCGCTGTTCTGGTCCCACGTCGACACAAGCCAGTCCGCCGCGACCGCCGCCGGAACGCTCCCGCCAATCACAAATCCGAAATACCTCGGCCCTGCCATGGCAACCGTCCCGCGCATCCCCGCGCTCGCCAGCACCCCCGCAATCTTCTTCGGGGCGACTCCTTCATCCTCAAGCGGCCCGCCAAGCAGCTGCCGCAACTCGTCGCCCGACAACGTCGCACGCACCGGCCTCTCCTCCAGTGCCGCAAACCAGTTCGACGCGTGCTGCTGCACCGCCGCCAGCAAACTCGACATTTCCTCGCGCATCTGCCTCACCTCCGCCCCGCCGAAAGACTCACATCGACTGCCGTTGATCCGCATCCATCCTGTCCGATTCAAGCGCCGCCAGTCTCGCCAATATTTGCGCTCGTCGCGATAATCAACTTCTCGACATCTTGCCAAATGTCACCACCGCGTGTCTGGCCGTGACGCAAAAACTTCCGCCCGCGCAAAAGCCATTTTGGCCGCCTAATGAATTCACCTCCGAAATATCAATCCGTTTCGCGCACCGCCCTCAATACCGATCCGCCGAGCAAAAGAAATTAGGGGTCGGAGCTTTAGCTCCGAGATAACAGAACCTCGGAGTTTTTCTTCCTATTCGCGCTGGTTTGCGCGCGATGTCTTCATCTTTTTCTAGCCACTAGTCACTCGCCACTTCGCTCCTCGACCCCGAGCCTTCCATGCGACACAATGAATGACGATAGCAATCCTTAGGAGTTCTCTTATTGCAAAGGTCATTTTGGCCCAGTCACTCAATTGGGCGAGTTTCACTCTCGGACGCTTCGATCACCCGATCACAACGGCCGGAACATCACGAAAGCATCCACGTAACCAAGCGTGGGATGCAGGAATGCTTTTGGCAAAGTGCCAACCATCTCGAAACCGTGGCGTCTCCAAAGATTTACTGCACGCTCGTTTGTGCTGACTACAAAATTGAACTGCATGGCGCGAAAACCAGCAGCGGTGGCTCGCGTGATGGAATCCCGGCACATTGCGCTTGCCACGCCGCGCCCTGTCGCAAAAGGCGCAGTCACATACCCGCAGTTGCTCACGTGAGAGCCGCCGCCCTGCTGATTTGCGCGAAGTATATAAGTCCCTACGACAACGCCTTCCTCCTCAGCAACGAATACCCTGTTGCCCGCCGCGTGCCAGTACGCGAGACCCTCTTCACGCGAAAGAGAACGCGGCAACGCGTACGTCTCGCCAGCACGGATCACCGGCTCAAGGATGGCCCAAATATCAGCATCGTCTTCGGGTTTAACCTGCCGGATAGAAATCATCGCCATTCTTTTTTCGTAGCATAAGAGGCCCAATTCCGCACGTCCAGAACATTCAATAGGCTTCCAATCGTTGCCCGTCGCGTCGATTGCGAATGGATTGTCTCGCTTTTTCCAAGCCGCCGCGCATCACAGGCCTTCCTTTCTCCGCCCATGGCAACAACGCGATTCGTCTCTGTTCTTCCTATCGCGCGTTTCACCCGCGCGACGTCTTCGCCGTTGACACTCCGCCGTCAGTCAGTCACAAATCGCGTATTACCAAACACGAGCCTCAATTACTCGTTCTATTCTTGCGTTTGGGAAAGCTCCGTTTTGCGCGGCTGTCCCTTCGCGCTTGCCCGGTACACTTGGCCGGAGCGTCTCACCCGCTTGTCCGGAGTGCTCTCGCTAAGGGCGCGATGTCTTCGCCCGCCGATAAGCGCCCTCGGTACTCGCTTGCAGCAACAAAGCGTCTCGCAGGGTTTTCGTCAGGTCACGGCTTCAGCCATGCCGAAAATCAGTTCGCTATATGAATTTCCCTTTCGCGCGTTTCATCCGCGCGATGCCTTCCGTCTCACAGGCTGCGGGACATGAAGCACGAGCACGTCTTCTCTAGCCACTAAACACTCGCTTGCCCTGAGCAAAGATAAAGGGCGACTCGCCGATTGCGCCGCGGTCAGGCCGGCATCGCCGTGCCGAAAAATCGGTTTGTTTCATACTTCCTATCGCGCGTTTCATCCGCGCGATGTTGTTGGTGTTGATGGACCCACAAACCGCGGGCCACGGATCACGCGCAACAGCTTGTCTCGTCCTTCGCGGGTCACAGGACACGGACCACGCCTTCTCTCTCCGGCTCGTTATTTGCAAAAGAATAGCCGCGTCTCGTGCGGCCTCCCTTTCGCGCGCTTTATCCGCGCGACGTCTTCGTTTTCTCTGGCCACTCGTCACTGGCCACTCGTCACTTCGCTCCTCGACTCCGCCTCTTCCGTATGGCACACTTTCTATTAGCCACTCGTCGTGAGGAGTAGAAAATGTCCAAAGCCACGTTTGCTGCCGGATGTTTTTGGGGCGTCGAAGAAGCGTTTCGTCACATCAAAGGCGTCACTTCAACCACCGTCGGCTACACCGGCGGCACCACGAAAAACCCTTCCTACAAAGACGTCTGCACCGGACGCACCGGACACGCTGAAGCCGTCGAAGTCGAATTCGATCCCGCGCAAGTTTCCTATCGCGAACTTGTCGCCGCATTTTTTCAAAATCACAATCCCACCACGCTCAATAGCCAGGGACCCGACTTCGGCACCCAGTATCGCTCCGCAATTTTCGTTCACGACGCGGAACAGGAAGCCGAAGCGCGCGAAGCCATCGCCACTCTCGAAAAATCCCACATCTTCAAGCGTCCCATCGTCACCGAAATCAAGCCCGCTTCCGATTTTTATCGCGCCGAGGAATATCACCAGCAATACCTCGCCAAACGCGGCGCCGCCTCCTGCCACTTCTGATTGACTCGTGTCCATGCCCAAGCATGGGAGGTCTCGCAGACCTCTGCGTTGAAGCTAGGGTTGTGTGACCCTTCAGCAAGTTTGAAAATTGCACTCTCGCTTCTTTTCATCACGCAGACCACGTGCACATGGCCTTTCTGTACTTGCACCGGTTCCCTGCCCTCGAAGCCCTTCAGCGTTTTTCTTCTTCACTGATGCGTTTCGCCGCTGCGCATGGCACACCGCAGCTCTACAACGAAACAATTACCTGGGCTTTCGTGCTTCTGATTCGCGAGCGCATGGCCCGCACGCATGCGCAGGGCTGAATTCGCATCAGCAAACGCCGACTTGCTCAATTGGAAAGACAATATTCTTAAGAAATATTATCGGGACGAAACACTCGATTCCTCTCTGGCAAGAAGCACGTTCCTCTTCCCGGACAAGACTTTTTCTGTCACGAAGATCGCTGAATAAAACGCACGTACTTTCCTTGCGGGTTTCTGCATCAACTCGTCTTGAATTGCGCAGCGCGTTTACTCTCATGTCCCGCTCGTGCTCCGTGCAAATGTCGGGCCGATCACTCGGCTCACGTTTTTAGGACGTTGCGGCTTCAGCCGCAACAAAACGAACGGCTTTTGTACTACCTATCGCGTGCTTCACCCGCGCGAAGTAGTCAGCGGCGGTGAAACGGTATCCGCCGCAAAAACAAACATTTCGCTCGTTCTGATTCGACTTTGCGAAATCACAGCCCGTATCGAAACTCGTTGAATTGGGCGGCGCGGTTCAATATCATGCCGCTCTCGCGCTTCGCGAAAAATGCCCACCGCGAACGGCTCCACTTACGCGCTTGTGGGTCGCGGCTTCAGCCGCGACAAAAAGCAGGTGTGCCTTTACTCCCTATCGCGCCTGCCCCGGTGCACTTGACCGGGGCGCTTCACCCGCGCGAAGTAGTCAATAGCTGCAATGAAATGAAACCCGCCGGCGAAGTGTTCCATGCCCGCCTTTTCCACTTCGTCCCATCACAGCCTCCGTGGAATCTCGTTGAATTGCGCGGCATGCTTCACCGCCGCTCGCTCGATTTTTTCCTTTGTGGGTCATGGCTTCAGCCATGACAATAATGAAATTGTCTTCATCCTTCCTATCGCGCGCCTTATCCGCGCGAAGTAGTCAGCGGCGATGAAATGATCGGCAGTCACGAAACATTTCACTCTCGTCCCATTCAAATTCGTCAAATGACCGTCGGCGTCGAATCTCGTTGAATTGCACGGCGCGGTTCAATATCATGCCGCTCTCGCGCTCCGCGAAAAATGCCCACCGCGAACGGCTCCGTTTACGCGCTTTGAGGGTCGCGGCTTCAGCCGCGACAAAACAAAATGCCTTCGTCCTACTTTCCTATCGCGCGCTTCATCCGCGCGAAGTAGTAGCGTTCCGCCTGTTTCTTCGCGTCATTGCTCCTGAATCTCATTGAAAGAGTGCGCCACGTTCACTATCATGCCGCTCTCCACACTAAACAAATGGCCATTCATGACGCTGCCTCGAAAAGCCCTGCCGTAATCTCCAGCGGCGCAATTCGTCAAATCGGTTTTCTTCCACTGCTCGCCGTTTTCTACGGATACACGTGCGGCGGACCGTTCGGCTACGAAGAAATTTTCAAAGGCTCCGGCCCCGGAATGGCCATCGTGTTTCTCGCGATCGTGCCGTTCTTCTGGAGCATTCCGATTTCTCTCGCGTCCGCCGAACTCAACAGCATGATGCCTGTGCAGGGCGGCTTCTATCGCTGGACGCGCGCGGCGTTTGGAGATTTTTGGGGATTCCAGTGCGGCTGGTGGAATTGGACCGGCACATTTCTTCTGAACAGTTGTTACGGCGTTTTGCTGATGGACTACCTCGCAAATTATTTTCCGTGGCTCACCGGAAATAAAAAATGGCTCGGCGCTTGCGCGATTCTAATTGTGCTCGCGCTTTTGAACTTGCGGGGAATCAAAGTCGCGGGCTGGCTCGCCGTCGTGCTGCAAGCGATTGTTTTCGTTCCGGTGATTTGGCTCTGCGTCGTTGGAATTTTGCACTGGCACCACAATCCACTTCTTCCGTTTGTGCCTCCCGGAAAACCGCTCGCCGGAGTTTTTGGTTCCGGCCTCGCGCTGGCGATGTGGAATTACGCGGGCTACGAACAACTCTCCAGTGTCACGCAGGAGATGAAAGATCCGCAGCGCACTTTCGCGCGGCTGCTCGTGTGGAACACGCCGCTCACAATTCTCACGTACATTTTGCCCGTCGCGTTTGCGCTTGCCGTGCTCGGCAACTGGTCCGCGTGGGACACGGGCTACATCGTCACCGCGTCGCGCCTCGCCGGCGGCGAATCGCTCGGCGTCGCGATGCTCATCGGATCCATTATTGGCACGCTAGCGCTATCGAACAGCACGATTCTTTACACCACGCGAATTCCCGCGACGATGGCCGAGGACGGATTTTTTCCGCAGGGCCTCGGGAAAATTCACTCGCGGTACGGAACGCCCGCGCGCGCGATCCTGATTTCGCTGGTCGTTTACTGCATCCTCGCGAAGTGGGATGTGGTCGCGCTGGTGGACATATATATATGGACGCGTATCGCGACTTCCCTGCTCACTTTGCTTTCCGCGTGGCGCATGCGCCAGAAAGCGCCGGATGCTCCGCGAAGATTTCGCGTTCCGGGCGGCGGGCTCGGCATGGCCTGCGTGATTATTTTGCCGGCGATTTTGTGCGCCATAAAAATCATGTACAGCGAGCCATTCGTGATGCGCTACTCGCCGCTCCTGCTCGCCACCGGCCCCATCGCGTATTTGGTTTTGCGCTTCCTCTTCCGCCTCACTCCTAGCCGAGCTACGACGGAGGCACAAACCGCTTCCCAACGCTAACAGTCATGAGATCCCATCTCCTCAGCGCCTTGACGTTTTTCATCGTCGGATTGTCTTGCACACTTGCCGCCAACGCTCTGTCGTACATCATGCTTGCCAAGGTTAATTCCAAGCTTCCGGAAGACGGGAAAATCAGTTACGTTGGGTTCTATCTGGAAAAAAATCTCAGAATCACCCGTGAATATTGCCACCTCTATCCGTCGGGACTTCTCCATATTTGGATCCGAGTTCTGTTTGGGATCGCGATCGCGAGCATCCTTGCCTGTGCATGGCAGCTCGGTTTCTTCAGCTTTTTTACTCATTCCGTTTGAATTGCTCTCTTGTTCCTAAACTTTTTCGGCGACGACTTTGGCCTGGAGGAACAGGAGCAAATAATCCTGGCCGCCGGCCTTGGAGTCCGTGCCGGACATGTTGAATCCGCCGAAGGGATGCACGCCGACTTTCGCGCCGGTGCATTTGCGGTTCAGATACAAATTGCCGACATGGAATTCTTCGGAAGCGCGCGCAAGTTTCTTTTTGTTTTTCGTGTAGACCGCGCCGGTGAGGCCGTATTCGGTTCCGTTGGCGATGCGCAGCGCGTCGTCAAAATCCTTCGCAGGAATCACCGCGAGCACGGGACCGAAAATTTCCTCCTGCGCGATTTTTGCGTTCGGCTTCACATCGGCGATTACGGTTGGCTCGATGAAGTAGCCGTCTCCCTTGGCTTTTCCACCGCCGGTGAGCAGGCGGCCTTCTTTTTTGCCCGCTTCGATGTAGTCGAGAATGGTTTTCATCGCGGATTTATTGATGACCGGACCCATGTAGTTGTCGAAATTTTCCGCCGGGCCGACTTTCAGCTTCTTCACCTGCGGAAGCAATTTCTCGACGAATTTGTCGTAGACTTTTTCGGCGACAATCGCGCGCGAGCACGCCGAACATTTCTGTCCCTGATAGCCGAAGGCCGCTTGCGCGACGCCTTCCGCGGCGGAATCGAGATCGGCTTCGTCGTCAACGATGATGGCGTCCTTGCCGCCCATTTCGAGAACGGTGCGCTTGATCCAGATTTGCCCGTCCTGTTTTTTTGCGGCGAGTTCGCCGATGCGCAGGCCCGCTTCCTTGGACCCTGTGAAAGCGATGAAGCGCGTCTTCGGATGCGCGACAAGAGCTTCGCCGGCGGTGGCTCCCGGGCCAGTGAAGAAATTCACGACGCCATTGGGCACGCCCGCCTCGCGGAGAATTTCCATGAAAAATGCGGCGACGGTGGGCGAATCGCTCGACGGTTTTACGACGACGGTGTTGCCGGTGACGATGGCGGCCATAGTCATGCCGCCCATGATGGCTGCGGCGAAATTCCACGGCGGAATGACGATGCCGACGCCGAGCGGAATGTATTTCAGGAAATTTTTCTCGCCTGCGTTCGGAATAAGTTTTTGCGGGCCAGCGAGGCGCAGCATTTCGCGTCCGTAGTATTCGCCAAAGTCGATGAGTTCGGCGGTGTCGGCGGCGGCTTCAGTCCAGGTTTTCCCGGTTTCGTAGCAGAGCCAAGCGTTCATTTCGTAGCGGCGCTTGCGAAGAATTTCGGCGACGCGGAAACAGCATTCAGCGCGCTCGTCGGCGGGAACCTGCTTCCAGGAAGCGAATTCCTTGTCCGCGGCTTCGACGGCCTGATTGGCCATTTCGACGGTTCCCTTCTGAAAAATTCCGATGACTTGATCGGGATGGGAGGGATTGGTGGATTTGGTCTTTTCGCCGGCAAAAACGGTTTTGCCGCCGATGAGGTTGGGGTATTCGCGGCCGAGTTCGCCGGAGACTTTTTTGAGGGCCGCTTCCATGGCTTTGCGGTTTTCGGACTTCGAGAAATCCTTGATGGGCTCGTTCTTGAATTCGCCGCGACCGAGAGATCGTGCCGGGGACGTCATATCAGTGCCTCCTGAGGGCTGCACGCCAATTTGAGGCAACAATTATAGCGCAGGAGGCGCTGAGGCGGGAGGATGGAGCCCCTGAATTTTGGTGTTCGAAAACGGACAAAATACCTTGGGAAAAACGCTGAACTCTGTCGATTAGAAATGAGGCAATAATATACTTGACTAACCATCGGATTCTAGCTATGATTATCGCATTATGGACAAACCAAAGACGCTCCAAGCTGCTATCCGATACTTCAAAGACGAACAGACCTGCATTGACGCCATCGCCGCTCTGCGCTGGGAGGACGGCCCGATTTGTCCGAAGTGCGGTCACGGTGAGCACTACTATCTTGCCACGCAAAAGCGATGGAAGTGCAAAAAGTGCAAGAAGCAATTCTCTGTCAAAGTGGGAACGATTTTCGAGGATTCGGCAATCCCTCTCGACAAGTGGCTTGTTGCCCTTTGGATGCTCGTTAACTGCCGGAACGGAGTTAGCTCCTACGAGGTAGGGCGCACAGTGGGAATCACTCAGAAGTCGGCTTGGTTTGTGCTGCATCGCCTGCGTCTTGCGCTCCAAACCAATTCGCTCGTGAAACTTGGTGGGCCGGGGTCTGAGGTGGAAGTGGATGAAACATTCATCGGCGGAAAGGCTCGCAACATGCACCGTAACGTGCATCGCCGCCGAATCGTTCGCGGTGGTGGGCCGCACGATAAGATTGCCGTGATGGGGTTTCTGGAGCGTGGTGGAGAGGTTCGGGCGAAGGTGATTGATAATCGCCGTAAGCCTCTCATGCACCGCGAAGTCAAAGAGAACGTCACGCCAATGTCCGTGCTTTTGACAGACCGACTTCAATCGTATGAAGGCCTTATCCGCCACTACGCGCACTACATGATTGACCATGCCGAACGCTACGTTGACGGCAAGGTGCATACGAACGGAATGGAAAACTTCTGGTCGCTCTTGAAGCGCGGACTGAAAGGCACGTACGTTGCTGTCGAGCCTTTCCACCTGTTTCGCTATCTGGACGAGCAAGTTTTCAGGTTCAACAATCGCAAAGACGAGCATGGCCGGAAACTGAAAGACGGAGAGCGTTTCGACATAGCCTTATCGCAGATCGCGGGGAAGCGGCTCACCTTCTCGGAGGTGACTGGCAAGGTGGGAGAAACGGCGGTCAACTAATGTTTGGCGCGGGAAGCGCGGGAAGAAGCCCCGCGCTTTTTCGCCGTATTGAGCTTACTCTGCATCTCCGAGTGAGATACAGACAAAACTCGTTTCAAGGCGTCAGAAAACGTCGCATATTCGCTCCGCGCATTCTTCGAGGAAGGTTCGGAACGATTCGGCGAGCGTTCTGATTTTCGCGGCACGACACTGCGAGTGTGCCGTGCCGCGTCGGAAAAGTCAACCAAGCTGGATTCTCAGGCGTGCGCTATCTTCGCATCCTCTGAACCAGCACGCGAAATTGTTCATCATGATGCAGGCTTACATGGACGACAGCGGAACGCATGACAATTCGCACAACTGCGTCTTGGCGGGCTATTTTGGCGGCGTCTTCGAGTGGCGCAAGTTTGAGATTCAATGGAAAAACGTCCTCGCGCGCTACCGAGTGAAAGAATTTCATGCGAAGAGATTTTGGGCCGCCGTCCGAGGCAGTCCTGTCAGCGAGTATGACGGATGGAAGAAAAGAAAACTCCTCGAATTCCTAGACAGGCTTCTGCACGTGATCGAATCGCGCAAAATATATCCGTTCGCTTCTGGCGTTCTGCGCTCGGAGTGGGACAAGCATGGCGTTCAATGGCGTCGCGTTTGGACAGGTGCGACGCGCGAACATCCCTCTGGTGCGCCCTCGAAGCCTGTCTTCATGGCCTTCGTCACCAATGTCATTCGCATCACCGGCTATTGCAGAGTCGGAACCGTCGCCAACATCGTTGTGGATGAGGACAGGCAGATGGAGGGATGGGCGAACCTGTGTTACGCGGGACTGAAATCCACAGAACCCTCGCTCGCACGTCGTTTGGGCGAGCTTTCGTTTGCCGACGGCGAAATAGCCGTGCAGCTTCAGGCGTCAGATTTGATTGCCTACGAGGCTCACATCTGGGCGCGTGAAGCGAATGGAAACGACAACTATCCTATGCGCCGCGTTTACGAACGCTGCCTTGCGAACGCTCGCTCCCGCGATGATTTTTGGATGTATGACAAGCAGCGGTTCGACAATCTGAGGCAACTGGCAAAAGTCTTATGGCCTTAGCCCTGTCACGGCAGGCTCAGCGTAGCATGTTTTGGTTAGCCAAGTATATTATTGCCAGAAATGAGTCCGAGTGTTTGTTTTGTGCAAGTTACGGCAACTTCTAATAATTCATAGGTCTGTCGATTAGACGTTCGAATTTTGTTCGCTTGAGGAGGAAAACTTGCTGTAGCGAGGAAGGCTCTTTCGATTTCAAAGAGCCGACGTGATCTTCCGTTCATGTCGAAATACCGGGTGCGACAAACTCCGCTAAAGAACATAAAAGCCACCGTAAGGTGGCTTGGCGGGGAAATTACCCGCACGAGCATGTGTACTATACTATAACTAAATTGTCAAGGAAAAATGCAGAAGCAACTGCAGATTCCTCGTCGGATGCTCGTCGCATCCTCGCTCGGAATGACAATATAGGCATGGAGCCGCAGAGCGGATGGAACACGATGGAGCTTGATGCGAAACTGCAGCGGGTCGTGTGCCTCACAGCCAGTAGCCACTTAGGGCCATGGTAGTAATGCACCCTGCCCAGTACAGCATCCACAGCGCGACGAGCGTAATTGACGCACCGAACCATCGAAGGCCCTTCATGCGATAAATCCAATAAATGCCGAGGATAAGAGACACAATGAGGAGGCCATCCGGAGTCCAAGCCGCGAAGAAGTTTGGTTTGCCTCGTTGTACTGACGACGGATCGAGCGCCCAAATGACTCCAATTGCCAGCATGACAGGGATGAACAAGAAGTTTGCAAAGACGAGCCAATAGCTCTTCTTCCATCGTTCAGCACGGAAAGGCCATTTCAGGGCTAGCGAAGCCCCAAGATTCCCTAATAGAACCAGCGTGGCCACCAACCCCGGTGGCCACACGAACGACCACTCGAGGCTCCATTTGAAATACACAAAGAGTGTCCTCCAAAAGAATGGTACGAAACTCAACAAGTTGGACGGCGCGGTCATGGTTAAGAGGATACTGCTACGCAGCTTCCGATTCTGAAATTCCGTGAGAATGTGTGACTCGGACGTGGCTGACAATGCCGAGTCGGGGCTTAGGGCAGGTCGCGAAGGTCGGCGAGGATTTTGGTGACTTCGTTCAATTCGGCGACTTTGCGGCGCTTGAGCCATGTTGCCCAAGCGAATATGGCTGGGAGGCCGAAGAGGCTTGCTATGAGAGTTACAATCCAGGACGCAGGATGAGATTTGAGATTGGGACCCAGAGTTCCCCAATTCGCGATCCCTAGAGCGATACAGACAAAAATCCAAACAACAGACAAGTAGACGCCGAAACGAAGAATGCGGATCTTCGCAACAACCCTTCTCTGCCAAAGTTCCAAGAAGGCGCGGGTTGACTGCGCTTCGGCGCGCCAGACGCCGCGCTGGAACCATATTTGATAGCCGGCGCTGACGAAGATGACGACACAAACAGCAATCCCAAAGCCGGTTCCCAGCAAGTACTCGTGCTGCTTTACATAAAATGCGAGGTACAGGCCGACAAGGACCGCGACAGTTTCGCGCACATTATCGAGGATGAAGCGGCGCTCCTGGCGCTTGATCTTTTCGCGGATGAGACGAGTCTCCGGCAATGGTTCTGCAAGACTGCCCCACTGCTCGCGCCAATTTTCGATTTCACGATCTTGAGTCATTGTTTTCCTCCCAGCGCATCTTTCAGAGCGTTTCTGGCGCGCACCAAACGGACGGCGACGTTGTTTTCGGTGGCACCGAGGACTTCTGCCATTTCCGCGTGCGAAAGGCCCTCGAGCATCAGCACGATGATTTGGCGCTGAGCGACGGGCAAGGCCTGAATGGCAGAGGCGAGCCGGGCGCGATTGCGGGCGTGCAAAGCACGCTCCTCGGGATCTGGCCGCGGGTCAGCCGGGTGATCGGCGTCTGTGAGCTCATCGAGCGGATCATGCGCTGGACGGCGACGAGAGGCATGGCTGAGGCCGCGATTGTGAGCGATGCGGTATACGAATGTGCGCTCGGAACATTCACCACGAAAGTGCGGCAACGCTTTCCAGATGGCCATGGCGATCTCTTGCATGAGTTCCTCCCGTACGCTTCTTACGGCCTCGTAGCTGAAGGCGAGGCGCGATATAGCAGGGCCGTGTTCGGCGAGTATCCGCTCGAACTGCTGTTCCAGTGCTGGGCGATTGTCGGTCACAGTGTTTTTTTCGTCTGCAAGCAGGTCACCCAGCCCAATCGAAGAAGGGTCGGACTGGGGACTAGAGACATTACGAAATCACCGTTTGCGTTGGAAGCGTTTGTCCCGCATGAGAACGGCGGCTGCGATAGTAGCGGCCAAAGAGCAACGCGGCAATCAGCAGGGCGACGGGCGTTAAGATGCTGGCTTCCGGGCCGACGATACCGCCGGTGAGCCACGCTGGACCGCTCATAACGGAATGCAGAAGATTGTGATAGGGCGTGATTCCGCTGTCAGGGACACCGTAGAAGAAGGTTTGGCCCCAGTCATAGGCGGCATGGAAACCGACGGCGCACCACAGAGTTCCGGTCTTCCAGAGGAAGAAGGACAGGAGAAGACCGAAGAGCACAACAGCAGCGGAGCCGATGAGATTTTCATATGGATTGGCGATGAGATGACCCAAGCCGAAGAGAGCGGACAGCAGAGTGGCGGCCGGCCAGAAACCGATTCCAGAACCGAGCGTGAATTGGACGTATCCGCGGAACGCGAATTCCTCGAACAATCCGACGAGGAGAAATGTGCCGGCCCATGCGGCGAGCGACGAGAGAATCGCTGTACCGTGAAGAGCCAAGCCGGAAATGTGGTAGGCATGCAAGAGAAATAGGGTAAGCAACGTGCCGGTGATGGTCGAAAAACCGATGAGGGCGCCGATCCAAAATTCGCGACGGAACGCCTGAGTCAGCGACAGGCCGTATCCGCCGAATTTGCGGTGTTCGATTTTTCCCATGAGAAAGGCGGCGCCGGCGAGGATCGCGAGAGTAATCGCGTCACTTGCGGATAGCAGAAACGGTGTGATTGTTTGTGGGGTGGAAGGAGCGGTCTGGTTATGGGACATGATAAACAGAGCGGTTGCGGGAATGCTCAGGAGCAAGAAAAAGATGAGCAACCGCCAGCCAGCACGCAGGCCATTCGGGCCGATAAAGATAGGCTTCAAACGGGATTTGACAGGGGAATTGGGCTGAAAAACTTCAGCGGATACCGTGTGTGACAAGGCAACGGTGGTTGATTGATTTGCGGTCGCCATTCCTTTTCTCCTTGAGTAGAGTGGGCGGGCCGTCGAGCCATCGAAAGCGCCTAGCAGGCTGCAACATCCGGTGGCGCCGTCGCTCTCTAAGCCTTCCCTATTACTGGTAGTCCCAAGAAGGTGGAAAACCTTACAAAAAAGCGCGCGCGTGTTTCAGCGGAGGGATTTGAGGATTTGGCGGGAGGAGTTGAGGCTGGAGGCGCCGGTGAGGCCGATGCCGGGATGCGTGCCGGAGCCGCAGAGGAAGAGTCCGCGGATGGGAGATTGATAGCGGGCGAAGCCGAGGAGCGGGCGCATGGTGAAGAGCTGGTCGAGGGCGAGTTCGCCGTGGGAAATGTGGCCGCCGGTGAGTTCGTAGTCAGTTTCGAGATCGAGCGGAGTGATGACACGGCGAGCGAGGATTCTGGAGGGAAGGTCGGGCGCGTATTCGGCGAGAGTCTTGATGACAGCGTCGGCGAGGGCATCGCGTTGCGAAGGCCAATCGCCATTTTTCAATTTGTAGGGCGCGTACTGCATGTGGATGGACATGACGTGCTTGCCCGCGGGAGCGAGGGAGGGATCGAGGAGCGAAGGAATGGAGGCTTCGAGATAGGGCGCACGGGAGAATTCGCCGTACTTGGAGGCGTCGAAGGCGCGTTCGAGATAGTCGATTTCGGGGCCGATGTGGATGCGAGAGGCGAGAGCGTCGGCGCGTTCGGGTTCGGAGAGATTTTGAAGCGCAGGGAAATTTGGAAGCG
>DATFQU010000147.1:0-5017 GCA_035264005.1 Candidatus Acidiferrales bacterium
AGGAATTCGCGCCGCGGCAAAAGAAGTCGCTCTTGATCCCGCAATTCGCAACGCTGTGGTTGAAGTTCTTAGGGCGCAAAACCGCGAGTTGGGCTCGGACGCCGAGGCCGAAAAGAATATCGAGCGGCTCGCAAACGGCGCCGTTGCAATCGTGACGGGTCAGCAAGTCAGTTTGTTTAGCGGGCCGGCGTACAGCATTTACAAAGCGCTGGACGCGATTCGCTGGGCGGAAAGGCTGACGAAAGCTGGCGTCGACGCAGTCCCTGTTTTTTGGATGGCGACAGAAGATCACGACCTTGCCGAGGCAAATCAGGTTTTCTTCGGCGAACGATATGGGATTGCGCGACTCGAAGTGCCGTTGCAGGAGGGCGTCGAAGGGCAAAGCGTTGGAAAGGTCGCGGTAGGCGGCTCAGTGGACGCGGTTGTGGAACACGCGGCGGAGTTGTTGCGAGGCCCCGCTAAGCGGGACATTGTCGATGCATTGAAGGCGTCCTATGACGCACGCGAAACGTTTGGGTTGGCATTCGGCAAATTGCTGGCGCGGCTGCTGAAGGACCGAGGATTGATCTTGCTTGACCCGCTAGATAGGCGGCTGCACGAACTGGCGCGTCCGATTTATCGAAAAGCGGCGGAAGACGCAGCCCCGATCACGGAGGAACTGCTCGCGCGAGGCAAACAGCTCGAGCGCGCAGGGTTTCACGCGCAGGTCAAAGTAACGCCGCAATCGACGCTTTTGTTTTTGGAGATTGATGGCAAACGCGAAGCAGTGAGGCGAAAGGGCGATGGCTTCATTGCGGGAAACCTGCGCCTGAATGCGGGCGAACTGCTGCAAAGGATCGACGAAGAGCCTGAAACGGTCACGGCAAGCGTTTTGTTGCGTCCGGTGTTGCAGGACTTCATTCTGCCAACTGCCGCATACATCGGCGGCCCAGCAGAAGTTGCGTACCTGGCGCAGGCGCAAGTGGTTTACCGGCGCGTGCTTGGGCGAATGCCTGCGATCTTGCCGCGGACCAGCTTTACGCTGATTGAAGCGCAGGTTGGGCGCACGCTGAAAAAGTATGGCTTGGATATTCGCGACGTGCTTGAGGGACGTCAGCAGCTTCGCCGACAAATGGAGACGCAATTTCTTCCGCGAGGACTGGCAACACGATTTGCGCGCGACGAAAAGGCGCTACGGAAAATGCTAGCGGCCTACCGCAGACCACTGGCGGCTCTCGATGAGACGCTTGCAGGAGCGAGAGACACCGCCGAACAGAAAATGCTCTATCAATTCGAGAAATTACGCAGAAAAGCGGGACGCGCAGAAAACACACGAACCGGCGTGCTCGACCGGCATGAGGCGGAGCTCGTCAGCGCGCTTTATCCTCAGCATGGACTGCAGGAGCGAGCGTTGTGTCTGCTGCCATTTCTTGCGCGACATGGTGTCGGCTTGCTGGATAGTCTTAAATCGGCGGCTGACAGATCTTGCAGCGGCCACCGTCTAATTACACTTTGAACGAGGAGACGATGCGTCTGCTGCGTGCTAAAATTGCAGCGTTTTGGCGACCCTCGCCCAGACGTCGAGTTGCCAGCCCCGAGGAGACGGCTTATGAAGCTCACGCCCGGAAAACTGAAGGGCCTTCAAAAAGTTTCGACGGCTGCCGGCGTGATCGCCGCGGCAGCGATGGATCAGCGCGGCTCGCTGCGAAAATCGATCGCGAAAGATAAAGGCATCGATCCGCACGCGGTCACTCCCGAGATGATGTCCGAATTCAAGCAGGCTGTGGTGCGCGTACTGACGCCGCATGCGAGCGCGATCTTGCTGGATCCGGAATACGGCTTGCAGCCGGCGCGATGGCGCTCATCGAACGCGGGATTGCTGCTCGCGTATGAAAACAGCGGTTACGACAACACGCGCCCGGGGCGCTTGCCTGATTTGCTGGAGAATTGGTCTGTGCGCAGATTGAAGGACGCAGGCACGGACTGCGTGAAAATTTTGCTTTACTACACGCCGTTTGATCCGCCCGCGACAAATGACATCAAGCATGCGTGGGTGGAGCGCATCGGCGCGGAGTGCGCGGGCGAAGATCTCCCGCTGTTCGCGGAGTTTGTTGGCTATGCCGAAGGAATGGACGAGAAGGGAATCGACTACGCGAAGGAAAAGCCGGAGATCGTGACGCGAACCATAGAAGAGTTTTCCAAGTCGCAGTACGCGATCGACGTGCTGAAAGTCGAAGTGCCCGTGAACATGGCGTATGTTGCGGGAGCGAAATCCTGCAAGGGCGATTCGGCTTACCCAAAAGAAGAGGCCATGGATCATTTTCGCCGAGCGGCCGCTGCGGCGAAGAAACCGTTCATTTATCTGTCAGCGGGCGTGAGCAATGACACATTTATCGAGACTCTCGAATTGGCCGGACAGGCCGGCGTGAATTTTTCGGGCGTGCTTTGCGGGCGCGCAACGTGGAAGGACGGCGTTCCCATTTATGCGAAAGAAGGATTGAACGCGTTTCAGGATTGGCTGGCGAATCAGGGTGTCAAAAATATCGAGAACGTGAATCGAGGCTTGCGCGCGGCAAAGCCCTGGTTTGGATTTTACGGCGCGTCTGCGGCGTCGGACCTTCAATGAGTCGTGCGTGATGAAGCCCGATTCCGCGTCTGCGAAAGAAAGGCGCGGCCTCACGCGGACGATCGAAGTTCAGACTGCGCGTCACACGCAGATGAAGAGGATCACCGCCGAAGTCGAAAAGGTGGTCGCGGAATCCGGATGCAAGAGCGGAGTTTGTTACGTTTTTGTGCCACACACAACAGCGGGCGTGGTCATCAATGAAGGCGACGACCCCGACGTGGCGCGAGATATTGAAGCAACGCTCGATAGGCTCGTGCCCGAATCGCGCGCGTATAATCATGCCGAAGGAAATGCGGATTCGCACATCAAGGCGGCGCTTGCGGGAAGCACGGTGACGGTTTTCATCGAGAACGGAGAGTTGGCGCTGGGAAGATGGCAGGCAATTTTCTTTTGCGAATTTGACGGCCCGCGGCGACGCGAAGCGCGGGTGAAAATTGTTTCGGATGGATGTGCATGAGCATTCCTGAAAAGAGTCTACGGACCGTGCCGGCCAACTTTGGTGTGTACGTGCAGGTGCCTTTTTGCCAGACGAAATGCACGTACTGCAATTTTCACACCGGAGTGTTTTCACGCAGCCTGTACGCGCCATACGTGGATGCCGTGTGCAAAGAAATTCGCTCACGCGCAAGGCAACAGACCCTGCATGCGAACACGGTTTACATTGGCGGTGGTACGCCAAGCCTGCTGGAGACCACAGACCTGGCGCGGATTCTGGAAACGATTCGCGAAACTTTCGGCGGCGCATGGGAAGAAGCCACGCTTGAGGCGGATCCGGAAACGATTACGCGCGAGAAAGCCGCGGCATGGAAGGCTGCGGGTGTGAATCGCGTCAGCATGGGCGTGCAATCGTTCGACGACAAAGAACTGCGAGCTGCCGGACGAATGCACCGGCGCGACGAAGTTTATCGCTCTGTGGGGGCTCTGCACAGCGCCGGGTTCGACAATATCAGCATGGATTTAATTGCCGGCCTGCCTTATCAAACGCAGCAAAGCTGGGATTCGTCTCTCGATCAGTTACTCGCGCTTCATCCGGAACACGTTTCGATTTATTTGCTGGAAGTGGATGAAGGAAGCCGTCTGGGCAGAGAAATCCTCAACGCCGGAAAGAAATATAGCGCGGCGGAGGTGCCGAGCGATGACGCGATGGCGGATTTCTATGAGCGCGCGTGCGAGTTCCTGGCGCAGAGTGGCTACGAGCATTACGAAATCTCGAATTGGGCGTTGCCAAGGCGCGAATCCAAGCATAATTTGAAATATTGGCGG
Source organism: Candidatus Acidiferrales bacterium (assembly GCA_035264005.1). GTDB lineage: Bacteria > Acidobacteriota > Terriglobia > Acidiferrales > UBA7541 > DAHUXN01. The sequence goes on from DATFQU010000147.1 coordinate 3,869, forward strand.
CGCGAGCCGTATCTCGGACTTGGCGCGGGCGCGCATTCATTCGACGGAATGAAGCGCTGGTCGAACACGCACGATCCTGCGGCTTACGTTGGGGCGATCGAACAGGGAAAGCTGCCAGTCGAACAAGAAGAATCCGTCACGGCAGCGCAGGCTTTAAACGAAGAGTTTTTCCTCGGGCTGCGCCAACTCGCCGGAATCGACCTCGCGCGTATCGAACGTGAATACGGCGCGAATATATCTCCGAAAATTACAAACCTGTTAAATTCAGGCCTACTGGAGCGCGACGGCGATTGCATTCGCCTAAACGCCGAGAGATTGGCGATTTCTAATGAGATATTCGTAGAACTGCTCACTTGAATACTGGGCACGACCTTCAATGTCCGCAAGAATCAGGAAGATTGAGTATTTGTCGGAGTTGGATGATGTCAACGTCGAGAACGACAACATCGACGTACATGTGATTTTGGAGGACGGTCGCGAGTACACGTTCATCGTTGCGACACCAAACAACGTGTTCTGGTGTATGGATAATGAGAATGTGGATTACCTCTTTGGTGAGCCTATGCTGTTTGTGAAGCATCTTACTCGTGACAATATTGAACGCGCACTGCGAGCCATCGTGATGGAAGATGAAGGGCGTTGGCTTACAGTTTATGGGTGAGCAACGGTGTACGACACGAAAAGCTGGAACGGACAGAACGCGGACGCAATCGTCGACCTCCGCAGCGATACGGTGACCCGTCCTACGGCGGCGATGCGCCGCGCGATGGCCGAAGCGGCGGTCGGCGACGACGTGTATGGCGAAGATCCTACGGTCAATCGGCTGCAGGAGCGCGCGGCGGAAATGTTTGGACGCGAAGCGGCGCTGTTTGTGCCCAGCGGCTCGATGGGGAACCTGATCGCGATCAAGACATGGACGCGACCCGGACTGGAAGTGATCTGCGAGCAGCGCGCGCACGTAAATCAATATGAGCTTGCTTCGATGTCTGCGCTGGCGGGCTGCTTTCCGAGGGCGACGTTCGCGCCGGACGGGATCCTGACGTGGCCGCTGGTGGAATCGCTTATTCGCGCGAAGAGTCCCAACTATTCGCAGACTGGGCTAGTCACGCTGGAGAATACGCACAATATGGCGGGCGGCACGATTTATCC
>DATFQU010000148.1:0-7071 GCA_035264005.1 Candidatus Acidiferrales bacterium
GTACTGCACGTTCCGATTCTGCCGCCGCTGCGTGTGAATCTTCGCAAGGTGTACACGCAGAAGATCGAAGGCGCGCGAAGCCGCGTCGGCTGCGCGTTCGTGTCGTAGTTTTCGCGCTAATCATATTTTTCGAAGCGAATCTGTTTTCGATCCAGCCCAAATTCTTCCTTCAAAATAAAACGCACTTCGTCGACCATCGCTTTTAATCCGCAGATGTAAGTTTTGAAGTCCTTGCGACCGGCAAAAAGTTTTCGCAGATGCTCCTGAACGTATCCTGTTTTGCCGGACCAGTCCGCGGGAGGGCGGCTGAGCGTGGGGAGAAAATGGAAGCGCGGATTTTGCGCGGCCCAGTTTTCGAATTCCTCGCGATAAAGAATTGTTTCGGGATGGCGCACGCCGAAGATGAGCCAGAGGTCGTGAGAAAGATTCGGATGCGCGTTGAAAATTTCCGCGAGCATGCCGCGAATGGGCGCGATGCCCGTGCCCGTGGCGACGAAAACGAGATCCTGTTCGACGGGCGGCGAAACGACGAAGGAACCGTGCGGGCCGCTGACGCCGACGCTGGCTCCGGCCTGAAGATCGCAAAGATAATTGGAGACGTAGCCGCCTTCGACGCGATTGAGGCAGAGGTCGAAAGTTTTTCCGTCGCGAGGCGCGGAAGCGATAGAGTAGGGGCGGTCTTCCTCACTGCCGTCACGCGGGACTTCGAGGGAGAGGAATTGGCCGGCGTAAAAGTCGAGCGCGCCGCCGTCGACCACTTCCCATTCGAAATGCTTGGTGGACGGAGTGAGTTCGGTGACGCGCAGGAGCGCGGCGCGGAATTTTCGCGGCGGAATAAATGGTCGTGTCGGCATTTTAGGAGCAGGGTATTCGATGCTGCCCGATTCCCATGGTAGCGCAGTTCGGGGAGATGCGGGCGAGAAGGCAAAAGGCGGAATTCAGTCCCGATTGGAAATTGTGATGTGGTGTGTTTTGTGCGAATTAGCGTTTTGCGACTGTGCTTTTGTGTACCGATTAGAAAGGCAGTTCGGGAACGGGCAAAATGGCTTGGAAAAAGCGCAAAGCACTGGCGATTAGAAAGGACTCCTTCTCTTTGTTTTCTGCAACTTACGTTCGTTTCTAATAATTCAGGGGTCTGGCGATTAGAATCGACAGCCAGTGGCCCTTCGATTTCGCTCAGGACAAGCGAGTGGCTGGTAACCCTTCGACCAAGCTCGGGGCAAGCGAGTGATGAGCAGTCAAAAGCGAAAGTCGTCGCATGACAGAGGCGCTCGGCCGATGCGAACGCGCTGCGAAAATCCAGTGTTCGAAAATAGGCTTCCCGTTTGAAAAAATCGCGAAATTCAGCGATTAGAAATGATTCCGATCGTTTGTTTTCAATATTTTGCATCGAGTTCTAATTCTTCATAGATTCAGCGATTAGACTTCCAGGCGCTGTCCTTTCGCCTCGCGCCCATCTATAAGGGCCAAATGTGGCCCTCTTGATCCCCATAAATGGAAAAAGCCGCGTTTCCGCGGCTGCTTGCACTTTCCTTCCAAATTTCTGCGCTGACCCGAAGATCAGGACTGCAGAAGTATGTGTACCACAGAGTTAAGGTAATGCCAAGGGAAAAATAGCCGCTAAGGTGAGGGTGAGCCTTCCATGCAAGAGCACCTCGCGCGGAGGAGACGCGCAATGGGAAATGAGACTTGAGGGGCGCGACGTTGCGCATCGGCATCGCCGGGGTATAAAGTACGGCCAACCTGGCAGCCCGACAGGGGTGATCGGACCGGGACGGCGCGCTGCCTTGAGGGGTGCATGAGCGAAGCACACCGGCCACGAAAAGAAGACACTTCATCTGGCACCGATGGCCCTGCGAACTCCGCGCTCGGTCCCGACGCGCCTAACCCAGACGCAACGGGCGCTTCCGCTTCTGTGCCTGCGGCTGACGCGGATGTGACGCTCGACAATGTAGGTTCTGCGCGCTCGCCTGGTTCGCCGGGTTCTTCGGCTTCGCGAACAATTTCGGTTACTCCGGAAATCAAATCGATCGGCCCGTACCGGCTGTTGCAGTTGCTTGGCGAAGGCGGCATGGGCGAAGTGTGGCTTGCTGAGCAGAAGAAGCCCATCCAACGCACGGTGGCGCTGAAACTAATCAAGACGGGTATGGACACAAAAGCGGTGGTAGCCCGCTTTGAGTCCGAGCGCCAAGCCCTCGCCCTCATGGATCATCCGAACATCGCTCGTGTGTTCGAGGCCGGCTCGACCGCTGAAGGCCGCCCGTACTTTGTCATGGAGTATGTTCCCGGCTTGCCCATCACCGAATACTGCGACAAACGTCGGCTCACGATGAAAGAGCGGCTCGCACTGTTTCTGCAGGTGTGCGACGGCGTGCAACACGCACACCAGAAGGCAATCATCCACCGCGACTTGAAGCCCTCGAATGTGCTGGTAGTCGAACACGAGGGCAAAGCAGTGCCGAAGATTATTGATTTCGGATTGGCCAAAGCTACCGGGCAGCGGCTCACTGACAAAACGCTGTTTACCGAGCTCGGGGTGATGATGGGTACGCCGGAGTATATGAGCCCGGAGCAGGCCGACCAGCGCGAGCAGAATATCGATACGCGCACCGACGTGTATGCGCTCGGCGTAATTCTCTACCAATTGCTCGTGGGAGTGCTCCCGTTTGATGCGAAAACGTTTCGGGCCGCAGGGCTGGAGGCGATCCTGAGGCTGATTCGCGAGCAGGAACCCCCGAAGCCAAGCATGCGCGTTCGCGCGCTGGGCCCGGCATCGGTCGTAACGGCGGAGTTGCGACAGGAGCAGCCGCAATCGTTTGCTGGTCACCTGCAAGGAGAACTGGATTGGATCACCATGAAGGCGCTGGAGAAAGACCGCAACCGACGGTATGGGTCGCCTTCAGAACTGAGCGCGGATGTCGGGCGCTATCTGCGCAACGAGCCAGTGCTGGCGCATCCTCCTAGCGCCGGATATCGCGCCAGCAAATTTGTGCGGCGTCATCGTATCGCCGTTGCGGCCGCCGGTGCGGCCGTGCTGCTTTTGATTGCGTTTGCCGCAGCGATGGCCGTGCAGGCACGGCGCATCGCAACTGAGCGCGACCGCGCGAACCAGCAAGCGGAAGTGGCGCAGCGTGTAGCGGATTTCATGGAAGGGATGTTCAAAGTCTCCGACCCCAGCGAAGCGCGGGGTAATAGCGTCACTGCCCGTGAAATCCTGGATGACGCCTCAAAGGAGATAGATACGGGCTTGGCAAAAGATCCGGAGACGCAAGCTCAGTTAATGAACGTCATGGGCGAGGTCTATCAAAATCTGGGCCTGTATCCCCGCGCACAGCCCCTGTTGGAGCACTCCCTGGACATACAGCGCCAAACTCATGGGCCGGGGAACCGGGAAACGCTGAAGTTGGCGAACGACCTGACTTGGCTCCTGACATTGGAAGGACACTTTGCAGACGCCGAGAAACTCAACCGCCAGACCTTGGATACTGCGCGCCAAGCGTTGGGTCAGGACGATCCCGAAACTTTGGCATCGATGCGTCGCTTGGCCGCGATTCTTTACCGTGAGGGGCACTACGCTCTGGCCGAGAGCACGAACAGGGACGTTCTCGACAGGGAGCGCCGTGTGCTCGGCCCCGAAGATCCCTCAACACTGTCGACACTCAACAATCTCGCAGTGGACCTCGACACCGAAGGACGCTACCCCGAGGCCGAGAAGCTCGACCGTGAGCTGCTTAACGCCAGACGTCGGATATCCGGCCCCGACAATCCCAGCACACTGATGGTAATGGACTCGCTGGCCACCGTTCTTCAGCAAGAAGGAAACTATGCGGAAGCGGAGAAGACGCTGCGCGATGCGCTCGAGATTCAACACCGCGTGCTCGGCCCTGAGCACCCCGATACGATCAGGACAATCTCCGTCCTGGCGAATACTCTTGACCACGAACGGCGCTACGCTGAGGCGGAGAAGCTGGACCGTGAGGTGCTCGACTCTGAACGCCGCGTGCTCGGCCCCGAGCATCCCGATACGCTGCTGACGATGAACAATCTGGCTGGGGTTCTCGGAGACGAAGGGCGGAATGCAGAAGCAGAAAAGACGTTCCGGGATCTGATCGAAATTCAAACCCGGGTGCTTGGTCCCGATCACCCGCAGACGGCCGAATCTGTCTACAATGTCGGTATCGCAGAGGCGCTTCAAGGGCACAAAAATGAGGCGCTTTCGTTCCTACGCCGAGCTGTTGACCACGGGCTTCCTGCAGAGGGCGATCTTGCTATCGACAAGGACCCTGACCTCAAATCCCTTCACGGCGACCCTCGCTTCGCGGCGATAGTCGCGGATGCACAACATCACCTCGCGGCCCAAAAGCCTAACTGACGCCGCGCGCAAGCCGAGAGCGTGTGCCATTGGAGTTTTTGTCTGCAGGGTTAGGTTTTGCACCAGGCGGAGACGAGGGGGGCGGCGAAGGCGGCGACGCCCATAGCTTGCACGTCGGCGGCGACGCGCCGGGGAATTTCTTCGATGGAAGCGAGGCCTTCAGCGGTGGGGACGCCGAACTCGATGGCTTTGGGCAGGATGCTGGCGTAGGTGTCTGCCATGTACTGATAGATGGGCGAGTCGGGAGCGCCATCCATGAGCATTTCAAAACGCATGCGCGGCAGAGGCAGGCCGGCGGACATGAATGCTTTGTGCAGGCGCGGGCCGAGGTCGAGATGAGCGCCGGAGCGGCGCAGCGTTTCGACTATGCAGGAGCCGACGCGGCTGAGGACGTCTTCGCGGGGCGGCACGGGCATGAACCAAGGTTCGAGAAAGGCGATGGCACCGCCGGGCTTGAGATGTTTCGCGGCGGCGGCGAGAGCAGCGGCGGGGTCGGGCTGATACATGAGGACGAAGCGGCCGACGAGAGCGTCGAAGGGCTTTTCGGGCGCGTAGGCGGAGAATTCGCACTGGGCGAAGGAGACGTTGCGAAGGCCAGCGGCGGAGACGCGTTCGCGGGCGTGGGCGAGAGCGTTGGGGTCGAGGTCGAGTCCGGTGACGCTGCCGGAAGTACCGACCATTTCGGCGAGGAGCATGCAGATGTCTCCGGCGCCGGAGCCGAGATCGAGGACGCGCATGCCGGGGGCGATGCCAGCGTCGGTGAAGGTGCGACGAGTCATCGGCTCAAGGAGCGCGGACTGGCGCGCGAGGCGCGCGTACTCCTGCTGGGTGCGGCCAAGGGCGTAGTTGGTGTGAGCGGCAGTCATAGGTGATTTCCGTTAACGGTCTGCCAGAACGTCCACAGACAAGACCTCAATGCTTCCTTCTCCAGCGTGGGAAATACACGCTGAAATCGCATCAGAGAATTCGTCCATCAATGCCAGACCGTTTGAATCGAAATCATTGTCGGCCTGCAGAATAAGTCGTAGCCCATCCCAAGTGCACTTCACGTTGCTGTGCCAAGATCTATGCGCGAACTCTTCCTGAATAGCCTCGGCACCCGAGGGACCCTCGGTTAAAGGAATGCCTGTGCAAACCAAAACTATTCGAAACATCCGTTGAGTCCCGTTCTTCGTGAGCGCCAAGGAGCGATGGCGCGTTGCGGATACAGTAGCATTTTTCGGCGGGCGGAGCGCGGCGAAGTAGCGGGCGAAGGACCGCAACATTCAAAAACCGGGGATGGGGCATCCGAAAAAGCTTAGGGACAAAAGCGTCGAGGCGAGATCCTTCGTCGCTGAAAAACGCTCCTCAGGATGACAACGTAAAAACAAAGGCAAAGCGACTTCGAAGCTAGGCCTCCGGCAAAACCCGCCGGAGTCCAAACGACGGACTTCGACTCCGCAAAAAGCGCTCCGCTCCCTTCGCCACGGCACTCAGGGCAGGCAGGATGACACCAAAGGCAGCAGAAGATTCCTCGTTGTCCCGATGAAAGACGCATCGGGACTCGCTCGGGATGACAGAAAAAAAGCGGGCGGCGTAAAGCCGCCCCTACATGAAACAAACGCAACTCGGGACGACAACTCGATGAACGCGCCACAAACGAAGCACACAGGCTGAAGCCTGTGCCACGCAAAGCGCGTTAGGTTCGAGGAAATTTGAACTCACCCAGCGGAATCGGGAGCGCTTTTACTGCTGAGAGTTTCCGTCGCCCCGGTCGCGGCAGGAATTCGCGACGTCACCGCGGGCCCGCTCGCTGTCCGGTTTCGACGTGTCAACGAAAACGAGTCCTCCCGGGCCGCTCAAGCCAGTCACGATCGGGGTGATGATTCCGGTGCTCATATCCAGTGTGCCGACGAATGGACCGCCGTCGGCAGCCGTATAAGCCTCACCGGGTGCAAAGGCGTTCGTGGTCAAGCGATAAACGGCATTCAAGCCTTTATCCGCGAAAAGGATGAATCCCTGAGTGGAGGTGGCGAAGTTCGTGTCGTCAACCTCGACGGACATCTGCCGGCCTCCCGATAGGAAGCTGAGCGGCAAGCGCAGGACGCGCTGATCCGGTCCAGGATTACTGACCGTGATTAATTCCTGATCGCCCTGACTGTCGAGGACAATGTCGCCGAATGGATCCAGTGTCATCGAGTCGGGATCTTGGAGGTTGAGCTGGCCGTTCTGACCGGTGGTGACATCAATGGCCATGGCGTCGCCGGCCAACACAGGTTCTACGTCGACCATGCCCTCATGCAAGCGAGCGCTGACGATGGCTGGCCCGTTGTTCGGGTTTCTTGCGGGATTGGAAGCGCTGATGTAGACGTTGCAGCCGCGGAAAGCCATGTCATCGTATCCGCCGCCATGAAGAGTTGGCCCAAACGTGTAGAGTTTCGTGTGGTGAGTTTCGGGATCAATGATGACGAGGTTCGGACTGGCGTCTTCGTTCTGCATCGCCCAGAGCCGTTGAGTGGAAGGATCAATTTTCAAGCCGTCGTTGTGGCCTTTCACAGTGTAGACGTAGGCGATACTGCCATCCATGCGGTAGTCGACCACCTGACTGCTCTTGCCATCGGAGCCGTCCGGGGCGTGACCGTCTCCATAGCCGATGAAAACGTGGTCTCGCAGCACCGCGACGGAATCTGGCGCACTTAGTCCCGCGGGAGCGGTTGCGA
>DATFQU010000149.1:0-8642 GCA_035264005.1 Candidatus Acidiferrales bacterium
CCAGGTAAAGCGAACGATAAATGTTTGAGCCAATCGTATCCGAAAACAAAGCGCGGACGTCAACTCCAGCGACAGCTTTGGCCAACAGTCGGCGATCGCGGGAAAACGGCAACAAGAGAAATGTATGCTCGGCAAAATCGATTACTGCCACTTCGTCAGCGGGGGAAAGACCGGCAATCAGCTCCTGCGCCGCTGCTTTCATCGCTACTGTGTCTGGCAGGACGCTGGGACTCGCGTCGATCACCAGCGCGATGTTTGCGCCTTCGCTCGACGCGTCAAAGTGCTGGATTTTCTGTTCGGCGCCGTCTTCAAACACGCGGAACTGATTTTCCGTTAAGCCGCGCACCGCGGTCCCGTCGGCCGCGAAAACATTGCAGGCAACCTCAACCAAACCCACATTTATCTTGATCGTGGCGCGAGGCTGCGCCGGCTGCGAGTCGCTGGCCGCACTATCACTTGCGCGTCGCAGAATCAATTCGCCGCTGATAGTGTTCCGAATTGTCTCGACGCCAAAGTCCATTTTTACGGGCCTTGGAAGCTTCGGTCTTTCTTGAGGGGAACTTGTGGCGACGGAGAGAGCCAAGGTGCCCAAGAGGCATACTAGACGCACCGCCGATCGACATTGACGTTCCATTGCGGACCAGTTTATGCGTGAGCGTCTGCGCAGGGAAGAGCGCGGTTCAATCGAGATCGAAATCGCGAAGCGGTTTTTCCACGGGCTGGTCTTTGGCTTTTTTCAGACCTTCCGCAAACTTACGTTCCAGAACGTCATCCTTCATCCGCTCCGCTTCGACGGAAAGTTTGAACTTTGCCTCAACGCGTTCAGCCTGCTCGCGGAGCAACCGTGCGGTGTCGTCGAGATCCACCGAGGAAGGCGGTTTCGGTGGCGGGGTGTGTGAAAGCACCACGCCAAGCTCGCGGTCAACCATCAGTTTCGCCTGGCAGCACGGACACTCAAGTTCGACGGACTTTGGCCGGTCCTTGCCCATGCAGGTATTTTACGACAAACGGAATGCGAGGGAAAACTCCGGATAGTTTGCGGCTGCAGAAATTTCAGGCAGGCGCCGGCTTTTCGCCCTTGGCCATGCCCGGCACGGCGCGTGGTTCCGGCCGGAATGAGGGTTGTGGCTCCTTCGACGGTACTGGCGGCGCCGACGGTGGAGGAGGCGTTTTGTCGGGGAGCGGTTTGCCGTCGATCAGCAATCGCATCTCGTTCGCGTCGAGCACTTCACGCTCTAGCAAGCCGTGCGCGATCCGTTCCAGCGCGTCGCCATGTGTCTCCAGAATATTGCGCGCCCGTGTGTACGCGCCGGTGACAATCCCGCGCACTTCGGCGTCGATCTTGATCGCCGTGTCTTCAGAATAGTCGCGATGTTGCGCGATTTCACGTCCCAGAAAAATCGCTTCTTCCTTCTTGCCGAACGTCAGCGGCCCCAGCGTGCTCATGCCCCATTCGCAAACCATTTGCCGCGCGATTTCGGTAGCGCGCTCGATGTCGTTTCCTGCGCCGGTAGTGATGTGCTGCAGGAAGATTTCTTCTGCTGCGCGCCCGCCCATCAAAACCGAGAGCTGGCTTTCAAGAAAGTCTCGCGTGTAGGTATGTTTGTCGTCGATGGGAAGCTGCATGGTAACGCCCAGGGCCATGCCGCGCGGAATGATCGTCACTTTGTGCAAGGGATCCGCGCCCGGAGTCATCGCTGCCACAAGCGCGTGTCCAGCCTCGTGGTACGCGGTATTTTTCTTCTCGTCCTCAGAAAGGATCATTGAACGCCGCTCTGCGCCCATCAGGACTTTGTCCTTCGACATTTCAAAGTCGTCCATGGTGACGAGCTTGCGGTTTTGCCGCGCCGCCCAGAGCGCTGCTTCGTTGACGAGGTTCGCTAAATCCGCGCCCGAAAAACCCGGTGTTCCGCGCGCGAGGATGGACAAATCCACGTTGTCGGCAATCGGAACCTTTCGCGTGTGCACACGCAAGATCTCTTCGCGGCCCTTCACGTCAGGCCGTGGCACCACTACGCGCCGGTCAAAACGACCCGGCCGCAACAGCGCCGGATCAAGTACGTCGGGACGGTTCGTCGCGGCAATCAGAATCACGCCTTCATTCGACTCGAAGCCATCCATCTCCACGAGCAGTGCGTTCAGCGTCTGTTCGCGCTCATCGTGCCCGCCGCCCAATCCCGCTCCGCGATGGCGCCCCACCGCGTCGATTTCGTCGATGAAAATGATGCACGGCGCGTTTTTCTTGCCCTGCTCAAAAAGATCGCGGACGCGGCTGGCGCCGACACCTACAAACATTTCCACAAAATCCGAACCTGAAATCGAGAAGAACGGCACGTTGGCTTCGCCCGCGATTGCCCGTGCCAGCAAAGTCTTGCCCGTCCCCGGAGGCCCTACCAGCAGCACTCCCTTCGGAATGCGTCCGCCAAGTCGCTGGAATTTTTGCGGGTCCTTCAGGAAGTCGATGATCTCCTGCAGCTCTTCCTTGGCTTCCTCGATTCCCGCAACATCTTTAAACGTCGCTTTCTTCTGTTGCGCCGTCAATAGACGCGCTCGCGACTTTCCAAAACTCAATGCCTTATTTCCGCCCGCCTGCATCTGCCGCATCATGAACAGAAAGATCACCAGCAGCAGCACAAACGGAGAAACATCGATGAGCACATTTATCCAGGTATTGTCGCTCACTGTCTTGATGTTGACATCGACATTCTTTGATGCCAGCTCTTTCGTGAGATCGTTCAGCGTTCCGTTCGGCACCGTGACCCGGAACTTCGTCTTCGGTTCGCGGAATTCTCCGTCAACTTCTGCGCTCACTGAGGAAAGCAGGATCGTCGCATCGCTGACGTTGCCCTTCTCGACTTGAGCTTGGAAATCCGTATAGCTGGGCGTCGATTCCCGCGCCGTCTGTCCGCCCTGCGACGCCATCTTCCATAGAAGGACCGCAAGCAGAATCATCGCCATCCAGAACAGAATCGTTTTGACTGTCGAATTCACGGTTCTATTTTACCTCATCCAGCCCTGCGTTTCCCTTTTTGTTGCTTCGGAGCCTTGCGTGACTTGCCTCCTCCAGCACCCGCCGTTGGCGTATCACCATCCGTGAACTCATCGTTTTTCTCTGCCGTCGCAACGTAGGGTAAGTTCCGGTAAAGCCCGCCTCGCCCGGGAAGGCCGTATCCCACCCAATGTTTAGATGCAGTAGTGAAGCCAACGTATGCCGCCTTCAAACCGACCTTATGGTCGCGCGCCTTGTCAAACAAGACCGCAAGGCTCAACGATTGTGGCTTGTAGTCCTCGATGCGCTTCCAGAGGAAATCCTGCGGCACGCCCGTATGCAACATCACATCCACCAGCAGAACATCCCTTCCTTGCAGTCTCGGAGGCGTCGAAAAGAAAAGCTCCGGCCACGTCGCTCCGCCCAGTTCCACGTCTCGCATTTCCGTTCGCACAAAGTGGCAAACCACAGGGCACGAAATCTGGCGTACCAAGTCCGCCGCAAATAGAAATGAATTCTCCAGAATGGAGACCACGTCCAAGGTGCGGCCCCGGTAATCCTTGGAGATCGCTTTCCCTAATTCAGTTATTCGCGCCGCCAACTCCCTGCGGGAATAGGCGACCTTCACGCGAGCTTCACCCGACGTCCTCTGCAATCCATAGGCCCGTACGTGTCGCCTCGCTTGCTGAGAATTCCTTGGCCGCAGGCAGCCGATCGGCCCATGCAACTCGGCCCGCGCTCGTCAAGATCGGCCACAACGCCCGCTGCGCCGCTTTGATCCGGCCTGCAGTGAGCATTCGAGTCACCTTCCGCTGACGGCTCCGCCCAGACGGACGATAGGCGTCGCCAGGTTTCCAGTTACGCAAAATCAGAGGAGCGCGCAGCCGTTCCGCGTCCAGGACCACTCCCTCACGTGTAGTTTCGCGCTCCCGCAAAGGCCAGTCAACCACTTTCAAAGTAAACCTCCTGCCAATTTCCGGAACCGTAATGGCTCTCGAACCTCGAATCGGCAGCTCCACATCATAGGCGTAAGAATTCCTCGGCAGGCATTCTCCATTGGCGCTGGTGTTCTCTTCCACGCCAGTGAAAACCAGCCGGTCAAATTCCTTGCGAACTCTTACTCCTCCGGGCAACTCAACGCGCCGTCCACTAGAACTGTTCTCAGCCAGACGAATGACTTGCTCAACGTGTTTGCGTGACAGCTCGCCGTCGCTCGTGCTGCTGTCCGCATATAAGCGCCGGATGATGCGCTGGGTCAGCGCGCGAAACGGGTTCCGCTCGCCATGTCCTTCTGCGTGCATCGCTCCCATCGGGCGGAGAAGATCTGCTGCTTGAATGCTGGCGATTGCATTTCCACGTTCCACCAAGCTCCCATACCGCTCCTCGATAAGAGCCGTCAAAAAAACTTCGTTATCGCGTGCCAATTCCGCCAATTCACCGAGTTTACTTACAATGGACTTCGAAAAATGCTGCTCTATCTCTGGCAAAAGGCGGTGGCGCACTCGCGCTCGAAGCCGCCGCGTATCCGCATTCGTGGCATCTTCGCGCCACTCCTGGTTTATTGCAGTTAGATAGCTCCGCAGCGATTCCCGGCGCACTTCCAGCATCGGCCGGATAATGTTCCCTCGCACCGGATGGATCGAGGAAAGCCCCGTCAATCCTGTCCCGCGGATCAACCGCGCCAGTATCGTTTCCGCCTGATCGTCCGCCGTGTGCGCCGTCGCCACGCGCGTCGCACTGCCTTGGGCCACAACCTCCGCAAAGAAGCCGTAGCGGAGCCGACGCGCAGCATCTTCTAGATTCCATCCGTTATTCTTTGCCGCTGTCGCCACATCCTTCCTGTCGACGATAAACTCGAGCCCTCGTTCGCGAGCTAGCGAAGCGACAAACTTCTCATCAGCATCTGAATCCGAGCCTCGCAGCTGATGATTGAAATGGGCTACACACAGTGTCACGCCTAAATCGTCGCGAAGCTCATCCATCAAGCGCAGCAACGCTACTGAATCAGCGCCTCCGGAAACTGCTACGGCCATCCGATCGCCGAGGCGCAGCATTCGGTACCGCTCAATCGTTTTTCGAATTGATCCTGCGAGCGGAGTCATGGCCAGGGAACCGGCGTTCTGCCCTCTATGGTATCAGTTGTGCAAAAAAGGCGTGCAGGTTTAGGCGGGACTCGCGACTATTGATCGGACATCTGCTGTGCGAGAAGCGCACGACTGTAGGCAATTCGCCGGTCCAGAGCTACAGCAGCGAAATATGTGCAACTAATCCTCTCGTCCTCGGCCCATTTGTAGATTGCCGGAGCGATAGATCGGGCCATCACGCCGAGCCATCCCATCATGCGGTAGTAAACACGAACGACTGCCAGATCACTCTGGTCATCATTCTTTTGAGGGCACAAGCGGACGAGTTGAACCAGCTGCCCAAATTGCTCGCTAGTGACTCGCTCGCCATCGATTCCCGCCACTTCGCGCACCTGTTCAGAAAGTTCGGATTTCTGGTACGCCGCAATCACGGAACGGGAATAGGAGACGAAAAATTGCAGGAGGGCTGCAATCGAAATCACGCAGATCAGTGCGGCAATCATGAGTGTTGATGCGCGGCCATTTGTTGAACTGCGGCTCGTGTCGCAACCCGAGCTGTCGCCAGGCGCGCCTCCTCAGGAATTCGTGTGAACGTATAAGCCCAAGCCAGGGGCAGGAACGTGCCCATGACGGGAGGAATCCACTTTAGGAAGTTAGTCTCTAGGCCGGGAAAAAGATTGTACAAGGCGTAGCCCGCCGCATCGGCACTGAAGAAAATTCCCAGCGCAAGAATAAGCTGAATCAGCCGCGTCCTTGTCTCGCGCAAAGTAATCACCGCACCCCAGAGCAAGTAAGTCAGCACGACGCCCACGAAATAGAGATTTTGACTCATCTCAACCACAAACTGCGTCTTCACTTGGTAGGCCGGCATTCGCCGAACAATCAAGTAGGAAAGGAAGGCAGTTGCTGACAACAGCAGCACCGATCCCCATCGTACGTATTTGCCTGCTCCCATCTGCTGAAACACCTGATGGTAAAAACTCATGATGACGAAGAATAATGAAATCGTAAGCAGAGCGTCGGTGTAGTAGTACACGTAAGCGTATATGGGAGACCTAAGTCCAAAATGATGCCATGCGGCGTCTTGGGCGATTGTCACACCGACAGCTGCCAACATGTAGATATTCAGGGAGATATAGCGGAGGCGATTTCTAGAAACGCAGAGACACACCACCAAGTAAACCTCTGCGATGAGGCTGAGGAGAGCAAAAACGTAATCAAGCGGACCAAGCATCAAGTTTCTCTTCGAGGCCTGATCCGAATCTATCTGCTAGGCTTCCTCGCGGGAGCTAGCTTCTTACAGTCCGGACGACCCCGACTTCTGCGGCGGCGGCATTATCGGCACTGGGTTCCCAGTGCTCGCAAACAACGCCGACGACCCTGACCCTGACTTCTGCGGTGGCGGCATTATCGGCACCGGATTGCCAGTGCTCGCATACAGACCACCTTTCGGCCGGTCTGGCGGCGGCATTATCGGCACTGGATTGCCAGTGCTTGCCATGCTCGGCACCGCTGTTTGATTGGCCTGCAAGTTGCGAAGGCCAACTGCGCTCGCCATCGCGAACAACACTAAAACCACTAACATCAACCACTTGTTCATCGGAATCCCCCGAGTTCGGAATTACAACTCGGCGGATTCTATGTGGTCTTGTGTTGTCAAGGGGTAAAAGTTTAGAACGTGTGTCTAAACAGTACACCCCTTCAGCTCCGGGCTTAACCAGAGCCTCGATTCAATTGTCCCGGCCACGGTAGCCGCTGCACTGGTTCGTGTCAACGGTACCTTGGTACTCTCCAGATTCCGTTCTGTAGCTGCCTCAATTTTACGCTGTCTGATGCCGGGTGGCGCTGTTTCGTTGGTCTCTGTTCCTTAACCTGCAACCCATCGGTCCCGATCCACTCGATTCCTTGCCACGCATGCAATAATGTCCCTCGATTATGGCGATGCCCATTTCTCCGCTGCCGGCCGACCCTCTTGACCACGCCGCAGCGCGGGTCACACTGCGGAACGCATTTTCGCATCCGTATGACTCAGCGATTGCCGCCGCTCGCACTTGCTATGCTCCGCGGCTGATCCAGCCTGAAGAAGTCACGGAAAAGCAACGCGTCAACATTGGGGCTGCGACTTTCTACAGTGGGCATCACACGGTTTATCAGCACGCTCACTTTGAATTCGGTCTCGGGAATGTCAGCAGGCAATTCGTGTGGTCGTTCCTTCACGCCCACCCGTTCTACAATTCGGAGCAGCAAAGCCAGCGTTACGTTCGCCTCGACCGCGCCCAAGCCTACATTCCCCCGGTTAACGAGAAGTTTCGCGCCCCAGAGCGCGCCATCTACGAACAAGCGGTTGCTCGCGCGTGGGAGCGCTATCGCGAGCTTGCCCGCATGCTCGAGCCGGAAGCCGGCCGCATTCTTAGCGACATTTGGCACATCGGGCCGATGTCCCATCCGCGGCGTCTTGAAAAAATCAAGACCGCCGCGGGAAAGCGCTCCATCGAAGTTGCGCGGTACGTCCTTCCCGTCGCTGCGTTCACCACAATGGTTCACACCGTGTCCGGAATTGTTCTCCACCGACTATGGCGCTTACAGAATGCTTGCGACACGCCTGCCGAATCGCGCGCGGTCATTTCGCAGATGGTCGCACGTGTGCGCGAAGTGGATTCTCAGTTTTTCGATCGCTTCGAGACTGAGCCGCTAGAGAATTTGCCCGAGTGGACTGCAACACGACCAGCCAGCAGGGGTGAATCTTTCGCGGCGGAATTTGATGCGCAGCTCACGGGACGCACGTCGAAGCTGATCGATTATTCTCCGCATGCGCTCAAAGTTGCCGCCAGTGCGTATCGCGCTGTTCTCGGGCTGACTGAAAAAGAGTGTTCTGACGCTGATGCGCTAGATCGCATGCTCAACCCGTCGAGCAACGTGTATCGGCGCGAATGGATCAACGTGGGCGTGCACGCTCCCATCATGCGCGCTCTTCAGCACGCGAATTTTACTTTTGCAAAGAAAATCAGCCATACGGCGGATAGTCAGGACCAGCGCCATCGCATGATTCCGGGTTCGCGCCCATTGCTGACGTTGGCGGACACGCGCGAACCTGACTACATCACGCCGACGCTCATCCGCGAGAATCCCTGCGCCCGCGAAATTTATGAGGCGGCGATGGCCGAAGCGTGGGCCGCAAAAAATGAACTTGTTGATCGGGGTGTTTCCGCGGAGATCGCGCTGTACCTTTTGCCGAATGCAAAAGCAATTCGCTTGGTCGAGTCCGGCTCGCTGCTCCATCTGCTGCACAAGTGGACCATGCGCACCTGCTTCAACGCACAGGAGGAAATTTACCAGGCTTCGATGGAGGAGATTGAACAGCTGCGCGCCGTTTTTCCGCAGCTTGCACCGTACATCGGTCCGCCATGCTTCTTGCGCGCTGGCATCACGACGCCGATCTGCACCGAAGGCTCGCATTTCTGCGGTGTGAAAGTCTGGCAGGATTTTCCAAACATTCAGCGCCGAATATGACCCGCCGCGGAAGCTTGGCGTATTACCTCGCCGCGTGGGTCTGCGGCTGCTTTTTCATG
>DATFQU010000150.1:0-2312 GCA_035264005.1 Candidatus Acidiferrales bacterium
CTTGATCGTGTCGTCGAAATCACAGTCGGCGAACACAATCGCCGCATTCTTTCCGCCGAGTTCGAAAGATACGGGTTTCACCGATGCCGCCGCAGCCCGCATAATGGTAGCGCCGGTTCGCGATTCTCCAGTGAAAGTGACCGCGTCAACGTCGGGATGCGTGGTTAAAAACTCGCCCGCCGAATCCGGCCCAAAGCCGTGAACCACGTTGAAAACGCCTGCTGGGACCCCGGAAGATTCCATGACTTCAGCGAGCAAGGTCGCCGTTGCCGGAGTCTCCTCGGAGGGCTTGGCGATGATGCAATTGCCGCAGGCCAACGCGGGAGCCACTTTCCACGTTAGCAGCAACAGCGGCAAGTTCCAGGGTGTGATGACTCCAACTACGCCCAGGGGGCTGCGCTGAGTGTAGTTGAGCGCGGTCACGCCGTCCTGAGTCTCCGTGCGAAAAGATTCGCCGCCTACGGTCTTGATGATGTCCGCGAATGTACGAAAATTCGCTGCCCCGCGGGGAACATCAATTCTAGAAGCAAGCGAAACGGGTTTGCCTGTGTCTGCAACTTCAGCTTGAAGAAACTCGTCAAAGCGAGCTTCGATTCCACAGGCGATCTTGTACAGGAGGGCCGCGCGCGCAGGAACCGTCAGACGGCCCCATTCACCTTCGAGCGCTCGATGGGCTGCGGCCACGGCCTCATCCACTATTGTCTGGCCGGCTTCGGTTACCATCGCGATGACCGAACCGTCGGCCGGATTGATGTCTGCGAACTCGCGCACACCTTTCGCAAAGTGACCGTTGATGTAATTCTGAAGGAGCTTCACGACCAGCCGCTCAATTAGGTGCCTCTCCAGAAATCTCGCCGTATTCAATCGGCATGATAAGAAGGCAAACACAACGATACCACAGTCATCCGAAGGGCAAGAGCAGCCATAAATCTCTTCCAATGGAATTGAAGTCGAGTTTATTCAAGGATGCGAGGCCCGTTACCGGCGGGTGCCCTTGGCGCCCGGCGTGCGTTCGATGTTTAGCGCAAAGGCGGAAATGTGGGATGAACCGGAACAATCACGATGTGGAGATGTAGGCCTGGCGAAAGGACACGATTGTCCCGAATGTCCCGAGGTTGCACCAAAATAGTGCACTAGGAAGCGCAGTGTAATATGTTATGAGAGCGGGAATTAAATTGATGGACGTTAGACGATTCAAGGTGCATAGCACCTGCTTCAGTAGCAGTTTCAGAATCTCCTGTCGCGTGTGGGATTCCCCAGCTTATAGCGAGGAGCTTTAGTGACCAACAGCGTATCGCTTTGCGTGCGGCGGACTTGAAGCAGCATCATTCAGTCTCTAGTAAGGCGCGGACAGAACCGACCACGGACCATCCGCGCCCCTCCTCCGCTAGCACAGCGCCGCACAACCTGCAATGCACAGAAGCAGGGCCAGCGGATCTTCGACGAATATGAGGCAGTACACCTTGCACATTTGGAAGCATTCCGGATCTGGTCCTTTGAGATACGGAATGATGCGCGGGCGGATCTTCATTTCGCACCTCCGCGCACCTTCGAGAGGAAAAACTTCTCGACAAGTTCGTCGTCAGTCAGGCCCTCGGCGCTTGGCCGCACGGCGGGAGTCGCTGCTCTCAATGTGTTGGTGTACAGCTTTCCGTTCATTGCCGTCGTGAGCGTGATCTCCTCGGTGCTCGAATCGATCTTTTTGGATACGCTGTGGCTCGTTATCACGTCCGACATGATTGGCTTATCGGCGCCGGCGTTCTCAAACGTGTTCGTTTGCATGGTCGTCCAGACACGACGAGCTCCGAGCGCGTCGGTGTACTGGGTCAGGTCCGATGTCACTACTTGCCTCGCGCCGTTCGCGCCGACAATCTCCATTTCCATGTGAGTGTCGGTAAACGGTTCGTCTTTGACGGTCTCGCGCTTGAGAATCTTCGCCGTGAGTGGCTTCTCAAGTTTGACGGTCGCCTGTGCGGCCTCGACAAGTTCGGGCAGGATGGCTGTCCCACCTCCTAAAGCCAGCAATCCTTGCAGGAACTTGCGCCTTTCATCTTCCATACGCGCCTCCTTTCACCTACCCAGGTCCTTGTAGTGCATAATAGTGCATTGTAGTGTATATGCCTGTCAAGACCTATTTGTGGTTCTGGATGCGGGCTCTCCGGCTAGCGCGGGTATTCCCGGATGACGTGATCGAGGGCTTTGCGCATAAGCGCACTCATCGGAATCATGGTGCGGCGGGAAATTTCCTTGAGTTTCGCGAGCCTCTCGGGATCAGTATAGAAACTGCACTTTATCTGCTTGGTCTTGCGAAC
>DATFQU010000151.1:0-3803 GCA_035264005.1 Candidatus Acidiferrales bacterium
GGCAACGACGGCAATGCCAGGGAGACGATGGACCTCTATGCCGGACCGTGGCTTCCGTGGGTTAACGACATCGAATGGAATCAATACCAGCGCATGGGTGAGATTGCGTACTTCCAATTGAAGGGCCATCAGGCTTTCAGATATATCGAGGCCCATCCACTGTGGTACGCAGGAATGACGGTGCGGCGAATTGGATTTGTGTGGACTGGATTCTGGAGCGCCAGTTCGCGATACATCAACGAACAAACGTATGACCCTGCCGCGGTTTCGCTTTTGACGCTGCTGAGCGTTCTCATGTTTATGGGATTGCATCGCGCCTTTCGCAAAAAAGGCGCCGGCGTCGCGATGCCGTATGCCATCATTCTGTTCTTCTTTCCATTGATTTATTATTTAACCCACGTCGAGCGTTGGTATCGATGCCCAATGGAGCCGTTCGTCATCGCGCTTGCGTCATACGAGGTGCATGCACGAGCCGCCGCGTGGCTGCGCCGACGCCGAGCCATTCGCGCGGCGTACAGGTTGCCGGCAATGCTGCCGCCTCCGCGCCAAGAGCTTCCTGCGGCGACGTTTAGCGAGTCTGATTGACGCGTCCTGGGAGCTCCTAATCGCGTCCGGTAAAGGCCTGATTGTAGGGCGTGCGGTCTTGTATACACTGTTTCTAACCTCCCCAGGAAATCAGTCGAGAGAAGGTCCAATGGCGAAGATGCTTCGCTGTAGCAACATCGTACCCGGCTGCACTTTCATCGCTACAGGAAAGACACCGGAGGAAGTGTTGCGCCGCGCGTCAGAGCACGTGCGCGTGAAGCACAAGTTCCGTGGAATGTCGCCTGAAGTGATTGCCGTGATTCATGGCGCGATCCAGGAAGACAGCAAGGATCGCCAGTCAGGTTCCCTGGCAGGGCATGGCGCGGCAGAGCGTGGCTGGACGCACGAACACGTTACAAACGGCAGAGTTTCATAGCGGTCTACGTACTCGCATTGTACGGAACTTTGGCCGCTTCGGTGTGTGCGTCAACGCAGAAGCGTTACGCACACTTTGTGAATACGTCGATGAACTTGTTTGTTTGCGGATCGTGGACCTGATACTTCGCGGGCTTAACCGATATCAGGTGCGCTACTCTTTTCTTCGCGTCGTTGCGTCCCTTTGCGGTTTCCACCCACAGAGCCTGTCCGTCCGGCAAAATGCGGAAAATATCCAACTTCTGCTGCTCTTCGAGGAACATGATTGATCTCCTGAACCACCGTTGGAGCAAACAGCAGGCTGGGGTATGGTATGGCGGGTACTCTATGTTGGACTACCCGAAGTTGTCAACCAAGTATCCAGTATAAAATCCGCCTCACATTTTTCACAAGCGCAGCACGGCGGCTCGCGTCTCCAGAAAAAATCTCTGGCCTTTCTGAGATTTGCGTATAGAATCAGTCTGCTTCGAAGGCCCCGCCCCTCTGGCCCCCAGTTTCAACGGGAGAGCCGCATGAAAAAGCTTCTCCGCTGCTGCGACGTTATTCCGGGCTGTGATTTCATTGCGCGTGGCGTAAACGAAAACGAAATCATCATGCGCGCCGCTCGGCATGCGCGCCTTGTTCATGATGTAGCCTGGATGACCCCAGAGCTGCTCAAGCGCGTGCTCGCCGCCATTCGCGACGACGAACCTGCAATCGTCGAAGGCTGACGCTCAGTTCCGAGTCCCGTTGTTCCGCAGTGTTTAAATTTTCGGTTGCGCGCGGCGGAAGCCGCCGATCGTCAGGTACGCGCCGATGATCAACGCGATCACGACGTAAACGTAAAAGAGTTGTTGGTAGTCCGCCACGTTCAGCAGCGCCACAAGTTGCTGATGCGGCAGCGCCAAGACCATCACGCCGCGCAGCAAGAATACCCAGCCGCCCAGCGTTACAACCAGAGCCAGCAGGCCTTTCCTCCACACATTGTGGCTCAGCACGATCGCGAGTCCCACCGCGAGGCTGATAAATCCGAGCACCATCAGAATTTCGGCGCTCTGCACAATTCCTCCGACGGTCACCAGCGTCGCGTTCTTGTTAATTCCGACCAGCACCGCAACGATGAGCGAAAACAGTCCGATTAACTTAGCAAGAAAGGCCGTATGTGGCATGGCGTCCTCCTGAGAGGTTGGATTTGTCGCAGCCAGACGATAGTCGCCCACGCTTCTACCCTCGGTGGCGTGAAAAGGCAAGCTGCGTCTTTGCAGTTTCTTTGAAGGCTGTTGCTCAGAGGTGTGAGTCGCGGAACGAAAACTCCTGCGTGATTCCACTGAAAACCTTGCCATCCAGTTCTGCATACGGATAAACAATGTAATTCACGGCATCGCCTGCCTGCCGAGGACTGAGCGTCAAGTCGCGTCCGCGCGTGAAGCGCACCCGATTCTCGTCGAGCGCGCCGAAAAAATAATCGTGCTTCGCCGGATTTTGCCACCCTTGCGCGGCGTCAATGGGAATCCAGCCCACATCCTGAATGTAAAATTCCGCCCAGCAATGGTAGCTGCTCAGTCTTCCTTCGCGCTGCGCTGACGGAATTGCAAACCCGATGTCGAACCGCGCCGGAATGCCCGCGGCGCGCGCCATTCCGATGAAGAGCGAATGAAAATCCGTGCAGTTTCCGTGATGCGCGGTGCACGCAAAAATCGCGTCGCCGTGGCCCCACCCGGTGCCGTCGTGATCGTAGTGCATGTGCGCGATCACGTACTCGTAAATCTTCCGCGCTTTCTGTAGCGGATCAGAGATGCCGGCCGTTTGCTCGCTGGAAAGCTCGCCGATTATGCCATTGATGGGCACGAGGTGGTCCGGCAGGAGGTAACGCGCAACATTCGGCGGAAAAGAAGAGGACGCCGGCGGATCGCCTACCGGAAGCGCCACTTTGTATTCGTCGCGCCGCGCGTCAAACGTAATCTGAATGTCGAACGGAGCGTGTCCAGTTCGCCCCGCATCAACGCGAAAATAGGCGAAACGGTTGCCGTCTGAACTTTCGTAAGTGTTATATCGAACCGGGCTCGCAATCCGAACATCCCGGATTTGCTGGTGCGGTGACGTCTGCGGCAGTGGAATCCAGATGCGCAGCGCGTGCCCGTCGGCGGGTATCGCCGGAACGTGGACAAGGTACATGAACTCAAACCTGCGCGACGGAACTGTCGCTGCTTGCGTTGACCCATGCGTTGATCGAGGCCGTGCCGCCGCAAGCGGCAGCGCGGCGCACAGGCACGCAAAAGCTGCCGCAATAATGATTCGTTGCCTCATCATGGCCTCTTGGATGAGCATTCTAGCGCAGCGGATTCGTTATTCGATAGTTACGCGGCGTGTTTTCTACAGACTGAAACCGAAACCTGCGATCTTCCCGTTTCCGTCGAGCCGCATCAACAGCGTCAGCGTGCGGTACGCAAAATGTCCGCGATAGGTATAGGTGCGCACGCCATTCTCTTCTTTGCGGCTGAGTAGCTCCACCGTCTGCAAGGGGCCCTTGTCCAAAAGGAAATCCCGCATGCGCTGCTGTCTTTCCGTAGTCAGGGCCTGTTGCTGCTTCGGCGCAAACACTGACAGATCCAGCTTCCCAGCCTCCTGTTGCGCAATCACATTTGTCAGCAACGCCGTCACCTGTGGCTCATTATCAGCGATGGCCTTCGGCGGCGGAGGCGGCGCGACCGCCGGAACATAGAAACCCGCAACCGTACGCGCGATGATGTCCGGATCCGAGTGCTCAGAATCCAAATTCGTCAGCGCAATCGTTGTGAGCTTGTCATTCACGTAGCGGCAAATCGCCGTAGTGAATCCCTGCCACGCGCCGTCGTGCGATATCA
>DATFQU010000152.1:0-13669 GCA_035264005.1 Candidatus Acidiferrales bacterium
ACAATGCCGGCTCAACAACAATCTCCAGGTTTCCGCATCGGCAGCATCTTCGGCATTCCCGTCTACCTGCACGCAAGCTGGTTCATCATGTTCGCGCTCATCACTTTCTGGTTTTCCGCGGTCGTCAAAAGTCAGCACGCCGGCTGGAATCCCGCGCAGTACTGGCTCCTGGGCATCTTAATCAGCATCATTTATTTCGCGTCCATCGTCTTCCATGAACTCAGCCACAGTCTCGTTGCCTTGCACTACAAAATTCCCGTGGATTCCATCACGCTCTTCGTCTTCGGCGGACTCTCGCGCATCTCCCGCGACGCCGAGAGCGCCTTGCAGGAGTTCAACATCGCCATCGCCGGCCCGCTTTCCAGCTTTTTCCTCGGCGGCGTTTTTCTCGCGGCTTACGAATTCAGCCCGCAAGGCAGCGCAGTTCAGACCATCTCCGGCTGGATGGGAGTTCTGAACCTTCTATTAGGCGCGTTCAATCTCATTCCCGGATTCCCGATGGACGGGGGCCGCGTGCTTCGCTCCGTCGTCTGGGGCGCCACCAAGAATTTCGACAGGGCCAGCCGCATTGCTTCGCGCAGCGGACAATTCATCGCTTACGGAATGATCGTTCTCGGGATCTGGGCCGTCGTGCAACAGAACAGTGACCTATCCCGCATCCTCGGCGGTTGGTTCGGCGGAATCTGGCTCGCGTTCATCGGCTGGTTCCTTCTCTCCGCCGCCCATGAAAGTTACACGCAGGTTGCGGTCCGCAATACGCTCGCCGACCTTCACGCGGGCGACGTCATGTCTCCGGACGTGCCGACCGTCCCGCGCGACATTTCCCTCGACGATTATGTCCACGAAGTCCTGCGCACCGGCCGCCGCTGCCACGTCGTCACCGGCAACGGTATGGCCGTCGGCCTCGTCACTCTTCACCGCGTGCAGCATTTTCCTCGTGACGAATGGGCCAACACTTCGATTCAAGCCGCGATGGTGCCGCAAAATGGAATTCACTGGGTCTCGCCGCACGAACCCGTCATGGGCGTCCTCGAGCGCATGCAGACTGAAGACGTGAATCAAATGCCGGTTCTTCAGCAGGGCCACATCATCGGCATGATCTCCCGCGATTCGATCCTGCGCGTGATACAAACTCGCTTGCACCACACCACTCGCTTCGCCGAAAAGTAAAGCCGCTCGCCACAGCACCAATCAGCGCCATGTTTCTTTTCCTGCCGTATAATCGCAAGCATGAACCGCCATGCGCATCCTGCTCGTTGAAGATGAACGCAAGGTAGCCAGTTTCGTCGCTCGTGCCCTGCGCGAAAATGCCTACGCCGTCGACGTCGCTTCTACAGGCGAGCAAGGATTTCGACTCGCGTCGGAAAATTCCTATGACGCCATCTTGCTCGACGTTCGCCTGCCGGGAATGACCGGCATCGAACTCTGTCGGAAACTGCGCCGCGAGGAGATTCAGTCCCCCATCCTGATGCTCACTGCGCGCGGCCTCGTCGAACAACGCGTCGAGGGCCTCGACGCCGGTGCCGACGACTACCTCACAAAGCCTTTTGCCCTCGCCGAACTGCAAGCGCGCGTGCGCGCGCTCGTCCGCCGCGGTTTTCGTCGCGGCGAAGCCAAATTGCGCTGCGGCGACCTCGAACTCGACCGTCACCGCCGCAGCGTCAGCCGTGGCTCCGGCAAAGTCCCACTCACTTCCAAGGAATTCGCTCTCCTCGAGCTTCTCCTCATGCGCGCACCCGACAGCGTCACGCGCAGCGAAATCATCGAACACGTTTGGGACACCCATTTCGACAGCGAAACCAATCTCGTCGACGTTTATATCAACCGCCTTCGCCAAAAAATCGACCACGGTCATACGACAAAACTCGTCCACACTTTGCGCGGCGTCGGCTACCGCCTGGGAACCGAATCATGAAGCACGCCCTTTCGCTCCGCTGGCGCATGATGCTGCTCTTTTGTTTTACCGTTGGAGTCCTGCTGCTCGGTTCGTACGCCGCGTTCTACTTCGCCGCGCGCAGCGTCGTTCGCACGCAACTGGACCACCGCATGTCCGAAGCTGCGGGACTGCTGGCCGCTGACTTGAACTCAGATCCCGATGATGCCGACATCCTGGTCATGGACATCCCCGACGAGTACTTCGAAACCGTCGGAGCCAGCGGCAACATCGTGGCACTATCCAGAAACCTTCACGGCCGCGCGATTCCTTGGACGCAAAGTTCTCCCGATCCCCTGACCGTTCGCGATAGCTCGCTCGGCGCTTTGCGCGTCCATTCCGCTCCCGTTCATCACGGCGCCAGGCAAGAAACTCTCCTTCTCGCCATGCCGACGCGTGAAACGGATCAAACGCTCGCGGGTCTTCGTGATCTCCTTTTCGTGCTTTTCCCATTCAGCCTGCTGATCGTTGGCGCCGTCGCGGCGTGGTACGTCGGCCGCAGCCTCGAGCCCGTTTCAGAACTGACGCGCCAAACATCGCAAATGGCCGACCGCGTAAAAGTGGCCGGCCCCGGAGCCATCGCTCCGCGCACGCCACGTGACGCCCTGCCTCTCGCCGTCGCCAATCGCGATGACGAACTCGGCCGCCTTGCCGACGCATTCAACAGACTTTTCGTCTGCATGGAAGGCGCCGTCGGCCAGCTTCGCCAATTCGTCTCCGACGCATCCCACGAGCTGCGCACTCCGCTCTCGGTCCTTCAAGGTGAAACGGAATTGCTCCTCAAAGAGCCGCGCCCGCCCTCGGAATATCGCAGAGCCCTCGAAGTTATCGACGACGAACTGAAAAAACTCAGCCGCATCGTCGAAGGCCTGTTCACTCTCGCCATCGCCGACGCCGGCCAGCTCCGCCTCGCTCGCGAGCCGCTTTACCTGAACGAAACTCTCGAAGAGGCCTGCGCACTCGTCACTCCGCGCGCACGCAACAAGGGCATCACCATCGAGAGGCGTTTATCTGAAGAGTTTCCCTACGTCGGCGATGAAACCTTCTTACGTCAGCTTTTTTTGATCTTCCTCGACAATTCGCTGAAGTATTCCGCCGACGCAAGTCCAATTCGTGTCGGCATGGCCGTTGCCAATGGCCACATTCAAGTGAAATTCGAAGATCGGGGAGCCGGCATCCCTACCGAGCATTTGCCGCACATTTTTGAGCGCTTTTATCGCGTTCCCCAGACGGACTCAGCCGAAGCGCAAAGCGGCGGCTTGGGACTGGCAATCGCTCAGGCCATCGTTCGCGCGCAGGGCGGTTCCATCGAATGCGTCAGTCGGCCCGGCTCGGGTTCCACGTTCACCATTTCCCTGCCCCGCTCCGCAGGCGCGTCACCGGCCCAAAGCTAAACAAAATTTAATTTTCACTTCAGGTTTGTCACACACACGAAGATTAAACTTGTCGCGGATGATAACTCTTCTTCATTCGCAAAAACCATTTCGTTTGTGCGCTCGCGCCGCCGCAAGGATCACAGCCGCGATCAGCGGATTGGCATTTTGCACTCTTCTCGGCTCGACGTTCCCCGCTCTTGCGCAACAGCCTCAAAAAATTACTCTCGCAGACGCGCTGCAAATGGCCGAACGCCAGAATCTCGACTTGATTGCCGCCCGCGCTCAGCGCGCCGTCGCTGCTGCCGGCGTGCAAATCGCCAAAGAACGCCCCAATCCCACCGGTAACGTCAACGTGCTTCGCGACGACCCGCATGAGGGCTGGTGGTTCGATCAGCCCGTCGACTTGAGCGGCAAGCGCAAGCACCGCATCCAACTCGCGCAAGCGCAGGGTGCGTTGACAGACGACGACATTTCTGCACTGGAGCGTGCCACTCGCCAAAACGTCCGCGGCGCTTTCTTCACTCTTGCTCTCGCGCGCAGCACCGCTGCGCAGAAGGACGATGCTCTCAAACTTGCCCAGCGCCTCCACGATATTGCCCAGGCACGTTTTCAGACCGGCGACGTCCCTCAGATCGAAGTTTTCCAAGCCGACCTTGTCGCCTCGCAAGCGCAGGCCGATGACCAGGTCGCGCAGCAGGAAGAAAAGGTCGCTCTCAGCGATTTCAATACGTTGCTGAATGAGCCTCCTTCAACCGATTGGGATTTGCAAACTCCACTCGACTCCCTGCCCGGCTCGCTCGTGCTAAACGATCTCCTCACGCGCGCCGACAACGCCAATCCCGACCTGCAGAAAATTTCGCAGCAGGAAAAAGTAGAACAAAGCCAGCGCGCTTTGCTCCAGGCTGAACGCATTCCCAATCTCGTACTTTCCGCCGGCATCGACTACAACTCGCCGCATAATTTCCGCTACGGCCCTCGCAGCCAGGCCAGCATGGAAATCCCTCTTTTTTCACGGAATCAGGGCGAAATCGCAGAATCCTCCGCGACGCTCGTCGCGCTGGAAGACCAGGCGCACGCGACTCGCCGCTCCGTCGAGGGCCGTGTAGAATCCGCTTACCTCGACCTCCAAACGCGCGAAGACCAGGCCCGTCTTTACCAGACTTCGCTTGTTCCCGCCGCCGACAAACTCGAAAGCCTCGCCGAAGACAGCTATCGCGCCGGAAAAGAAAACATCCTTTATGTTCTCGACGCGCAGAAAAACGTTCAAGCCGTAAAGCAGGAATACTTGCAGAGCCTTTTCGCTGTGCATCAGGCGTTCGCGCAACTGGAAGAAATCGTCGGGGCTCCTCTCGACTGAATGGCCATGGAAATGAGTACTCAAATGACGCTTCAAAAACGAAAGCCCGCGCCCGCAGCACGGAATTCGGCGCTTCATTCCCTCTTGATCATTTCTGTCGCGCTTTCATCCGCCGCGCTGCTCTGCGGATGCGGAAAGGGAGCCAGCGACAACGACGAATCCGCGCCAGAGCAACAAGTCGTCGCTCAAGTCACCGTCACAAGAGTGACTCGCGCCGACATTCAGCAAACGGCCACGCTCAGCGGCAACGTCGTTGCACTTCCGAACCAAGACGTCAAACTTAGCTCGCTCGTCGCAGGACGCATCAACAGTCTCAACGTCGCCGAGGGCGACCGCGTCCACAAAGGCGAATTGCTCGCCACCATCGACAGCCACACCTACGACGATCAGCTCCGCCAGGCGCAAGCGGCCCTCTCTCAGGCTCAAGCCACGTTGCAAAACGCGCGGCAAAATCTGACGCGCAACCAAACGCTCTTTCAGCGCGGCATCGTTGCCGGTAAAGACCTTCAGGACGCGCAGCTTCAAGTAACTGTCGCTGAAGCAGCGCAGCATCAAGCCGAAACCACCGAAGAGACTACGCAATTGCAAGTAAGCCGCACGCAAATCTCGTCCCCGCTGAACGGCGTCGTCGCCAAGCGTTTCGTCAGTGTGGGAGAGCAGGTCGACGGGACCGGCGCGCAACCCATCATCGAAGTCGCCGACATCAACGAAGTTGAACTTTCGGGCAACCTGCCAGCGGCTTACATCGGCAAAATCCACGTCGGCGAGGCAATCCCTGCCACCAGCGATTCGTCCCCCGGCAAAACCTTCAACGGAAGAATCATCGCCATCTCGCCCGCGGTGGATCCCGCCACAAACGTCGGCAGCATCCGCATCCGCATCGCTAATCCCGGCGGCATTCTGAAGCTTGGAGTGTTTCTGAGCGCGCAGGTCCCGGTGGAAAATCACGTCAATGCTCTCACTGTTCCGCCGCAATCGATCTATCACGACGAATCCGGCGAAACTCAGGTCTACATTATTCAGGGCGACACCGCCAAGGCCACGCCAGTCAAGCTCGGGATTCAAACCAGCGATCGCGTTGAAATCCTCGATGGCGTGAAGGCCGGCGACACAGTAATCCTCACGGGCGGCTACGGCCTCGGCGACAGCACGAAAGTCAAAATCCAGTCATGAACATCGTCCGTGTCTGCTGGAAAAATCGCTACGCCGTTTATTTGCTCACTGCTTTTCTTACCATAGCCGGCGTTTATTCCTTTTTCGTTTTGCCCAGCAACATCTACCCGAATCTCGACTTCCCCCGCATCATTATTCTCGCGCATTCCGGCGACCTCGCGCCGCAAACCATGCTTCTCAACGTCACGCGCCCGCTCGAGGAATCCGTCAGCACTGTGCAAGACGTCAGCCGCGTTCGTTCAGACACGATTCGCGGCGCCGCTTCCGTCGGCGTTCTCTTCAATCCCGGCATGGACATGAAATACGCCCTGCAGCTCGTGCAAGGCCGCGTCAGCGAAGTGCAATCTTCTCTTCCCGCCGGCACCGAAGTCTCCGTCGAGTGGGAATCCCCGACCGTTTATCCGGTTCTCAGCCTCATTCTCAACGGCAATGTTCCCGACGCCGACCTCTACGACTACGCCTACTACAATCTCCGCCCCATGTTTACGCGCGTATCCGGCGTCGGTCAGGTTGAAGTCCAGGCCACGGACGAGCGCGAAGTCTCCGTCATCGTCGATCCCCAGAAACTTCTTTCCCATCGCCTCACGCTTGACGATGTGGCCACGCAAATCTCGGAAACCAATCAAGTCGCCGCTGTCGGCCGCCTGCCAAAAAATTATTTGCAGTATCAAATTCTCACTGACGACCAGTTTCATTCTCTCGACGACATTCGCGATGCCGTCGTCGCCATCCAGGATGAAGCGCCTGTGCACGTCAGCGATATCGCCACTGTCCGCGATGGTGTCGCGGATCCAACTCTGCTCGCCACCGGAAATGGCCAGCCAGCAGCGCTCATCAACATTTCGCGCCAGATCGACGGCAACATTCTGCAGATTGCCGATCAAATTAAGGCCATGACGAAGAACCTCGGCTCCGCCATCCCGAAAACCCTCCATCTTTCCGTCGATTACGACCTCGCCGAATTCGTCTCCGAATCCATCAAAAGCGTTCGGGACGCCATTCTCATCGGCGCATTTCTCGCTATCGTGATTCTCTATCTCTTCCTGCGCGATTGGCGCACCACGCTCGTCGCCGCCACTTCTCTGCCGCTTTCCGTCGTCGGCGCGTTCTTCTTCGTCAAAATCACCGGCGGAACGCTCAATCTTATGTCCTTAGGCGGCATGGCCATCGCCATCGGACTCATCATTGACGACGCGGTCGTCATCATCGAAAACATTTATCGCCATCTCGGCCTCGGAGAACCTCCGCAGGAAGCCGCCGAAAAGGGCGTCCGCGAACTCCTCGGCGCCGTCATTGGCTCGACCGCAACCACCGAAGTAGTTTTCCTTCCTTTAACGCTACTGCAAGGCGTCGTCGGCGAGTTTTTCAAGGCCCTTTGCCTCACTCTCGGCGTCTCCGTTCTCCTTTCTCTTATTTACGCCTTGACCATCATTCCCCTCTTCTCCGTGAATTTCCTTTCCTCCCGCACTCATCGCGCCAGCTCCGAAGGATTCATCGGCCCGGTCAATCGCGGCTACGAAAAAGCTGTCCGCTGGGCCTTGCATCGTCGCCTCATCGTCGTCATCGCTGCCGCTGCTTGCGTTGTTCTCGCAGTCGTTTGCTACATCAAGGTTGACACTGGCTTCCTGCCTGAAATGGACGAAGGCGGCTACATCCTCGACTACATCACTCCGCCGGGCACCTCGCTGCAGCAGACCAATAGCATGCTCCAAAATATCGAACACCGCATCATGGCTATGCCGGACACTGCCTCTTTCTCCCGCCGCACCGGCGCCGAAAACGGCCTCTTCGTCACCCAGCAAAATTCCGGCGACTTCACCGTAAAACTCAAGCCCCGCTCCGACCGGCGCGACATCAATGAAGTCATCAGCGACCTCCGCGGCCAAATCGAAAAAAACATTCCCGGCATTGACGTCGAATTCTCCCAAATTCTCCAGGACATGCTCGGCGACCTCGAAGGCACTCCCCAGCCCGTCGAAGTCAAAATCTTCGGCAACGACATTGGCCAACTGGAAAAGCTCACCGAAGAAATCGGGCCGAAGCTTCAGGCCATCAAAGGCCTCACCGATTACAAGACCATCGAAAAGGGCAATCCTCAGATCGTCTTCGACATCAATACCGCCGCCGCCGGACGCGTAGGCATGACTCCCGCCGACATCTCGCAGCAGGTCAGCAGTGGCCTGATGGGCGACAGCAAGACCGAACTTCGCGAATCCGACCGCACCGTTCCCATTCGCGTCCGCTTCCCCGATTCTTTCCGCTTCAATTACAACGACGTGCTGCAGTACCCCATCATCACGCCCAGTAAACAAATCGTGCCGCTCTCCTCGATCTCCAACGTCCACGAAGTCCAGGGCGAAAGCACTCTCGAGCGCGAGAATCAACGCCTCATGATTTCAATGACCGGCGAACTCGAAAATCGCGACCTGGGCAGCGTCATCAGCGACGTGAAAAAAGTAATGAACTCCGTGCAGCTTCCCGTCGGCTACACCTACGAAATCGGCGGCCAGTACGAAAGCCAGCAGTCCGCCTTCCACGATTTGCTTTTCGTCCTCTTCCTCGCCCTTGGCGCAATTTTCATCGTCCTCGTCGTCCAGTTCCGCTCCTTCGCGCCATCCCTCATCATCATTTCCGCCGCGCCGCTGTCCCTCCTCGGAGTCTTCGCCATGCTTCTCGTCACCGGCACCGCGCTCAACGTCTCCTCGTTCATGGGCATCATCCTGATGGTCGGCCTCGTCGTGAAAAACGGCATCATCCTCTTCGAATACGTTCACAAACTCTGGGAAGAAGAACACATGCCGCTCTTCGACGCGCTCGTTGAAGCCGGCAAAATCCGCATCCGCCCCATCCTCATGACCACTCTCGCCACGCTTTTCGGCCTGCTCCCTCTCGCTCTCGGCCTCGGCTCCGGCGCCGAACTCCAAAAGCCTCTCGCCCTCGCCGTCATCGGCGGCCTCCTCCTCTCCACCTTCATCACTCTCTTCCTGATGCCCGTCTTCTACTCCCTCCTCCACCCCAAATCCGAAGCGTAGCACCGCGCCGCTACGGTACTGGACTGATACGTTCCGGTTGTGTTAGACACTTACCGGCCCTCGTATGACCAGGTTCCTTCTCCGCATGCTCGCAGTCCCCGTGTCGCTCTTCGCCGCGATGCCTGCCTTCGCCTGTACCTGTGGTCGCCCCGCTTCAGGAGGACCTGAACTGAAGCTGAACACCGTTCGGGAACTGGTCGCATTCGAGAACAGTAAGCTAACCAATACGACGATCTTTGAAGGAATCGTGGAGAAACAACAAGTCGTAACTGGCCCGATCGGCCCTCCTCCAAACGCGATGTCGATGACCTCTTTCGGCGTACATCGAATTGTCTCGATCCTCGTCACTCGCGTCTACCATGGCAAGCTGCAACAAGAGGTCACACTTGTAACTGGCATAGGAACCGGTGATTGTGGCGTCGACTTCCGAACCGACATGAAATACCTGATCTATGCGGACATCGTCGGGGATGGCCTGCTATTCACCAGCATTTGCTCGCGAACAGACCTCTCCGACCATTCGGGCCCAACAATCAGGTTCCTGCGCGGCGAACCGCCTTCTGCGGACGATCTCTTGGATCCTCACACTTACTACGCAAAGATGACACCACAGTGGACCGGGAAAGTTTGCGGACGGATTACGAAACCCGACGGAACTCCGCTGGCCCACGCCGACGTTCAGCTTACGCACATAAGAGACAATCGCTTGCCGCCTATTACCTTTTCGGATCCCAACACATCCGGCATGGACGGCAGCTTCTGCATAACAGGCATAGACCCCGACAAATGTCTGCTCTCTGCAGAGGACTACGAAGAGGACGCGCACTCTCGCTGGATAGGCTACTACCCCGGCGTGCCAGCCGTCGCTCAAGCCGGCACGGTTCAGGTCAGTGCAGGAGACGATCTCAAGGACCTGAATTTTACTGTTGAGAAGCAAAGCGTCTACACTGTTACATTCCGGATCGTGACAGCGGACGGAACCGCCCCGCCATCGAAGTACCTCGGAGTTGCTATACAGGGCTCCGAACGCGACCCGCTGGCTTACCATGAAACGCAAAATGTGCAAGACGACGGCTCTTGCGGGCTGGGTCTGATCCCGCCGGGTCACTATTCAATAACCACATTCCTCGAGCCCGATCCCGACACCGACCAAGTTCCGCCTGAAGTCACCAAATGGCAAATGGCGAACAAAGAAGTTGAAATTACGGGCGACACTCAAATCATCCTTACCGTGACTCCACCCGAGCACCCTTCTTCTCACTAAGTACAAACGCTTCTAAAGTCTGACTTCCTATTCGCGCTGCGTTGTGCGCGATGTCTTCACTCTTGCTCGCCACTCGTCACTCATCACTCTCACTGTTGTAGAATCCTCCCCATGATTCGCACTCACTTTCTGTTGTTTCTTGCCGCCGTGTATCTGCTCGCGCTGCCCTCTGCCGCCCAGCAAAAGCCCAAAATCATCATCGACGAAGACGCCCTCGGCCCCGCCACCACCAACCTGCAAGCCATCCTCGCGCTCATCCAATCCCCGCAAACGCAAGTCCTCGGCATCACCGTCGTCTCCGGCGACGGCTGGCGCGACGAGAACGTCGCCCACACTCTCCGCATGCTCGAAATCATCGGACGCACTGACATTCCCGTCGTCCCCGGCGCCGTCTTCCCTCTCAAAAACTCCCCGCAATTCATCGCCGCGTGGGAAAAGCGCTATGGCAAAGTCACTTACCAGGGCGCGTGGAACTGGCCTCCCGGAAAAACTCACGGCCCATTCGAAGTTCCTCCGCTCATCGAAGGCGAGCCGCACACCGCAGCCTCCACCGAAGACGCCGCGCACTTCCTCGTCCGCATGGTTCATCTCTACCCGCATCAAGTCACCATCTACGCCGGCGGCCCGCTCACCGACCTCGCGCTCGCCATCACCATCGATCCTCACTTCGCCGAACTCGCCGAACAACTCGTCGTCATGGGCGGCAGCATCCATCCGCAAACCACCGATCCCGAATTCCTCGCCAATCCCCATCGCGAATTCAATTTTTGGATGGACCCCGAAGCCGCTCACGCAGTGCTCAAGGCCAACTGGCCCAGGATCACCGACACTACCGTCGACATCTCCGTCAAAACGCGCCTCACCAAGCAAATGATCGCCGAAATAGCCAAGTCCAACGCGCCCGCCGCCCAATACATCGCCAAATACGCCGCCGAGGACTACATGTGGGACGAACTCGCCGCCATCGCCTTGCTCGACCCCTCCATCATCACGCGCACCGAAAAACTCTACCTCGACGCGAGCACCGACCCCGGCCCCACCTATGGCAACACCCTCACCTGGCCTCCCGGCAACCTACCCTCCTCGCTCGTCCCCAATTCAAACATCGGAAAGGATTATCAGCCGCCCACCGACACTGGATGTAGTGGTGGTTGCACGGGACTCAACGGTCCGCCACAACCTGTCTTCGTGAACGTCGAACTCGACACCGCGAAGTTCTACCAAGATTTTGTTTCCCTCATGTCCCGCCCCACTCCCAAGCCCTGAGCTCTTTTGTGTCATTCCGACGGAGGATGCGACGAGCATCCGACGAGCCTGCCTGCCGCAGACAGGGAACCTGCTTTTGTTTTTGTGTCATCCTGAACGAAGCGCTTTTCGCGGAGTGAAGGACCTCGCCTCGACGCTTTTGCCCTTGTAGCGCAGAGCTTCGCATTCTCTGCGAAGTTCTGCGGTTTTGCGTGGCACAGGCTTCAGCCTGTGCGCTACCAGGACTTCATCTCCCTCATGTCCCGCTCAACTCCTAAGCCTTGGTTCACGAAACAACCGCCGCGCAAAATTCGTAACTATAGTTAGCGATGCGAATTAAACGAGCGCTTTATGGATTTGCAGGCGTGGTCGTTCTTGCGTCGGCGCTTTCCGGCGCAATCGGCGATGGGATCGGCCCGTGGATCCTGCGGCCGATGCGGAAGCCACTTACGCCCGAGCTAATCGCCAAGGCCGATGCAGTTTTTGCGCGCGACGGCGTCACGCGTGAGGAATTCGACGTCCGCGCGCCCGATGGCATTATGCTCCGCGGATGGAAAGTTCGCGCCCGCGACGCAGGAGCCGCAAAAAAGGCGAAGGCTCCAAACGGCGACTGGGTGCTGCTCTTCCACGGCATCGTAGACAATCGTGCGGAGATGGCTTCGTACGCCGACTTTCTGCTACGCGCCGGATACGGAGTCGTAATGATGGACGCCCGCGAGCAGGGCGCAAGCGACGGAACTCTGGCAACTTTCGGCTGGAAGGAGCGATGGGATACAAAGACCATCATTGATGCGCTCTATGCCAGCGAAAAGCCGCGAAATGTTTTCGAACTGGGAGAATCCATGGGCGCGGCGATCGCTTTGCAGTCCGCCGCAACCGATCCGCGAATCCGGGCCGTAGTGGCCGAGGCATCCTTCAGCAGCCTGCGCAACGTGAGTTACGACTATGCGGGCCTGGACGTAAGTCCCCTGCTTGGAGAGACGCTGTTCCGGCCAGCGACCTACTTCGCGCTGCGCTCCGCCGAAAAAGAAGGCGGGTTCCGCGCCGACGATGTTTCCCCTGAACGAGCCGTGGCCGCCCGGGCCTTTCCCGTGCTCCTCATCTGCGGCACTCGCGACAGAACCATCCCCTGCCGCCACTCACAGGAAATCTATCGCGCCGCGATCGGTCCTAAACAGCTATGGATCGTTCCAGGCGCGGGTCACACGGCTGCGTTCGGAACCGCGCCCGCAGAATTTCGCATGCGCGTCCTCGCCTTCTTCGCTATAACCGCAACTAAAAATTAGATTGTCATTCCGATGGAGGATGCGACGAGCATCCGACGAGGAACCTGCTTTTTGCAATCGCAGGCGCGCCAAACGTTCACACTGTGACCAGAATTTCGGGCTTTCCCGGCTCGCCCGAACGCGCAGCCTTTTGATCTTCTGCCCAGAGCCACGCAGCAATTGCTTCCTTGATGTTCTCCAAAGCTTCCTGTTCAGTGCGGCCCTGCGAAACGCAGCCCGGAAGCGCGGGGCATTCGGCGACCACCCAGCCATCTTCGGCTTTGTTCAGCGTCACATGGAATACCATGCTTGTATGTTAACAACGCGAGTTTAAGCCCGCAAGCAAACCATCACTCCCGCGTGACACCCCAGAGCCCCGGAATTTCAGGTCTACTGGCGTGTCATGGTGCCAGTCGCCCTTCGCGCGCCCGCCAACTCCGTCTCCGCTCCCACGAATCCCCATGCATTCCACGCATTTCCCTTCACCACTTCGCGGAACAGTTCCGCCGCTCCCTTCGCATCATGATTGTTGTAGAACCGCCAATTCCCCACGCCGTATGTCACCGTGTCGAACGACAGCTCCGCCTCAGTATCATTCGGATCCGCGGGCTTCGCCGGCAATACCTGCTGCTCGGTCAGTGCCCCCTGATAAAACCTCTCCAGCCTCAAGTAGAACAGCAGATGCGGCTCCGTGTTTTTTACGTCCGGCCCAATCTTCTTCAGCGCCTCCGCCGCTTCCGCCGTTTTTCCCGCCCGCCGCAGCGAAACGTACAGCCAATTCGTGCAATCAATCAGGCTGTCATTATTTTTCGCCAGCGCCCGCGCTTTTCCGAACGCCTCCGCCGCCGCACCAAATTGCCCCTGAAAATAATGCGCCAGTCCCAAATGATAAAACGCGTCCAGCTTCGACGGATCGAGCGCCCCCGCATGCGCCAGGTCTCGCTCGGCGCTGCGAAATTCGCGTAGTCCTAGCTCCCTGTGCCCTCGTTCGATATACAAGTCCGCATTTTTCGGCGCGAACGCC
>DATFQU010000153.1:0-6630 GCA_035264005.1 Candidatus Acidiferrales bacterium
TGGATCAATCACTTCGGCGATCCGGGATACCGCTATCACACGCTGATGACGCGATTGTGGGGCGTTCTTTCGCTGCGTCTCGCGGACAGTGATGTGTTGCCGTACGATTTCGCCTCATACGCGAGCGAAATTCGAAAATACATCGGCGAATTGGACGCGGCGAATCACGTGAGCGGGCATGTTGACCTACAAGCGCTGCGCCAAAGTATCGATGCATTCGAGAAATCCGCGCAGGATCTTAACGCGACGATTGCGAAAGCGCTCGCGTCGGGCAAAATCGACGCTGCGGCCGCGGACAAGCTTAATCACTCATTGATGGAAGTCGAACGCAAATG
The DNA here is from genome assembly GCA_035264005.1 of Candidatus Acidiferrales bacterium. Classification (GTDB taxonomy): domain Bacteria; phylum Acidobacteriota; class Terriglobia; order Acidiferrales; family UBA7541; genus DAHUXN01. The sequence goes on from DATFQU010000153.1 coordinate 336, forward strand.
GTGCAATCCTTCCGGAATTCCCGGACGGCCGTGGTTCAAGCACACGATTTACGCGGCGCGCTACACGTATGCGCACCTGGAACTTCCGGGTGTTACGGAGGCGGCGGAGACGGGGAACTGGAAAGTTGCCGCCCAGCAGGCGCAAATTATCGAACGCGAGCTGCAAACCAACACGGAATTACTTCGAGCGGCCAGCCGCGACTTTGCTAGTTCATCGCAGCTTTCACACTGAAAAATAGCGAGGGAAAATATGCGTCTCGGCAAGCAAGTTCTCCTGGCATTTCCTCTGCTTCTGTTCTCGGGATTGCCTTGCACAGGCCAGCAGCGCTCGCCGCGCGCACGCGATCTTGGCGTGCCGTTTGAAGGCACGCCGGGCCCTCTCGACAGCATTGCGGATGTCAGCGGCATCGAGGTCGGGTATCAGACGCTGATTTCCGGCTCGTCAGGCCGCACAGGCGTGACCGCAGTTTTCCCGCGCGGCAAAGACTCGGTTGATCCTGTATTCGCGGGATGGTTCACCGAAAATGGCAACGGCGAAATGACCGGAACGACCTGGGTGGAAGAATCCGGATTTCTGACCGGGCCGGTGCTCATCACCAACACGCACAGCGTCGGCGTTGTTCGCGATGCGGTGATCGCGTGGGAATTGCGCCACAACTACAAGCCTCCCACCGCCGATTGGTGGTCGCTGCCCGTCGTCGCAGAGACATGGGACGGCTACCTCAACGACATCAACGGTTTTCACGTTAAGCAAGAAGACGCTTTTGCCGCCATGGACTCCGCACACGGCGGCGCTATCGACGAAGGCAATGTTGGCGGCGGAACCGGCATGATCTGCTTCGAATTCAAGGGAGGCACGGGGACAGCTTCTCGAAGGCTGCCGGAAAATCTCGGCGGCTACACCGTCGGAGTGCTGGTGCAATGCAACTTCGGCACGCGGCATCTGCTGCGCGTTGCAGGCGTTCCAGTTGGCAGGGAAATTCCCGGCAAGCCGGTCTGGACATCGGTGGTGAATCCGGCGATTGAGGATCGCGGATCAATCATCGTGGTCGTCGCCACCGATGCGCCGCTGGTGCCAACGCAAATGAAGCGGCTGGCGAGGCGTGTGACGCTCGGCCTCGGACGACTGGGCAGCATTTCCGGCGATGGCTCCGGCGACATCTTCATCGCGTTCTCGACTGCGAATCCCGGCGCGGGCCTGGCTGAGAAACCGGCGCAGGTCACGATGCTGCCCAACGACCACATGGATCCGCTGTTTGAAGCGACTGTTCAAGCTGTCGAGGAAGCCGTGGTCAACGCAATGGTCGCGGCGAAAACGATGACTGGGATAGACGGCCATACGGTCGAAGCTTTGCCGCACGATCGGCTCCGCGAAGTGTTGAAGAAGTACAACCGCTTGGCGGAAGCGCGATAAATTAAGACGCGGAGCAACATCGCGAGGCGACAAACCTCAAGCTTGACGGGCGTTTGCCTCGTTTGGCAGGCGGCCGACCTGTTCGCGAAGTGATCTGATCGAGAGCCCGCTACGAAGCGCTGCATAGAGGCCGAGCAGTGCCACCGGCAGCGTCAGCCACCACCAGGCAAAGAACGAAAAAGTCTTCGCGGAGTTTCTGTCCGCAGCAACAAAAAGCGCCAGGCCTAAAATGCAAAAAAACTGATACGAGCCGACATTGGCCGGCGCATTCGGAAGCGACACGCCCAGGTTGATCACCAGCAACACCACAATCGCCTCGATGAAGCCCACGGAGCCCGGCAATCCGATCCCGCACGATCTCATCATTGCCCAGAGGGCCATCATCTGGCAGGCGGGCATCGCGATCGAAGTCAAGACCGCGGGATAAAAGCTGGGTGACGTGCCCATGGCGTGCAAACCCATGAGCGTTGACATCAGTTTGCCGGGCACTCGCTTCCCGCCGTGCATGCGGCGAGGGTCGCCCGCGAAGCGCAGCTCAATGTAGACAATGAGCGCGACGAAAGCTCCCAGTAGCGCGAGCGTGGCGATTCCAAGAACGTCCGCGGTGTGTCGAAACCGTTCGGACATCGGCACCAAGACCGACATCACGCCAATCCCCGCGACGGTCACGACCAGGTCAATCAGCCGCTCGACCAAGACCGAGCCGATTACGGTAACAAAAGGCAGGTCTTCGGAATTTGAGATCAGGTAGGCGCGCAGCGGCTCGCCGGGACGCAGAGGAAAGAGGACATTGGCAAACAATCCGACGAACACTGCGCGAATCGCGTGTTTGGTTTTAACGCTGCCGAAGGGAGAAAGAAGAAGTTTCCAGCGGACGCCTTGCACAACGTAGCTGAGAACGTCCAGCACAATTCCGAGCGCAACCCAGCGCCAACTGACATTCGCGAGCTGTTCGAGGGCTTCTCGGACGTGAAAGTCGTAAAGGACCCAGATGAGGCAGGCGATGGAGACACTGTAGCCTATCCAGGTATACGCTCGCGATCTGGTAGCCGAAGGTCTCGTGGTGATCGTGTTCAACAGTAGGTATCCGGTTCAGAGTCGGGCGTCATCCAGATAGCTTTAGTTCCTTCCCCACAAATGCGACGTTTCCTTAGGAGCCGAAGCGGCTACAGCCTACTGTAAGCTCCGCGTTGAGGCAATGCCGTCCGCACTCAAGAGATGCGCGGGCGTAGCGCGAAAGACAACGGCGTCATCGGCATAACTTGCTCCCAATGAGCCGATTGCCGAACGCTGCATAAGCGTTGACAACCCTCGCTCCCGACGCGTATCATCCTTTCGATACAGCGCGTTAACAGGCTGCGTCCCCTTCTTTCGTTTTTCATCGTTGGGAGGAGTCTTCGAGGATTTTCCTCGGCGAGCAAGGTAAGTCCCCAGGGAGGTCGCTTGCATGTCGTCGGACTACGCCAATCCGGAAACACGAGTTTCGGCGGTGGAATCTGCAGCCGCCGCGGCGGCGGTCCCGGTCGAGGAGCCCGCGACGCAAGCCTTTAACGGAGACGCCACAGACCCCGGTTCTCCTGAAACTAACCTCCAGTCGCACGATGATGCTCCAGCGGTTCAGCCGGCTGCTAGTCCCGATGCAAGTGCCAGCCCTGGTGTGACGGACATCAGTGCCTCCCCCGCCGAAGAGTCCGCGCAGGGGCCGATGGAGCAACTGATTGAACAGTATGCCGTTCCCGAAGCTGCCGCAGCCACGAACGAAGTCTTTGAAGGTCGCGTCATCGCCGTGAATGACCTGGGTTTGGTTATAGACGTCGGCGGCAAGTTTGAAGGCTTGGTTCCCGCGCAGGAGTTTGTCGAGACGGGTGGTATTCACTTTGCTCCCGGCGATTTGATTGAAGTCGAGCGGCTAGCCGAACAAAAAGACGGTTATGTTCTGCTCTCTCATATTCGCGCGCATCGACGCGCTGTGTGGAACCGCATTGAGCGCTCGTATAAGGAAGGCCAAACGCTCACGGGCAAGATCGTCGACCGCATCAAGGGCGGCCTGGTCGTCGATATTGGAATGCGTGCGTTCCTTCCCGCTTCGCAACTGGATCTCCGTCCGACGCACGACCTGGAAGCATGGAAGGACCGCGAAATCGAATGCCGCGTTCTCAAACTCAATCGTAAGCGCGGCAACGTAGTCGTCAGCCGCCGCGCGATTCTGGAAGAAGAGCAAAAGAAGCAGCGCAGCGCGCTCGCGGAAACTTTGAGCGAAGGCGCTGTCGTCACCGGCAAAGTAAAAAACATTACCGACTACGGTGTTTTCGTGGACCTGGGCGGACTGGACGGCCTTCTCCATATCAGCGACCTCGTTTGGGGCCGCATCAAGCATCCCTCTGAGGCCGTGAAACCGGGAGAAGAAATCCAGGTCCAGATCCTCAAGTTTGATAAAGAGAAAATGCGCATTTCTCTCGGGAGAAAGCAGCTTGTTTCTGATCCCTGGGCCACTGTTCCCGAGCGCTTTCCTGTCGGTTCGCGCGTTCGGGGCAAAGTGATGGGAGTCACTGACTACGGCGTGTTTGTCCAAATTGAACCGGGCATTGAAGGCCTTGTCCACGTCAGCGAAATGAGCTGGTCGAAGCGTGCCAAGCATCCTTCAAAGATGGTCAATGCCGGTGATGAAGTCGAAGTGGTGGTGCTCGACCTGAACTCCGAGCAGCGCCGCATTTCTCTGGGCCTGAAACAGACGCAGCCTGACCCTTGGGCGGGTGTCCCGGAAAAGTATCCCGCCGGCTCGGTTGTCACTGGCCGCGTGCGCAATCTTGCGGAATTTGGCGCATTCGTCGAGATTGATGAGGGAGTCGAGGGCCTGATCCACGTCAGCGATTTCAGTTGGAAAGAACGCGTAAAGCACCCGGGCGAAAAGCTGAAAAAGGGCGAAGAGGTACAAGCAAAGGTTCTGAAGATTGACGGCGAGCACCGGCGCCTGTCTCTGGGATTGAAGCAGCTCAACGATATCTGGGCGAATTGGTTTGCCGTCCACAAGCTGAACGAAATCGTGCGCGGCAAAGTGGTTCGCAACACCTCCTTCGGCGCGTTTGTGGAATTGGCCGACGGCATCGAGGGCCTTTGCCATATTTCGGAGATCGAGGAGCGTCGCCCGAAAGGTGAATCGCCCGATCGCAACAAATCGAAGGTGCTTGCGGCAAAGCCCACTTTGACCGAGGGCAGCGAGCATGATTTCAAGGTGATTCGGCTCGATTCAGCGGCGCACAAGATCAGCCTGAGCTATCGCGCGGCTCGAAAACAGGTCGAGCGCCAGGAAATTGCCGCGTTTCGCTCGTCGAAGTCTTCTCCGACAGCGACGATTGGCGATGCAGTTCTGGCCAAGAAATCTTCGCCGACGGCAACGATCGGCGACGCGATTTTGGCCAAGCGTCAGGCCAATTAGTTAGGGGCGGTTTCAGCCGGAGTTTCCCTGCAGAAAAAGATTTACGTTTCGGCCCGATTGGTGATATGGAATGTCGGCCAAAGCGCTGCGTTGTGGATGGTGGACGGGGCGATTGGGAAGCAGGCCGGTTCGGCGCGAGTTTCAAAGCGAAATAAGTTTTCGATAGGAGGGCGATCAGCCCCATGGCAAGCATTGCGGGTAAGCCAGACGCAGCAGGCGATCACACCGTAACGAAAGCGGAATTGATCGAAGAAGTGATTCGCATTACCGAGCTGCCGCGCAAGGAATCGGAGACCGTGGTCGAAACGGTTTTCGAAAGCATCATCGAGGCCCTGCAAAAGAACGACAAGATCGAGATTCGCGGTTTTGGGAGTTTCCGCACACGCCAGCGCCGCGGCAGGACCGGGCGCAATCCGAAGACTGGCGCGAAAGTTGAAGTTCCGCCAAAGCGCATACCGTTTTTCAAGCCGAGCAAAGAGCTGAAGGATTTCGTCAACAGCCATCGCGCCTCCGCGCCGGCGTCCTCCGAGCCTTCGTCCCAGGGATAAATGGCAGCAGATGGATTTTCTTTGGACTCCCTGGCGCTATCGTTATCTCGCCGAGCCCGGTAACGCCGACCGATGCGTTTTCTGCGACGCGCTCGCGCTTAAGGACGACGTCAAGGCGCAGATTGTTTTTCGCGGCAAACTCTCCTTCGTCATTCTGAACCGTTTTCCGTACACCAGCGGGCACGTCATGATCGTTCCGTATGCGCACGTTGCCGATCTTCCGCTGTGTGATCCTGAGGCTCTCGCGGAAATCATGCGCCTGAGTCAAAGAATGCAGACTGTGCTCTCGGATATTTATCATCCGCAGGGCTTCAACTTGGGAATGAACTTGGGCCGCTGCGCTGGCGCGGGGGTTGCTGGCCATCTTCACATGCACATGCTGCCGCGCTGGATTGGCGACGCGAACTTCATGACCACCGTCGCGGAAACTCGCATGGAGCCGGAAGAGCTTTCGATGACTTATGACAAGTTGAAGCGCGCTTTGTCGCCGGCTTGACATTTTCGAATCAAATGGAGTGAACACTTGGATCTGGGACTGACAGAAGAACAATCGCTGCTGCAACGCACAGTTCGCGACTTCGCCGATTCGGAAGTGAAGCCGCTCGCGAAAGAATTGGACGAAACTGGCCGCTTCCCGCGCGAAACGTTTGGCAAAGCGGCGGAACTTGGGCTGACAAGCGTCGCTGTTCCCGAGCAATACGGCGGCGCAGGCATGGACCACATCAGCTACTCCATCGTCATCGAGGAGATTTCGCGAGCCTGCGCTTCAACCGGCGTGATTCTTTCCGTTCAGAATTCGCTCTACTGCGATCCGGTTCTTCGTTTCGGCACCGAAGAGCAAAAGAAAAAATTCCTCGTCCCCTTCGCGCGCGGCGAAAAAATCGGATGCTACGCGCT
>DATFQU010000154.1:0-21316 GCA_035264005.1 Candidatus Acidiferrales bacterium
GTCTTCGCTGATTTGCCATCTCTGCAGTAGAATCGCGGCAGCAAAACTAAGGGCCACGGCGACTCCGACACCCGTCCACACGTAGCGAGCCAGGGCGCGGCGGCCAGTCCGATTGAGATAGACTAGGACGATGCCGACGACAAGCGCGGCTTCGACACCTTCACGGAGAGCAACCAGGAGTGCCAGGAGCATATGTAAACACAAATCTTTCTAGTTGAAACTCGGTATCAACTAGAAATCCGAGTGTACCCTGAGAAGGCTCTGGAAGCAAGGAAAATGACCCTTTTTCTTTGACGAAGGCTCACGCATTTGAATGTCCCGGTAAGCGGCGTGGCGTTCGCGGCACAAATGCAGGCAACTCCATCTCGCTTCTTCCAATCTGTGTAAGATGTCAAAAGGCTGATTCTCTTGCGCTTGAACATAGTCCTTGCGCTTTTTCTCTGTGGCGCGCTCACTACCGCCGCGCAAACCCAGCCGTCTCTCTCGTCTGCACCAAGCGCACACCAGTCCCCCGCAACCGGCCAGGACCCAAAAAGCGCGAAGGCGAGCTACGAGCGGGGATTGAAGGCTGAGAAGCAAGAGAACTGGCTGCTGGCCTTCGCCGCATACTCGGCAGCCGTCCTAGAGGATTCCGCCAATCATGATTACCTGCTGCGGCGCGAAATCGCACGCGGCAAGGTCGTCGGCGAGGAAGTTGACCGAGCGGAACAGGACGCAGTGATAGGTAACGTCGAGCAAGCACGCCACGAATTGAGGAACGCGCTCATGCTCGACCCCAGCGACGACATCGTGCGCGAGCGACTCGGTCAACTCGCCCCTTCGTCTGCTGCGATGCTAAGAAAACTCGCCACGCAGCCCGGCGGCGTGATTCACCTGCTGCCCTTTCCTGGCACGAAAACCTTCGATTTTCGCGGCGACACTCAAAGCGCGTATCAAGAGGTCGCGCGCGAATTCGGGGTACACGCTTCCTTCGATGTCGATCTCCAATCGAGGCCCGCCCATCTGAAGGTAGCCAATGTGGATTTCGCGACGGCTATGCGCGTCCTTGGGGATATGACCGGCACTTTCTGGCGGCCGCTAACTTCGCGGTCGTTTTTTGTGGCGATCGACACGCCGGAGAAGAGGCGCGCCTACGATCTCTCGGTGATACGCACCGTGCAATTGCCCGCAGCGGAAACGGACGATGACATGACGCAGGAAGTTCGGCTGGTTCGCGAGATTGCCGGCATCACGCGCGCAGAACTTAACCACACCAACAAAACAATCACTATGCGGGCTTCGCCACAGCAGATTTCGGTTGCGACACACCTGCTCGATCAGCTGGAACAACCGCGCGGGGAAGTTGTACTCGAGATGGAAATCCTGGAAGTAGATCGCAACGCGGCCACGCAGCTCGGGATCACTCCGCCGGAAACTGCGCAGGCCTTCTCGCTGAGCAGCCAGCAAATCCAAGAGGCGGAGCAGGGAGCGTCTGGACTGGTTTCCGTCATCCAGCAGATATTCGGAACCGGGAGCGGATTATCCGGATTGAGCTCAACGCAATTAGCGTCACTGATAGGCGAAGGATCGGTCGGCGTCGGCTCTCTCATACCGCCGCTGATCGCTTTCGGAGGCGGCAAATCCACTTTCCTCGCGACGTTGCCGAGCGCTGCGCTCGCATTCTCTGACACTCTGAACACAGTACAGGCAGGGCGGCGGGTCTTGTTGCGCGGCGAAGATGGCAAGCCTACAACCTTCTTCGTTGGCGAACGCTTCCCGATCGATCTTGCGCAATTTTCGGCCAGTTTGACGCCGCCGGGTTTTATTCCAGCAGCTTCGTCCGATCTCTTTCCCGAGTCGACAATCGCTACGGGGCAGGATCCCGTTACCGTGATCGGCTCGGACTTTACTACCAGCGGCAATTTTGACCTGGCAGTCGCGAACCATACGGACAACACCGTCTCCATCTTGTTAGGCAACGGAGATGGAACATTTACCAGCAGCGGAACGCTGCCAACGGGAGCCGGCCCCGTAGCGGAAGCAACCGCCGATTTCAACGGCGACGGCATCCCCGACCTAGCCATCGTGAATCAAACAGACAACACCGTCTCCGTCTACCTCGGCAATGGCGATGGCACGTTTACGCTCAAAGGCACCTTCCCTACGGGGAAAAACCCTGTGGCAATCGTGTCAGGGGACTTCAACGGCGATGGACACATCGATTTGGGCGTCCTGAATCAGGCTGACAACACCGTCTCGATTCTGCTCGGCAATGGCAACGGCACTTTCCAGTCACAAACGACCTTTGCCACCGGCACCACTCCCTCAGCCGTCGTGGTATCGGATTTCAACAACGACGGTAAACTCGATCTCGCGGTCACAAATCAGAGCGCAAATACTGTGTCTGTTTTTTTGGGCAACGGCGATGGCACGTTCAAAAATTCCTCAACCTTAACAACGGGAAACACCCCGGTAGCACTGGCCGCCGGACAGTTCAATCTGGACAACAGCACGAATGCAGACCTGGCGATCGTGAATCAGGCCGATGACACGCTCCTCGTTTACCTCGGCAACGGAGATGGCACGTTCACTCAAGGAGAAACGTTTGGACTCAGCGCTGTATTGTCGAGCGGAAACAAACCAGTCGCAATCACAGAAGGAGATTTCAACGTAGATGGCTTGTCAGACTTGGCACTAACAGATGAAAACGCCAATACGGTGTCCGTTTTGATTGGAAATGGAGACGGCACTTTTGCCACGCCTCTGATTTTGCCAGCCGGCAGCGCACCGATAGGGCTCGTCTCTGGCGATTTCCTGGGCGCGACCCATCCGCCAAGTCTGGCGATTGCCGACTCAGCAGCAAACGAGCTGACGATTATCCAAGACAACGCGACATTCAGTCCGAATGGAGCTGGCACGGTCCCTTCAACTCCGTACCCTTCCGCGGAATATGAGGATGTCGGGCTGAAAATCAAGGCCACTCCATATATTCAAGCAGGACAAAATGTCACTCTGGATTTGCAGTTCGAATTGCGCAGCCTGACCGGAAGCACGATCAATGGAATTCCAGTGATTAGCAATGAAACCGTGGAACAGACAGTCAGCGCAAAAGCCGGGCAGACAACCGCGCTCGCTGGAATCATTCAGTCAACCGAGATGCGCGCGATAAACGGGACACCGGGGTCTCAACTGTTAGGGCCGCTCTCTCTTCTCGCCAGCGCCGCAAACAACCAGAACAGAAAGACGGAATTGTTGATTCTCCTCACCCCGCACATCGTGGCGGAAAGCCCGAAAACGGGCAAGCCCATCTTCGCCGGAAAAGCGCCTCAGGGAGGATCGTTCCCTGGATTCCGACCGGCACAGTGAATGACAACTTAAGAAGGAGGCGGCAGTACCACAAGCGGCTGGTACGTACGCGGCACGACGGCTTCTGCAATAGCGATCAGGCGTTCCTGCCCGTTAAAAACCCGGAGACGTGCACCCTGTGGCTCGCCGGAATCCAAGGCGGAAGTCGCGCCTTGCGCGGTAGCTGCGAGGCCCGGTTGAACCTGCGCCAGGGGAATGTTGAACTTGGCACCGTGGAAAATCCGCCGTTCAATAACTGGCAGCACAGTCACGCGCGGCATTTCCGCCAACAAGCCTTCCATCGGTATCACGCAGTCTGACAGGCGTCCCGACCGCGCAACCTCGGCCAGTTCGTTCACGGCAATCGCCTGATCGAGAGTGAATTCACCAACCGCCGTGCGCGTGATTTCAGAGAGATGCGCGCCCGAACCCTGCAGCCTGCCTAGGTCGTGAGCCAGCGATCGAATATACGTCCCTGCGCCGCATTCAACGGTAAAACGCGCAAATGATCCCTCGACTTCCGTGAGACGAAATTCGTAAACATCCACTTCAAGCGGCTTGAGTTCGACTGGCTTCTTCTTCCGCGCAAGCTCGTGCGCCCGATGTCCATGAACTTTCTTCGCCGAAAACACCGGAGGCGTCTGCTCAATGTGCCCTACGAACCCAGCGGCGAAACGTTCGATTGCTGAACCGTCAAGAGAAGGCGAGAGATCGGAACTTTGCGGCTGGCCGTCGGAGTCATAAGTGTCCGTCGCAAACCCGAAACGCACTGTGCAGTTGTAGCGCTTGCGACGACCGGAATAAAAACGCGCAAGGCGCGTCGCGCGCCCAAGCAAGAGAACAAGTACGCCCGTGGCTAGCGGATCAAGAGTTCCCAGATGCCCGATCTGTCGGAAACCTACCAAACACCGTACTGCTTCGACGACGTCGTGCGAGGTCTTGCCCGTTGGTTTATCCACAACAAGCGCGCCATCGATGGATGGTGGTTGAATCGTGCGGCCCATGTGGAAACGAACGGCGCAATTCCAACGAGTGGCGCGGCCGTTCAGATAACTACGAACCCTCCGAGTGCTTGTTCTGCTTAATCAGGTCTTCGATGTGCTGACCATATTCTTCGGAGCGATCCGGAACGAAGAAAACGTCAGGTGCCCGGCGCAAATGAAGTCGTTCAGTCAGCTCGTGACGGATAAATCCCGACGCAGCAGCGAGGCCGGCGAGTGTCGCCTGGCGTTCCGCGTCCGTGCCCAGGATTTCAACGTACACTCGCACGTGCTTCAAATCCGGCGTCACGCGAACTTCAGTAACGTTCATGGCGCTCGAGAGACGGGGATCCTTGAGTTCGCCAGCCAGCATCAAGCTGACTTCATTGCGAATCTCTTCGGCGATGCGTTCAGGACGATGCCCAGCAACAGTCACAGCGTTCTACCCAATCGAAATTAACTTTCTCAAAGGTACTCAATTTCATGCGAGATCAATCCGCGGCCAAGCACCTGCTCGGAAGTCTCCAAAACCGCTGCCATTGTCTCTGCGAGGTAGCCATCTTCACTCGAAATTCCCACAACTCCAACCACTGAACGCTGCCACAAATCCTGATGATCCAGCTCTGCCACTGCTACGTTGAAATGCCCCCGCAGCCGGTCTTTCAGGCTCTTTAATACCTGGCGTTTGTCTTTCAGGGAGCGCGCATCCGGAATGTGAATTTCGAGCGTGATCAAGCCAATCGGCATCTCTGCACTCCTGCAGGCGGAGCAGTGTTGCAGATTCTAAGCGGTCGCTCCGGCGGGTGCGAGCTTTTCAATCGTGAAGCATTCGAGAACGTCGCCAACTTTGACGTCCCCGAAGTTCGAAATTCCGATACCGCACTCGAAACCGTTGCGCACTTCCCCAACGTCGTCCTTGAAACGCCGCAGTGAGCTCACGCGCCCCGTGTAAATCACCACGTTGTCCCGCAGCACGCGGACTTCCGCGTCGCGTTTGAGCAAGCCGTCCTGTATGTACGAGCCGGCAATCATCCCGACGCCCTTGATGCGGAACGTATTGCGCACTTCCGCGCGGCCCATATACTGTTCCTTCAGGACCGGGGCGAGCAATCCGGCCATGGCCTTCTTAATCTCGTCAACAACCTCGTAGATGATCGTGTGCAGGCGAATTTCGACGTTTTCCTGCTGCGCCAAATCTGAGGCTTTCCGTTCCGGCCGCACGTTAAAGCCAATAATGATCGCATTCGACGCAGAAGCCAAAAGAACGTCCGTCTCGGAAACCGCCCCAACACTCGCGTGGATGATTTTCAATTTGACTTGATCATTTGACAGCTTCGGCAGCATTTCGCTAAGCACTTCCACCGAACCTTGCACGTCCGCCTTGATGACAATCGGCAGGTCCTTCACTTCCCCGCTCCTGAGTTGTTCGTGCAACTGGTCGAGCGTGAGTCGCGATGTGGCGGATTTGGCCAGCGAAGCTTCGCGCAGTTTGGCCTGACGATATTCGACGATGTGGCGCGCCTTGGCCTCGTCGGCAACTTGGAACTGATCGCCCGCGTCGGGCACGCCTTGCAATCCGAGAACTTCCACTGGCGACGAAGGCCCCGCGCTCTTCACGCTCTGCCCTTTATCATCGAACAGAGCGCGCACCTTGCCATACACCGCGCCGCAGATGAAAACGTCACCCACGTTCAGAGTGCCATTTTGAACGAGCACTGTTGCAACAGGGCCGCGGCCTTTGTCGACGCGCGATTCCAGAACCGTGCCACTCGCCGAAGTTGCCGGATTCGCCCGCAGCTCGCGCAGATCGCCTACGAGAAGGATCATTTCGAGCAAACGCTCAATGTTTTTCTTCGTTTTCGCCGAGACTTCCACCATCACCGTGTCGCCGCCCCACTCTTCCGGCATTAATCCGCGGTCGGCAAGCTGGCGCTTGACGCGCTCCGGCTGCGCATCCGGCAAATCAATCTTGTTGATCGCCACGACAATCGGAACTTTCGCCGCACGCGCATGGTCGATGGCTTCCTCGGTCTGCGGCATGACTCCGTCGCCCGCACTCACTACCAGCACAACGATGTCCGTGACTTTCGCGCCGCGCGCCCGCATGCGCGTAAACGCTTCGTGGCCGGGCGTGTCGATGAAAACAATTCGCCGTCCATCCACATTCACTTGGCTTGCGCCGATGTGCTGCGTGATTCCTCCGGACTCTCCGGCCGCCACATCCGTCGAGCGGATCGCGTCGAGCAAACTCGTTTTACCGTGGTCGACGTGGCCCATAACCGTCACAACCGGCGCACGAGGCGACGTCTTGTCAGACTTATCTTCGGTCGTCCCAACTTCTTCCGCCGCCATCTGCTCTTCAAACGAAACCACCTGAACGATTCCGTTGAAAGCCTCAGCCAGGCTGGAAGCTGTTTGAACGTCCAGCGCCTGATTGATACTCGCAAAGATTCCGCGATCCAAGAGTGTTTTTAGCAGTTCTTTCGCGCGAACGTCCAACTTCTCTGAAAGTTCGCGGACAGTGATTCCTTCGGTGATCGTGACGTTCCGTGGCTCGCGAACTACCGGAGCAACTGGTTCTGCATGGGCCGCGTGGCCACCTGCCGCTCCCGCACGCGCACGCACTGGATGCAGCTTGCGCTCTCCTTCGGCGAAGCGCTTCTCGATGGTCGGTTTCGCCCGGGGAGGAGTCTTGCGAACATAAAGTGGCTTACCTGGCTCGGCCTTCGGTAGCGGCGCTGCTGGCCGCGCGCCCATCGGCGACCCAGGACGGCCTCCCGGACGCTGGCCAGGCCGCATTGGAGCGCCGCTTCCGGGACGCCCGCTTGGTGGCCCTCCCGGACGCCCACTTGGAGGTCCACCTGGGCGTGAGCCCATGGGAGCCCCAGGTCGTGGCGACGGCCTATTTGCAATGGGAACTCCCGGTCGAGCAAAACCTCCCGGCCGTTGGCCAGGCGGAGGTGCCGTAGAGGGGCGTCCCGCTGCTGCCGGGCGATTAACAATCGGCGTTCTCTGCGGCGGAGGCGTTCCCGGTCTCTGACTTGCTGGTGGAGCCGATGTAGAAACTGGCGCTACGGGCCGGGATGGGGCTGGCGCGTGACTTGGGGTTGCGGCTGGTGGCGCAGACGCTGGCCCAGTTGGCCGCGCAGGTGCAGCCGGTGCAGTCCCCGCTGGAGGCGCCGCCGCAGGACGCACTGGAGGTTTAGCAACAGGCGTACCCACTGCCGGGGCAGCCGGCGCTGATACCTTCGCCGCGGGGGGCGTTGGGGCAGCCGATGGAGCAGGAGCCATAGGACGCGCCGTTGGAGGGGCTGCGGCCGGCCTAGCTGCCGGCTTCGCCTTTGCTGCCGCTATCTTGGCTTGCTTTTCCGCTTCGGCTGCGGCCTCAGCGTCCGCCTGTGCGCGAAAATGCTTCCGAACCTTTTCCGCTTGGTCATGCTCTAGCGAACTTGAATGCGTCTTCTTTTCGGAAATCCCGATCTCAGGCAGGTAGTCAATCAGAACTTTTGCCTTGATCTCGAGTTCCCTCGCAAGTTCGTTGATTCGAATTTGACCCGCATCCGACATTCGTTAAGCACTGCCCTCCGTCTTCGCCTCTGAATCCTCGATCCCGTTCTCTTCAGTCTGGTTATGTGCCGCGGAATCCGCCTCGGCGCTGACATTCGCTTCTAAGTGCGCGGACTCTTCGCCTTGCGATTCGCTTGCCTTGCCCTCAGCATTATCTTCCTCGCTCGGCAGCGGCCCTGCTTCCGTCTCTGCTTCGGTAACTTCTTCCGACGGAACAGCTTCCCCAACCGTACCCGCTTCCGTCGCGAATTGCCCTTCTTCTGCGGTGTCGGTCTCAGCCGCGGTTGCTGGGGTTTCGCCTTCGCCACCCTGCTGCGACTCCAGCGACTGGAAATACTGCTCCACCGAGACGCGAATCTTCTCAACCATTTTGTCGCCGATGCCCGGAATCTCCAGCAACTGCTCGGGAGTCATGTCCGCGAGCTTCTCTATCGAAGTGATACCGTGCGATTCCAGCTTTTCGATTGTTTTCGGCCCTACGCCGGCAAGCTCGGCAAGAGAAGTTGACGCGACAGTAAGCTCGGCCATTTGCGCCTCGATATCGCGGCGCTTCTCTTCCTCGCTCTTGATGTCGATGTTCCAGCCGATCAGCTTGCTCGCTAACCGGACATTCTGGCCTTTCTTGCCAATAGCGAGCGACAGCTGCGTATCTTCGACGATGACTTCCAGCCGCTTCTCCTCGATATCCACCACTTGCACGCGAGTCACTTTCGCAGGGCTGAGGGCTTTCTGCGCAAACATCAGCATGTCCTCGTTATAGGGAATGATGTCGATCTTCTCGCCGCGCAGCTCGCGAATGATGGATTGCACGCGCATTCCCTTCATGCCGACGCATGCACCGACCGGATCCACATCCTTGTCGCGGCTCTCGACGGCGATTTTCGTGCGCTCCCCAGCCTCTCGCGCGACGGCGCGGATTTGCACCGTGCCGTCGTAAATCTCGGGAACTTCCATCTCAAACAAACGCTGCACCAGCACTGCGTCTGCGCGTGAAACGATGACCTGCGGACCCTTCGCCGCGCGTTCCACCGCGCGAATCGCAACGCGCAAGCGATCGCCCACGTTATAAGTCTCCAGCCGCGACTGTTCGCGCTTCGGCAAACGCGCTTCCGTCCGCCCAAGGTCCACGATGACGTCCGGCCCATCCAGGCGCTTCACAATGCAGTTCACCAGCTCGCCGACTCGCGTGTGAAATTCGTTGTAGATTGTGTCCCGTTCGGCCTCGCGCACTTTCTGAAGAATTACCTGCTTTGCCGTTTGCGCCTGAATGCGCCCTAACACATCCGTGGCGCGCGACTGAGTAATCTCGCCGCCCACCTCAATCGTAGGCTGCTGCTTGCGGGCTTCTGTTAACCCAATTTCCCGCACCGGATCCGCAACCTCTTCAACCACAGTGCGCACGGAATACAACTCAACCTGGCCGGTTTCCTGATTGAATTTCGAACGGAGATCCTCGTCCGTCTTATAGAACTTGCGGCCCGCGACGACCATCGCTTCTTCGATAGCCGCGACAATGATCTCGGGTTCTATGTGCTTTTCCCGGCTGATCTGTTCAATTGTCTGGTACAGCAAACTTGCCATTTCGGCAATTCTCCACTAAAACTCGACAACCAAATTCGCTTTGCGAATCTTCTCGTATGGGATAAAAATCGTCCGGTCCTTTACCGAGAGCTCAACGATCCCATCCGTAGTTCCAGCAAGCCTGCCCTCAAGATATTTCGCGTTCTCTACCGGCTCGTTCAGCCAAATGTGCGCCAGTCGACCCGAAAACCTCTGATAATCCGAAAGCTTCAAAAGCTTCCGGTCCAGTCCCGGTGAGCTAACCTCTAAAACATACCCGCTGCCCGGAACCAAATCTTCTACATCCAGAATGACGCTCAACTGTTCGCTCACCGCTTCACAGTCGCTGTGGCTCACTCCCGAACCCATTGTCTGCCCGGGCGATGGCGCGCGGTCGATATAAACTCGAAGCAGGCGCTGTTTGCCGATTTTCCACTCGACATCAACCACTTCCACGCCGACGGAGCCAGCTACGCGCTCCGCCGCTTCGCGAATCTTCTCCAGCTCCATCGACACCTGAACTCCACAGCTCACGAGCGTCCCGAGCAGTCCCAAGAAGCGGAGTACTTTTCGCCGCCAACAAAAAAGTGGGCTCGCGCCCACTCGAACGTTCGTCCGGCTTCGAACCAACTCAGTATAGGCGCAGATAGCGGGAAACGCAAGTTAACCATCCGCCGACCCAAAATCACTGTCCGTCCCGTGCCTGGCCGAAGACAACATGAGCCTGCCTCGCCTCTTCAAAGGGAAGCAGGCCCAAAACGCTGTCAGACGTGTTACTTCTTTTGCGACGACGGCTTAGTCCCTGGATGAGAGGCTGGGGGAGTCGCCGCCTTGACCGGAAACGCGTCGTCGTAGAGCTTGACGATTGCCTTAGTGATATCGATCTGCGTCGCACTGTAAATGACAGGCGTGTTTTGTGAAGAAGTGTCGATCACAACGCCATAGCCATTCTGTTGTGCGTACTTCGTCACGATGGGCATCAGTTTCTGGCCAATGTGATTGATGGCATCTTGCGACGCGTCCTGCTCATCTTGCTGGAAATCCTGCTCTTCTCTTTGCCCTCGGCGCTGCAGTTCCGTTCCCTGCCGTTGCAAGCGCGCCTTCTCTTCATCGCTGAGCGTATTCGCGCCGGTCTGAAGCCGCTGTTGAATATCTTGAATCTGTTTACCGAGGCCGCTCAACTCGTTCTGGCGAGGTGCAAACTGCGCCTGAATCTGCTGTGACGCTTGCTTGCCCTCCGCGGTTCCAGCTACCGCTTCCTGCAAATTGATCACGGCGACTTTCGAAGGCGCATCTGAAGTAGCAGCCGCCTGCCCCCACGCGGCCGGAATGACCAACAAGGCGGCGAGCGCCGTCAATAGTGAATATCGAACCTTCATGCTAGCTCCTTAAATGAATCTTGCGGGAATTACAAATTCGCGATTATAACGGCCCCTCGGCGGAATGGTCAACCGGAATCAGCCGTTCCAAGCGACGCGAACTCCTACCTCTTAGCGATGCATAAAGCGCCGTTACAGTTGGCTGCCGGCGCTCTTGGATCAGCCAAGTCCCCAGGCCAGTACCGCGAACTCAAGGCAGCGGGATCAGCAACAAGCGCCCGTTTGCTTGATCCACCACGGTCGCAACGTTCGTCGTCGGATTAACCGCCACCGAAAACTCCGCTGAACCGCCGAACGGGAGAATCATTTCAGTTTGCGCCGTGTTAATCATAAGCTGCGAATTCACCGGATTCGTAGCCAGGAAATCGAATATCGAAAGCGTGTTCGTACCCTGGTTGACTGTAACGCCGGTATCGCTCTGAAAATTATAAGCGATCGCCGTAGGATCGATGCCCACTCGGAATCTGTTTACCACCAGCGTTTTGGCGTCGACGATTCCAATCTGATTGTTCAGGCTGTCAGCCACGAGAAACGTATCGGTGATGGGATCAAACGTTACATCCAGTGGGTTTACGAATCCGAACACGCGACTCGATGATGGAAAGCCGAATCCGCCTGGCAACAGAACCAATCCATCCGCCGTGTCTTGTGTGCTGGCCGTGACGAGACCGACGTTGTCAATCGGATCGACCGCTAATCCAAACGGGCCCTGGTCTACAGGGGACGTATTGGACGGACTTGTGGACGAATTGGAGCTGAGCGTAAACCCCGAAATCGAGTTGGAGTTAATGTTGCTATTGGAAATCAGCGTAAGAGCAGTATCCGGATGAATCGCGACACCTGAGGGGCTCAGCGCTGGCTGCAGGTTCACCGTGGAGTCGATCAGATCGTTCACGTAATCTACTACAGTCGCATCGCTGCTGCCATTATTGACAACGACCCCCAGACCCAGTCGTGGGAGAAGGGCTACACCCTCCGGGCACGTCCCAACCGTAAGAGTGTTGGTTACCGCTTCACTCGAAAGATCAACCACCGACACCGATCCTGGGCTTAGGCACGTGCCGGAGGGGTTCACGGTCGCACCCTGGCTTGTGACCAACGCTTCGTTGATGTACGGATCAACTGCCACCGCGATCGGGTTCAGCCCAATCGGCACAGTGCCCACAACAAAGAAGCGCCTCACGTTGGACGTTGCGCCGCCTGACAAAACGTCCAGAGAATACCGGCGCGCCGACGTCAGCATGCTATCCGGAACCATTGCGATGGCTTGTCGCCCGTTTGGACTGACATTCTGCATGGGCACGGCGATTCCATCGAGCCGCACTTGTGCGCCGGAAGAGAATCCAAATCCATTGACCGTCACAGTCAGCGAGCCGGTGGAAGAAGCCGGCACACTGAACGTGTTCGCCGGGCTCACCTCGGTGATCTGCGGAGTGCGAATCGCACCAAGCGAGAGAATCGAAACATTGTTGCTGTTGCTTCCCGAATCGGCGATAACCGCGACGTTTTTCCCCGGATCGATAGCCACCGCCGCGGGTGATGCTCCGACTTGAATGCCACTCGTAATCACCTTAAGCGATCGTAAATCAATAACCGACGCTGTACCTCCGGGGCCGTTCACCGCCACGCCTATATCCGTCAACGGATTTACGGCGTCAGCGACGAAGCCCTGCGGTACCGGCAGACCGCTCACACCTTGGTCGAGAACCGAAAAAACGTTCATCGAGAACGCATTGGGATTCACCATGAGCGCCTGCTCTGTTTCGCCGTTGATCGCGACACCCTGGAGGTTTGTTGAAATATTTAGGAAGGCCAGCAGGTTCGGCACGCGCGCCACTTGATTGGCGCTGGCATCCGATCCGAGGTCAACAATGGAAACCGTCCCCGATCCACCCGGTGTCACAATCGCCCAATTCAGCTGCGGCTCGACCGCTATGGATGGTGTTGGGCCAGTGCTCACAGGTGGAGTATTCGAATTCGCGTTAACTGCGCAATTGTTCGGCATCGTGGGGTCAGAACCGCCCATTGTGCACACCAAGCTTGGAGGATTCGTCGAAAGATCAAAAATCGTCGCGATATTCGAAGAGGCATAAGCAATGACTGCGCGATGAGTCAGCGGATTGACTCCGACCGCGAAAGGCGCTGGAGGAGGCGTGGTTCCCGTTGGGTTTGCCGGCAGCGAAACGGTCGCGGACACAGTCTGATTTTGCAGATTCACGATTGAGAGTGTGTTGTCGGCGCTGTTGACGACAACCGCTAAGTGAAGAATGTCATCCACTCCTACGCTTGTCGGCATTTTTCCCACCGCCAGCGGGCCCGACACCGAATTCGTGTCCAAATTCACAAACGACACTGCCCCGCTGCCCTGGTCGACGACGGTGGCAAGACCGAGCGCCGAATCGATCCCCACCGCAACGAGCCGCGTTCCAACCGAGAGCGTCGTGCTCGCCGAAGTCGGAATATTCGCCGCCGATGGTGAAATCGCCACGTTCACGGAAGAAAGAGAAGGAGACCCCGCCGGCACATCCGAGTTTTGAATCAGAATCGGAACCAGTCCTGGCGTACCGAACGAAAAGGCTGGACTCGACAGAGTCACCTGCAATTGCCGGCTGCTGCCGTTCAAGAGAGTAACAGGCAGCGACGCGCCTTCAGAGCTTGCCACCGTTGATGACGAGAAATAACCGCCATTCAAATCCAGTGTCGCTGAGGACGTAGATGTGGGGAAACTTTCCGGACTGAGCGCGGTCAAGGCAGGTCGCATCGGTTGAACTGTCAGCGAAACTGGCTGAATAACATCGCCATTCTGGCGCTTGACGCTGATTGGAAGCCCCGAAGGCACCGGGCCCGAGAAGAAGCTGCCCGGGATCGTAACACGCAGCATCCCGCTGTTAATAAATGTCGTTGGAACCGGCGCGCCATTGACCACAGCCTGGCTCGTCGAAAAGAAATTGGTGCCAAAGAGATATACATCCTGCTGCGCAGATCCCTCGTCTGCCACCGTCGGCTGCAATGGTATGTTCGTGCTAAAAGCCGGATCCGTGGCCGTGATTACAGTCACCGTCGACGACGCTGCCTGGCTTGTGTCGGCGACGGCAGTGGCGGTAATGGTGATTGAACTCACAGGAGTCGGCGGTGCGAAGTAGCAGCCGAAGCTCGTTCCTGCCGCGAGGGGGTTCGAAGAAGTCGGCGTTATCGGCATCGCATTCGTGCAGGCCGTCGCAGCAACCGTTCCCACTGTGGAATTGCCATTTGCGATGTTGTTCACCGACCAGGTCACTGCCGTATTCGTATTTCCCACAACCGTCGCGTCGAATTGGAACTGTTCAAGCGTGCCCACTGTCACCACATTTGGAGTCAAGGTCACTCGCACGCCGGAGTCAATCGTGACGTTGGTGATCGCGAAAAGGTTTTTGTTGGCTTGGCTGATCGCCACCACGCTCACCATCGAATTCGGTGGCACCGTCGCCGGAGCCGTATAAAGTCCTGTCGACCCCGTCTGCGTAATCGATCCCAAAACGGTATTTCCGCCAGCGACACACCCTGTCGGCATCACGATGTTCGCAGCGGTAGAAGACCCCGTCGCTATAGAAGCCGGAGCGGGGTTGCAAACATCCCATGTAATCAAAGTGTTCGAGATTCCGGCAACCGAGGCGCTGAACAGCTGCGAACCCGTTCGTACGACTGTCACCTGGTTTTGCGCACTATTCGGCGTAATCGTTATGGTTTCAGCCTGGCCGCTTGTTCCGCAGCCGGCAATCACGGCAGTAACGGCAAGAGCCACCGCCACGAGCATCCCAACTCTCATCCACCCGCCTCCGGCAATTCTCGTGCGCTCCGTTTCCACGTTCACCGCTCCAATTCCTCGTTTCTTCGTGCCCATCCTGCTGCCGATGCGAACGCCACCCTAGAATGTCCGTCCAACTGTGAACCGGAATGTGCTGTGCGGTTCTACCAAGCTCGTCGGGAACCTCTGCACCTGACTCAGCATCATTTGATTCAACAAGGGAATCACCTGCGATTGCAGCACGCCCGGCGGCAGTGACGCAATTTGCGACGGACTAAGGTAGAAGGCTCCCTCGTGCCCCTCGATCGTCTCATTCAATCGCGTCGCATTGTATGAATAGTAAAAACGGAACGGCGCGTGAACAATCGGCAAGAAAACCAGGAACTCGATGCCGGTGGAAGTCCGCGGCTTCCAATTCGTTCCGGGAACCACCGTTAGCCGCTGCGAAACGGTTGTATTAGGAAAGAACTGATTCGGAAACTCCGATTGTATCTGTTGCGTCTCCATCGGAGATAGCTGTAACTGGCTTGGCCGCATGATTCCGTCAATTCCAAGATCCGCAAAGAGGTTCATGCTCACGGGGCCCGCAATCGGAATGCGGTATTCGAAGTTACCCACTGTCTCGACGTCGCCGCCCGGGCGCGTTGCAAAGAATTCCAGCATCGGAACGCTAATCGTCTGAGGAGACGGATTTCCGCTCGAGTTCAGAACCATGGGATTCAAAAATGTCACCGGCGTGCTTACAACCGAAGGAATGAACGTCCACGGTGAAATGTTGAAGAACTCGAATCCGCGCACGTCGGTCTCGCCGCCTAAGTAAAAGCGCTCGTACGGCGGCACCACTTTCCCGCCATAACCGGTAATCCACCCCATGATCAGGCGTGTCGCGATGACGTTGCGCTTGTGATAGCTCGGCCGGAAATACTCCGCTTGGAAGATGTTCGAAAGAGCGTCCACATTACCCAGCAGTGGCCCGCCCTCTAAGCCAGCCGTGTAAGAAAAACTCTTCCCGGCGGTCGGGTTCGTTGGATTGTTGACCGTATTGTAGGTAATGGACGGGCTAAGTTTGCTGGAAACAATCCCGTTCAACTGCGACGGCCCCTGCAAGCTGCTGAATTGAATCGATTGAAACAACAACTGAGACGCCTGGCTGAAAGCCGAGATGCTGCTCTTCGTCCAGCCGTACGATAGACCGACACGAGTAAACGCAAAACGGTGCAGCGGGTAGCTCGCGAAGAGCGTAAATCCCTTGCTGTTCTGGCTGTAGTCCTGGGCCAGAGCGGGATTGATTGCCACAGACTGGCCCACCAAGATCGACAGCTCTTTTTCTTGGTTGAAATTGAACTTGTTCGAGAAAACTGAAAATCCCGTGGAAATCGGCCTGTCGAATAAATAGGGTTCCGAGAAGCTGAATATCTCGCTGGTCTCGATGCTCCCTACGTTCGCCGAAAACGTAAGCGTTTCCCCAAGGCCGAGAAAATTGTTCGTCTGATACGAAAGCCCGAGGAAAGTTCCCGCCAGTCCGCTGACGCCGCCCGTGAAACTGATGTTCTGCTTGCCCTTCTCATGGACCTTCAGCGTGATGTCTACCGTTCCCGCCCGCGTGTCGCGCTTTAGGTCCGCGTTTTCCTTTTTGATTTCATCGAAATATCCGAGTTGATTCAAGCGCAGAATACTCAGCTCCCACAGCCGGTCGTTGAACAAACTCCCTTCGTCCAGCAGGATCTCGCGGCGGATCACTTTGTCCCGTGTCGTCGTATTGCCGGAGAATTCAATGCGCCGCACATAGAACTGTTTCTGCTGATCGAAATCAATCGTCCAGTTGACCGTTTTCGTGGCGTCATCCACTTCGGGAACTGGATTCGCGGTGAAGTCGATGAAACCATAATCGCCGTAGAGCTTAGTGTAATCATCAATGGATTTGCGGATCTTCGAGAGGTCCAGAATTTGCCCCTGCTTGACCGGGAAAATAGACTCGAGAAATTCGGGCTTGAAGTAAAGATTCTCGTCCAGGTTGGCGCTGCGGATAATCAGCCGCCCCATGCGATACCGGGCGCCCTCTTCGATCGGCAGAGTAATGTCCGTTCGAATGCTGCGCTTTCTCCCGATCAGCGGCCACGGACCAGGAATCCCACCCCGATCCGTCTTAACGGTCTTCAGTATCGGATCGCTTACGTTAATTCGAAAATAGCCGTGGTTTTGATACAGACCGTAAATTCCGACGCCAATATCCTCGTCCAGCTTGTCTTTGTCATAGGTTTTGCTGAAAAGATTGATGTCCGCAAAACCCAGCGGAATCGCAATGGGCCGCGAATTCTTCATCGAGCGAATAATTCGCGTCGCCGAAAACACGTGATTTCCTTGCGTGATAATGTGGCCCACTTTGACTTTGGGCCCTTCATCGATATTGAACGTCAACGCGACCGAATTCGTCGCCGGAATCCGCTCGTACGTCGGCTTCACCGTCGCAAACATGTGGCCGTGTTCGGCCAGCAGTTGTTGGATCACCACTTCCGCGCGCTTGATTTTTGTGGGATCGAAGCGGCTCTCCACAGTCAAATCGACTTTTCGGTCCTTGTATGCGTCAAGAATGTCGGATTCCGAAACGGATTTATTCCCTTTGTAGTTGATACTGCGAATCGTCGGCCGTTCCTTCACATAGAAAACCAAAATCCTGCCATTGGGCATGTCCGGGCTGTTTTCCACTTCCAGGCGGATATCTTCGAAGAAATCGGTATTCCACAGCGCGCGAAAATCCCGCCGCACGGCGTCCTCGTTGTAGGTGTCGCCCTCGCGCGAGAAAATTCTGCCCAGCAACGCTTCTTTTTGAATGCGGTACAGGCCAACAAATTCAATGCGCTCGATAACCGACTGCGCTGCGCCCGTCTGCTGCTGGGGGTTAGTCGCAGTCGTCCCTTGCGCAATCACTGGAATCGCGCAAAAACCAGCCAAGAAAGCGCACACAACAACGGCGAGCGACGTGCCGCGCAGGCAAGATTTCCTCTCTGCGGCTTTGTCTGAAGTCAAAGCCGCGCTCCGCCATCCAATATCGTGTGCTCCCCCGTCGGACAGTCTCCGCCATCCGGCTTGCGCGTGTAGGATTCTTTAGTGGGCCACTGGGGTTGCTTCTACAACCGGTCGGAAGCCCAAGCCATCAGGCGCGAGATAAACTTCCATGATGGCCGGGCGTTGAAGCCCGCCTTGAATCAGCGCCTCCGAGAGCGGATCCTCGACGTACTTCTGAAGAGCGCGGCGGAGCGGACGTGCTCCATAATTGCGGTCGGTGCAAGTCTTCTCCAAAATCCACTGCCGCGCCTCCGGCGTCATCTGAATCTGCACTTGGCGGTGCACGAGAGTATCGTTAATCTGGCTTACGAGCAAATCAATTATGCGCAGCAGATCCTCGTCGGTGAGCGCGTTGAACAGAATCACTTCATCCAGGCGGTTCAGGAATTCCGGGTTAAATACTCGCTTCACTTCGTTCATCACTAAGTCGTCCAGGCTCTTTGCTTGCGAGTCCGCGCCGTGCTGAAAGCCCATCGTCGCTTGCTTGTGCAGCGCGCGGGCGCCAATATTTGACGTCATAATAATGATCGTGTTGCGGAAATCCACGGTATTTCCCAATCCATCCGTCAGCTGCCCGTCCTCGAAGACTTGCAGCAGAATGTTGTATACGTCCGGATGCGCTTTTTCGATCTCATCCAGCAAAATGATGGAATACGGAGTGCGCCGCACCCGTTCCGTCAACTGGCCGCCTTCTTCGTAGCCAACGTATCCTGGAGGCGCGCCGATCAGTTTCGATACCGAATGCTTTTCCATGTACTCCGACATATCGAAGCGAATCAGCGATTTTTCGCTCCCAAACAAAAACTCCGCAAGCCGCCGCGCCACTTCCGTCTTGCCAACTCCCGTTGGCCCTAGAAATAGGAAGCAACCGACCGGCCGTCCCGGCGCCTTCAGTCCCGCGCGGCTCCGTCGAATCGCCCGCGCCAGCGCAGTGATCGATTTATCCTGGCTGATGACACGCTTGTGCAATTCCTCTTCGATGCGCAGCAGCTTTTGCTGTTCGTCTTCCTTGATCGCTGTGACCGCCACTCCCGTCCACCGCGCAACCACTTCTTCGATATCCTCGCGCGTGACTGTCCCTGTGGAAGAATCATCAATTTTCAATTTCTCCCGAAGCGCGCGCAGATTCTCTTTCTCTTTTCGCTCTTCTTCGGAGTAAAAACGCGCCTTTTCAAACTCGTGGTTCGCAATCGCCGTTTCCATCCGGTGCGTGATGAACTTCACCCGTTTCTGTGCCTCGGACACTTCTTCCGGCAGCATCGCCTGGCGCAATTTCACGCGTGCACCAGACTCGTCGATCAAATCAATGGCCTTATCCGGCAGGAAACGGTCTGGAATATACCGATTCGAAAGATAAACCGCGTACTGGATAGCTTCGTCCGTATACGACACTGCATGGAATTTTTCATAGCGGTCGCGCACGCCCTGCAAAACGCGGATCGCTTCATCTTCATTCGGTGCGGAAACCTTCACCGACTGGAAGCGCCGTTCGAGCGAACGGTCCTTCTCAACCGACTTCCGATATTCCCCCGGCGTCGTCGCGCCAATGCACTGAATCTCGCCGCGGCTCAGCGCCGGTTTCAAAATATTTGCCGCATCCAATGAGCCTTCCGCCGAACCTGCTCCAACCAGCGTGTGTAGCTCATCGATAAAAACAATCGCGTTCTGGCTCTCCATCAATTCCTTCATGATGGTCTTGAGCCGCTCCTCAAATTGCCCGCGGTACTTCGTTCCCGCAACAATCAGCGACAAGTCCAGCGACAGAATCCGCTTGTCTGCCAGAAATGGCGGCACATCTCCATCCGCAATCCGTTGCGCCAGACCTTCTACAATGGCTGTCTTCCCGACACCCGGCTCGCCGATCAGCACGGGATTGTTCTTCGTCCGCCGGCACAGAATCTGAATCGCGCGCTCCAGTTCGCGGTCGCGCCCCACCAACGGGTCCAGCTGCCCGTCCATCGCCGCCTGCGTCAAATCGCGGCTGAATTCCGATAACAGCGAAGTTTCCTTCGGACGATTCACCGGCACTTTTTCGCCCGCCGTCCTCTGTAGTTCTTCGCGCACGCCGGAAAGCCGCAGCCCGCGCTCCTGCAAAATCTCAGCGCCGAACGATTTCTCTTCGCGCAAAATCCCCAGCAGCAGATGCTCTGTCCCAACATGTTTGTGATTGAGCCGCTCCGCTTCTTCCGCGGCATAATTCAAAATCCGGCGGCACTCCTGGCTCAGCGGAACTTCCACCGACGTCGAAATACGTTCGCGAACGGTGATGCGCGTTTCAATTTCCTTGCGGATGGATTCGATCGAGCCATGCGTGCGCAAGAAGCGGTTCGCAAGCCCCTTGTCCTCGCGGAGCAAGCCGAGCAACAGATGCTCTGTCTCTATATAAGGGCTGCCGTATTGGCTGGCCTCGTAACGCGCGAAGAAAATCACGCGGCGAGCCTTTTCTGTATACCTTTCAAACACGGATCACCCGCGCCCTTCTGGAGCCGAAGACTCCCTTGTCGCGCCGCGCCCGGAAGCGCGATACGCGACCGTTGCATCATCCGACATCAATAGGCCATGCTCCAGCGCAACCACGCGGTCCGCGCGCTGCGCCAGAGAAAGATTGTGGGTTGCAAGGATCGAAGTCAGATGATGAGACCGGTGCAAGCGCTGCATGAGTTCGAAGATCGACTCCGTATTTCGCTCGTCTAAATCGCCGGTCGGTTCGTCAGCCAGAAGCAACTTCGGCCGGTTCACCAGGGCCCGGGCAATCGCTACGCGCTGCTGCTCGCCGCCGGAAAGTTCCCCAGTTCGATGCTGCGCGCGATCAGAAAGTCCCACCTCGCTGAGCCACCCGCGCGCCGAACTGAACGCCTCTTCCGCTGCGTCCCCCCGAATCAACAGCGGCATTGCCACATTTTCCACGGCGGTAAAGTCCGCGAGGAGCTGGTGTCTCTGCCAGACAAAACCGACCGCGCGGCTGCGGAAATCCACCAGTTCATTTTCCGCAAACGCCGCCAATGAATTTCCGGCGAAGTATACTGTACCGCTTGTGGGCGTGTCTAGCGCAGCCAGCAAATGCAGCAGCGTGCTTTTTCCCGATCCGGACGGCCCAATCAGCGCAATCATCTCGCCCGGCGCAATCGTGAGACTCACACCCGCCAGGGCTACCACTTCGCTTTCCCCGGAACGAAAAACCTTGCGGAGCGACTCCCCGCGCACGAGCGACCGTGAACCGCTCGCCGCCTCTATTGGCGGCTGTTGTGCTTCGACCGTTCCTGCCATTGAACTGGTCATTTGCGCGTCGCTTCCGCTCTAGCCTATCCCCTGCACTCCTCGTGCCGTTCCACGCTCCAAACTCGTCTACAATTAAGATTCGTTATCTGCCTGCGAAGTTCCAGTCAATTCCCGTGCCGAAGCCTCGCTTGGCTATCGCTTTCGATTCTATAGCTTACCGAACTTCCCACATTGCGACGCTCTTCGCAGCCCAATTTATTGCACATTATGTGCGACCTACTTCCCTATTGTAACATGCCGCGTTTTCTCGCCTGTCCACCCTGCGAAGCGACTGTGCGAGACCGGCACCGTGCGCTCGTAACAGAACTTTTTTCCTACAGCGCTAGCACCCTGCTATGTCCCGCGAAAACCGCCGGCGCATGCGACTAAAATTTATG
>DATFQU010000155.1:0-5461 GCA_035264005.1 Candidatus Acidiferrales bacterium
ATCCGACTCCTCTGCCGACATCGTCGTCCTCAACACCTGCACCGTCACCGCCGCCGCGGACGCCGAAGCCCGCGAATCCATTCGCCGCATCCATCGTCAAAATCCCGCCGCGCGCATCATCGCCACCGGATGCTACGCGCAGCGCGCCCCCGAAGAACTCGCCGCGCTTCCCGGCGTCTCCTGGCTCGTCGGCAATTCGCATCAACACGCCATCGCCTCTCTTGCAAACGAAGCAGTCGCCGCCGCGAATTTCGTTCCTCTCTCCGCCGTCTCTGCAAACGCGCCCGCGTCTTCTCGCATTCTCCGCGAAGAAATGTCCGCGCACACTCCTCCCATCGCTTCGCCACATTTTTTCGACAATATGCTGGACGACGATGTGCCCGACGATTTGCGCGAAAATCCTCTCGCCACCTCGCGCACTCGTCCCACTCTCAAAATTCAGGACGGATGCAACCATCGCTGCGCCTACTGCATCATTCCTCTCGTCCGCGGACGCAGCCGCAGCCTCGCCCCCGCTCTAATCCTTGGCGAAATCCGTCGCCTCGTCGAAACCGGCGCGCAGGAAGTCGTACTCAGCGGAATCGACCTTGGCAGCTACGGTCGCGACCTCACGCCGCGCATTTCACTCCACGCGCTCGTTCGCAAAATTCTCGGTGAAACCGCGCTGCCCAGCCTCCGCCTCAGTTCCATCGAGCCTATCGACATCACTCAGGATTTCGTCAATCTCGTCGCCTCCGAACCGCGCATCGCGCCGCACTTCCATCTGCCGTTGCAGTCTGGTTCCGACCGCATTCTTCGCGCAATGCATCGCTGGTATCGCGCCGCGCATTACGCCCGCCGCGTCGAACTCATTCGCGAAACGCTTCCGCATGCCGCCATCGGCGCCGATGTCATCGTTGGATTCCCCGGCGAAACCGCCGACGATCACGCCGCCACCATGAATTTCATTTCTGGGCTTCCGCTCAGCTACCTTCACGTCTTTTCTTTTTCGCCGCGCTCCGGCACCGAAGCTGCAAATCTCACCGCCCAAGTTCCCACGCACACCATTCACCAGCGCGCCCGCGAACTTCGTGCCCTCGCGCAAACCAAATCTCACGATTTTCGGATTTCTCAGCAGGGAAGAAAAACTCGCGTCCTTACGCTCGACCGCCGCGGCTCCAACTGGACCGGCGCCGTCAGCGGCAATTATCTCAACGTGCGCGTCGCCGGCTCATGGCCGCGCAATCGCTGGCTCGAAGTCAAAATCCCCGCCGACGCCGCATCTCTCGCCGCCATCGCGCCATAACGCGCGGCTGCAAAACACTATTTGATTGTCATTCCGAGGCGCTTGCCTGTCGCCGGCAGGCAAAGGCATCGTCATTCCGAGCGAGGATGCGACGAGCATCCGGCGAGGAATCTGCATTTTTCTTACTATGCCCCGTAGTTTCCTTGCATTTTCTAGGAGGTGGGAACTTCAGCTCCCACGTTAAGCGGGTGCCCTCAAAGGGGCTTTAGCCCCTGAAGAGCATTTCTTGCCGCCGTCTTTTTTCAGCGCCCGCCGCTTCCTAATCCTCCAATATCACCTGTGCCAGCGCCAAATTTCCGCTGTGCGTGATCGACAAATGAAAGTGCCGCGCCCCCATCTTCTCCGCAAGTTCCGCCGCCACCCCTGCGAAATGAATGCCCGGCTTCCCGCTCGCTTCGTTTCGCACTTCAATGTCCCGCCATCTCACGCCACGCCGCCAACCCGTCCCCAGCGCCTTCATCGCTGCTTCTTTCGCCGCAAACCGCGCCGCGTGCCGCTCAAACTTCGCCTTGTGCCGCTCGCAGTATCGAATTTCTTCCGGCGTGAACACGCGCTCCAAAAACGCCTGTCCGTGCCGCCGAATCGCCGCTTCCACGCGATCAATCTCCGCGATGTCCACTCCCATCCCGACAATCATTTCTTCTCTCGCATCGCGCCAGACTTGCTCGCCGCGTGCATTATAATGGAACCGCTCCGGATTCGGAGCCTCCATGCCCTCAGCTACCAAGCTCAAGTCGAAGCCCCGCGCACGTCGCGCCACTACGAAATCCCCCGCCTCCCCTTGGCGTTTCCGCAACGCCGCAGGCCTGGAAATTCTCGAACTCGCTCCATTCACGCAATTCGACTGGCTCGTCCACGGCTTCAGCACGCGCCCCGGAGGCGCCAGCATTCTCGAATCGCGCGGCCTCGGCCAGCCGCGCAGCGAAAAAGTTCTGAATCTCGGCTACACCGACTGGGACCGCCGCGACCGCGTCGACGAAAATCGCCGCCGCTTCGTCAAAGCCCTCGGCCATCCTGAACTCCCGCTCGTCACTTTGCGCCAGATCCATTCCGACATCTCGCACGTCATCTCCGCGCCGCCCGCCGCGCCCGACAATTCCCGAAAGGGCGACGCTCTTGCCACTTGCTCGCCCGGCCTGCTCCTCGCGATTCAAACCGCCGACTGCATTCCCATCCTGCTCGTCGACCCTCGCCATCGCGCCGTCGCCGCCATCCACGCCGGATGGCGCGGCACGCTCGCGCGCGTCGTCACAAAAACTCTCGGCCGCATGCAAATGGAATTTTCCACGAAGCCCGCCGACGTGCTCGCCGCCATCGGCCCGGGCATCGGCCAGTGCTGCTACGAAGTCGGCCCCGACGTTGTGAAGGAATTCGCCGCTCAATTTCCGCAGGCCCGCTCGTGGTTCGAAGGCCCCTTCGACGCGCTCGCTTCCGGCGAAGATCCCAATCCGCTTCCGTGGCTCACCATGATCCCTCCCGGCCACGAGCCGCCTCCGCCTCGCTGCCAGCTCGATCTCAAAGCCGCAAACGCCGCTCTCCTCATCGAAGCCGGGGTCTCGCCCAAAAATATTTTCACGTCCGATCTCTGCACTTCCTGCCGCACCGATCTCTTCTTCAGCTACCGGCGTGAAACAACAACTGGCAGGATGATGTCTGTAATCGGAATTACTTAGTAGCTCTGCATATCCGTCGCCGCGAACACCCCACCGGCCGCCTCCTCTCCTCCATCGGAATTGTCGAAAGCATCGCTCATGGCTAAGGCCGATCTCATGATCAAGAGCGGGAAAAAACAAATTATTCTTCAAGAGGCGCGGCCATTCTTATACACTGCGCCAGGTAAGGAGTGTTGGCATGCTCCTGCGGTTTTTCGCGGTCGAAAGGAGGCCCATTGAAGACCAGGTGCTACGTCGTTCTGGCCATAATTTGCACTTGCGTTCTCGCCGAAAGTAGACCCGCCTTTGCCCAGAAACTCTATCCGGTCAAAGGCCCGCTCGCCCAGCAGACGCCCCAGCCGGTATTCTCCGGCCATATCCGAAGGCCTGTATTTTCATCTGCACCCCTGTTTCTGCTGCTGAAATCGTGGACCGTCGCGAATGGAGAAGTCCTGGAAGGAAAGCCCAAGAAAATGAAGGCGACCTCCGCGAATACTCAAGCACCATCTCCTGGGTCGATCGATCTCCCGGAGCCGAACCTCGCCTGGGCTTGGGACGCGGTCTATGGAGACGGCTATTTCGTGGCTCGTATTCTGGGAAAAGAATTTGGGCAAGGAGTATTTCGTGGAAGCAAGGGAACCGTCCTCCAGGTGGAGTCTGACGACGGGCGAAACGGAGTGGCTGTAGACAATAAGGGCAACGTCTACAAAATGGTGTGGTAAGTCCGCGAAAAGTAAATTGAACGCTTGTGCAAGTATGCAGACCTTAGAAGAGTACGCGTCGCGAGTCGCGGATTACGTGCTCTATACGCTCACTCTCCACCAGCGCCAATTGCCCGCATGCCGCCATCACATCCTGCCCGCGCGAATATCGCACAAACGCCCGCTGCCCTTTCTCCACCAGCGTCTTGCGAAACGCCTCAATCCGGGCCGCGTCCGGCGGACGGTACGGCAATTCCCCTGGATTCCACGGAATCAAATTCACCTTCGCGCGCAAATTCCCCACCAGCTTCGCCACGCGCCGCGCATCCTCCACGCTATCGTTGAATCCTCCCAGCAGCACATACTCAAACGTCAAATGCTCCCACGGACGCAGCGGATAATTCCGGCACGCTTCCATCAGCTTTGCAATCGGATACTTTCGATTGATCGGCATGATTGCGTCGCGTTGCTCATCGTTCGACGCATTCAGTGAAATCGCCAGCTTCGGCCGCACTTTTTCCTTCGCCAGCTGTTCGATTCCCGGCACGATTCCGCTCGTCGAAAGCGTCGCGTGCTTCGGCGAAATTCCCACTCCCTTCGTATCCAAAATTATGCCCAGCGCCTTCATCACCGCTTCATAATTCAGCAGCGGCTCGCCCTGTCCCATCAGCACCACGTTCGTTTGCGGCTTCAGCGCCTCGCGATTGTCTTCCAGCGCCGCCAGAATCTGCCCCACGATGTCGCCCGCCGTCAAATTCCGCAGCAAACCCAGCGTCGCCGTCAGGCAAAATTGGCAATTCACCGCGCAGCCTTCTTGCGTCGAAACGCAAATCGTCTGCCGCTTTTCCTCCGGCATGAACACCGTTTCAATCGTCGACGCGCGCTCGCCGCTCATTCCTGACTTCGTCCCCGCGCATCGCAACACGTATCGCACTGTCCCATCCGCCGATTTGTGCCTCCGCACAATTTCCGGCAACCCAACTCGCACGTTCTCTGCGAGCTTCCTCCGCATCTCCGCCGGAAGCGCTGTCATTTTTTCAATCTGCGTCTGCCGTCGTTCGTACAATTCACGGTAAATCTGCCCGCCGCGATAGCTCGGTTCGCCCATGCGCGCCGCAAGCTCGCGCAATTCCTCGAGCGATTGCCCGATCAATGCGGTGTCATTATTTGCGACTGGCATTTTCAATGATTTCTGCAATCTCTTCGCTCTCCAAATCTTTTTTCTTCATCTTAGCACGTGACTGACGCAACTTTTTTTCGCCCCACTCCCGCTCCGGCGCTATACTTTCGCCGGGGCAGCATTAATAGCACTCTGAAGGAGGTCCCCTATGGCGCAAATGGCCATCGACGAATGGGTGAAAGGCCTTTCCGCAATTCATCGCCAGGATTTCACTCTCCCGAAAATCGAAAAGTATCTCCAGCAAAACCAACTGCGCCTCGACACGCTTGAGCCCTATCTCTTCTACGCCAAGAGCCACTACACGCGAAATCTCATCTTCAAGTGCGATCTCTTCGAAGTCATGGCCATCTGCTGGGAAGTCGGCCAGGTCAGCCGCATCCACAATCATCGTGGACAGAACTGCTGGATGGCCGTTCCCATCGGTAAACTCCGCGTTCAGAATTTCCGCGTCGAAAATCAGAACCGCGCTCAGGGCACCTGCAATCTCTGTCCCAGCAGCTCCTACGACATGGACTACAACCACCCCGGCACCGTCCAACGCGAAGAACCCGTCCATCAAGTCCTCAACCTCCCCGAATTCAACGAGCGCGCCACCAGCGTCCACGTCTACTCGCATCCCTATTCCAGTTGCGAAGTTTATTCC
>DATFQU010000156.1:0-5426 GCA_035264005.1 Candidatus Acidiferrales bacterium
CTTGCGGTAGACCTCGTAGAGATCCCAATCCTGCTGAGGCGGCGCTGAGTCGGCGCTGTCGACGCCGTTGACCAAATATCCTATTTTGCTATTCAGCTCGATCGGATAGTTCAGCATGTCTTCGCTGGCCGACGCCTTCGACTCGATCAGCTTGTCTTCCACTTCGGTCATTTTTTTGTCGAGGTTTTCGGCGGCATCGAGGACGGATTTAGCCTTTTCGTCGCCCGTCAGACGAGAGCGCAGAGCGTTGATCTGGTTACGAACGTCGCGAATCTCAAGCACGGCGACGTGGTCCTGTTGCATCAGGTCGTTCAATTGGGTGATCAGATCGAACTGCTTCGCCAAGTCGGCTTCGCTCGCTTTCACTCGCGGATCGGGAACGATTTGGATTGGAGCGGTGTATGTTTGACCATCGACGGTCAGCCGCGCCTGGTAATGCCCGGAAAGCGCGGGCGCTCCGATTGGACTGCCTTCGTCGTAAATGGCACACGGCACTTCGACCGGAGTTTCATAGCGCATGTCCCAAACAAACCTGTTGAAGCCCACCGCATCGGGCAACGCGCCTCTTGGAGGGGCGGATTCGGGCGAATCAGCGTGGCAAACCGTCTGCGGCTTGGGCTTGCTGGAATAGTGGCGGACCACTTTGCCCTTGGCGTCAAGAATGTCGAGGGAAATGTCGCCCTTCGGTTTGCTCGAGAGCGAATAATCGAGAATCACTCCGTCGGGCGGATTTGCGCCAACGCCGGCACCAGCTCCGAAGCCAAAGCTGGGGCCGCGAAAACGCACTGCGGGAGCGGGCTGATACAAATGCACGGGAGCAGCGAGAGTTTCGGCGGTCATTTGGCGCAAAGACGAGATGTCATCGAGGGACCAGAAACCGCGCCCGTGCGTGGCGATGAGAAGATCGTCGCCTTTGATCATCAGATCGCGGACAGGGACCGCCGGCAGATTCAACTTCAACGGTTGCCAGTTGGCGCCGTCATTAAACGAGATATAAACGCCCCGCTCGGTACCGGCAAAAAGAAGGCCCGGACGCTTGGGATCTTCGCGGACGGCGCGAACGAACGCGCCTTCGGGAATGCCGTTGGTGATTAGAGTCCACGTTTTGCCGTAGTCGGTGGTTTTGTAGGCGTACGGATGCAGATCGTCGTTTTTGATATTGTCGACCGCAGCGTAGGCAGTTCCAGCTTGCTTCGGCGAAGGATCGATCAGGGCGACTTCGCCCCAGTCAGGGATCCCTTTTGGCGTGACGTTATCCCAGTGCTGGCCAGCATCGCGCGTGACCCAAATCAATCCGTCATCGGTTCCGGCCCAGATAACGCCCTGCTGCACGGGCGATTCGGCCACTGTGTAAATGAGGTCGTAATACTCGGCGCTGGCTTGCTCCTTGGACACGGGGCCGCCGGAAGGACCCTGCTTGGACTTGTCGTTGCGGCTCAAGTCCGGGCTGATTACTGTCCAACTCTGTCCGCCGTTCGTTGATTTGAATAAAACCTGTGCGGCGAAGTAGAGGACGTTGGGATTCTCGGGCGAGAGGGCGATGGGCATGGTCCAAGTGAATCGGTATTTCTGCTCAGAGGCTGGCGTGCCGTCGGGATCATCGGGCCAAGGCGAAATGAGCAGAGACTGTTCGGTGCGCTTGTCGAAGCGGGTCAGGATGCCGAAATACGTTCCGCCATAAACGATGTTTGGATCCGTGGGATCAGGAACCATGTAGCCGCTCTCTCCTCCGCCGACGTCATACCAGTCCGACTGGCCGATAAAACCGTGGGCTGTGCGGCTGGCGATGGCGACGCTGGAAGAATCCTGCTGCGCGCCGTAAATGTAATAGGGAAAGCGATTGTCGGTGTCCACGTGATAGAACTGCCCCGTTGGTTGGTTTTCCTGAGTGCTCCAGCTCTCGGCCCCGTCCGTCGAGATAGTTGCGCCGCCGTCGTTGCCCACGATCATGCGCTTCGAATCGCTTGGGTCGATCCACATCGCGTGGTTGTCGCCGTGAGGCACGCGGACTTGTGAAAACATGTGCCCGCCATCTGTCGAGCGGAAAAACTCAACGTCGAGAATGTAAATCGTGCCGGTGTTTTTGGGATCGGCAAAAATGTGCGTGAAATACCAGCCCCGTTGGAACAGCCGGTGGTCGCCGTTCACGAGTTGCCAGCTCTCACCGGCATTGTCGCTGACGTACAGGCCGCTCTTATCGTTCGTCGCTTCGAGAAGGGCGTAAACGCGCTGGCCGTCTGCGCCCGCGGCGAGGCCAATCTTGCCCAGTGGCCCTGGAGGCAGGCCGTGACCCTCAATGTGGTCCCACGTTTTGCCTTCGTCGGTTGATTTGTAGATGCCGCTGCCCGGTCCGCCTCCGTCGAACGTCCACGGATGGCGCACTTCCTGGTACAACGCGGCGTAAACAATGTGGGGGTTCGTCGGATCGAAGACCATGTCGGTTGCACCGGTGTTTTCGTCCTTATAGAGAACCTTCGTCCACGTCGCTCCTCCGTCGGTGCTGCGGAAGATGCCGCGATCTGCGTTCGGGCCGAAGGCGTGGCCGATTGCTGCAACCAATACGACGTTCGGATCATGTGGATCGACCAGAACCGCGGAAATGTGGCGCGTGTCTTCGAGGCCGATGTGCGTCCAAGTCTTTCCCTGGTCCGTGGACTTGTACATTCCGTCGCCATAGGTGATGTCTTCGCGGAGGCATGGCTCGCCGCTGCCGACGTAGACGATGTTCGGATCGGAGGGAGCCACAGCGACGGCACCAATCGATTGCGTTGGCTCGCCGTCGAACAGCGGTTCCCAATTCAAGCCGGCATTCGTCGTTTTCCAAACGCCGCCCGCAACCGCACCCAAATAAAATGTGTCCGTGCCGGGTACGCCGACGACGGCTTCTGTGCGTCCGCCACGGAAGGGGCCAACGAGGCGCCACCTCAGCCCGGATAATGAGTTCTTGGCAAGCTGCTGCGCTGGCGCGGTGCCTGCGAACGCGAGAACAATCAAGACAAACAGAAAAGAGCGAAGTACAAAAAGAGTGCGGTTACTTGCGGGCATCTTTGCCTCCATTAGAAACAGGTGATTCTACAACTGGCGGTCAAATTTCCGAGACGAGATTTGAGACAAGGAAACTAATGAACGAGGGTTGAAGCGAAGACGACGCGAACGCGAGATTTTGCGCGAGGGAGACCCTCGGCAAGAGCGGCGAGGGTCGCGGGATGAGGATGGCCGATAGCAATCGCGGAGCCTTCTTCAGTTGCGTCGCGAACAGCGAGGTCAAGCTGGCGGAGGATAGCTTCGCGCGTTTCCACGTCATCAAGAAAAACTTTACGCGAGGCAGCAGGAACTCCGGCTTGCTCCGCCGCGGTGTAGGCGACGGTTGCCGCTGTGGTACGGCTGTCGATGAAGAACAGATTTCGACGGCGCAGGTCTGCCATGAGTTCGCCCATGAGCTGTGGCTGCGCCGTGGCGAGCGAACCTTCGTGATTGTTGACGCCGATGACGTGAGGGACTTGGGCGAGCATTTCGCCGAGGAGCTGACTTACTTCGCTTGCGGGCATTCCGACGCGGAGTTCGACAGGCTCAGCCTTCGCGGCATTGCCCTCAAATTGCATGGGAAGGTGAAGCATGACCTGATCGCCGCGACGATAGGTTTCGTTTGCAATTTCGGTGGAGTGCGCCTGTCCAGGAAGAACGGAGAGTGTGAGCGGGTAAGGCATTTTGAGGAGCGCGTCCGCGGCGGCTTTGTCGGCACCGATGTCGTCAATAATGATGGCGAGGCGCGGAGCAATTGAGGCTGGTTTCGACAGAGCGAGTACGACGATGCGGATGGAGTGGGTGCGCGTTCCATCAAGCAAGTAATCGAAGTCGATCGTGCCGGCCGGACCGGGGCGCGAAATGCGCTTGAGATGGTGGCGCGCAGCGGCGTGATCGAGAGCTTGTTGGACCGCGGAGCGGCGGCTCGCGTCAGCAAGTTCAATGGAAATGTCGTCGGCGACAAGATAGGAGCGATTTTCGGCAGAACGGCCCATTTCGGGCCGAATTGAAATCTGCGCGTTGCGCCCGGCGGCGGATTGCGCGGCGGCGACCAGATCCTGGGTAATGGCGTTTATTTGCGCCGGGCTTGGAGGTTTTTTACCGCAGCCCACGAGAACAAACGCGGCCAGAAGCAAAATCGAAAGGCTAGCTGCGGAACAAAGATTGGCATGCGGAAGTGTTTTCTGGCGCGGGCCAGCGGCCACGTGCGGTTCAGGCAGCTTTCTGGCTCGACGAAGCGCCTTGCAGGAGCTCGACCGCCTTTTTCACAACAGGGTCATCGGCTGAAGGCAGTTGGCCCGGCGCTGGAGGAGCGAGCTGATCCTGGTTCAATTGAGCAACGTCGCTGATTGCTTGCGGATTAACCTCCACAGTGGGCGAAACGCCTTCCTTGGGAATGGATTTGCCATTCGGAGTGAAGTAGTTCGCCACGGTGAGAATCAGCGCAGCGCCGTCATCGAGAGGAATGACCTTTTGCTGCGAAGCGGTGCCGAAAGTGGTTTCGCCAACGGTGTCACCACGATGATTGTCGCCAATGGCCGCGGCAAGAATTTCCGCGGGGCCGGCGGTGCCGTTCGAGATCAAGACAGTCATCGGTTCTTTCCAGACCACTTTTGAAGGATCGGCGGAGAAGGTTTGCGCGGCGACGGTCTGGCCTTTCAGCGTGGCGATTGTGCCAGAAGAGAGGAAGAGTTGGGCGGTATCCACGCCTTCGCTCTCGGAGCCGGTGGCGGAATCGCGCAAATCGAGGATGAGTTTCTTGGCGCCCTGGCGCTGGAACTGCTGAAGTTTTTCGCGGATCTGACGGGCCGTATCAGACTCAAAGGCGGAAACGCGCAGGTAGGCGATTCCATTCTGCATTTGCTCTTGCAAAAGGTGCGGCGGCTGGAGCTTGGCGTAAGTCATGGTTACATCGAAGGGCTCAGTCTTGCCGCGGCGAATCACTTCGCACTTCACAGTTTGGCCAGTATCACCAGTGAGCAAAACCTGCGCCTGATTGATGGACATTTCTGTGGTCGAGATGTCCGCGATGGATTCGAGCAGATCGCCATCGAGGAGGCCAGCCTTCTGCGCGGGGCTATCGGGAAGCACGGATACGACGACGACGTAGCCGAACCGTTTGGAGAGGAACGCGCCGACCTGGCCGCGCGTCTTGTCGCCGATCTTCTTCTCGTAGTCAGCATATTCCATCGGACTCAAATATGAGGATTGGGGATCGAGGGAATCCAACAGTCCGTGCAGGGCGCCGGAAGTGACCTTGTGAATGTCGGGATTGTCGACGTACTCGTCTTGAATGTAATTGAGAACTTCGCTGTACACGGTGAGCGAGGCGTAGGATTTGTCGCTGGTTTTGCCGCGGACATAGCCAACGGCTACGTAGGCAAAAATCAGAATCGAGACGA
>DATFQU010000157.1:0-3485 GCA_035264005.1 Candidatus Acidiferrales bacterium
CCTAGCGCACTCGCGATGATCCTCAAAGCGCCGCATTGTGAGCGGCAGCGGAAAGTACAGCAGTGGCGACGGATGCAACGCGTACACGGCTAGCCGTGCGGGTGACTTCGAAGAGATTTCAACAGTCAAAGAGGGAGCATGAGAAGGAGCAGAATCGCGAAGGCGCTGACGAATGTGTGGAGAGCGGGATATCGAGTTTATCCGGGCGCCCAGACGATCACGGAGGCGGTGGCCTTCAACATGTTCCTGGCATTTTTTCCGATTCTTTTGCTGGGGCTCGGGATTCTGCGCGGGACGAAATGGGGATCGGCGGCGGTTTTGCAGATGTGGTTCCGGCTGCAGATCATTCTTCCGCCGGAAAGCGCGCGGCTGGTAGGTGCTTATCTGGGACGGCATGAAGCGAGTGCGCTGGAATGGATTGGCGTCGGATTGCTGGGGACGGTGCTGGTTGGAATGCGATTGATGAACGCGCTGATGCAGGGGTTCCATCAAGTCTGCGGTGATGAGTCGATTCCTACTTTCGGGAGCCGGCAGTGGCGGTCGATTGTGCTGTTGTGCTTAACGATATTTCCGTGGCTGACGGTGGTGATTCTGACGATCATTGGCGCAGAGACGCGAAAGTGGATGGGAGACGCGGGACACACGTCGGCGGGGCTTCGCGTGGGATTCACTGTGGGATATTTGGCGTTTGTTTTTTTGTTGGGAGTGGGCGTGTTGATGGCGGTTTACAGGATAGGGCGGCCGCGACATCAGAGTTGGCGAGAAGTCCTGCCCGGAGCGCTGCTGGCGACGGTGTTGTGGTGGGCCGTGGACTTCATTTTTGGCACGTACGTGCGGTACATGCCGTACGACGTGGTTTACGGTGGCGTGGCTGCCGCAATCGGTTTGCTCGTGTGGATGTACCTGACGACGATTATTGTTCTGCTGGGCGAGGCGTACAACGCGGAGCGGATTCATCTGTGAGCGAGATTGGAGTGGAGTGCTATTCAGGGCAGAGGGCGGATGAGCGGCCGGTGAGATTCTTTGCAGGCGAGAATGAGTACACGGTGGAGAAGGTCGATGATAAATGGTATTCGCCGGATGCGACGTACTTTCGCGTGACGGCGGCTGACGGAAATGTTTATGTTTTGCGACATGACGAGACGAAAGATAAGTGGACGATGGAGGCGTTTCGGGCGCGAGGAAGCGATTGAGAAGATTCAAACTGACCCACTGCGAGTTTTATTGTTTTTGTTGACGGTTAGGGCGAATGGTCCGGTGGGTTACAACTTTCTATGTTGGGCGGGGTTTAGGATATGAGGAAAAGGAGAGAATGGTGCGAAAAGCCTCCGTTCCTCGATTGCGCAAGGCCAGGAAATCATCAACTTTTGGAGCAGAGGTAGCACAAAACCGCTTGGATGTGGGCGGAGCGGCGCTGCTTGGCGCGATTTTGATGTTTGGCGCGGCTGGCGGGTTTTTCATGCTGGCGCCGCGTGCCGATGCTGGAAAAACGACTGCTACTGCAGCGACAACTTCAGGAAAAAAGGCGCCGAAGTCCTTCGGCAGCCTGCCCATCACACAATTGACGGAAGACGAAGCGATTCTGCACGCGCTGAACCGGCTGGCGTATGGGCCGCGGCCGGGGGACGTTGAGCGCATCCGGCAGATGGGGCTGGAAAAGTGGATCAATCAGCAGCTGAGTTTCAATTCGGGCGATGATCCGGAATTGGACGCGAAGCTCGGTGAGTTCAAGACGCTGAGAATGTCGGCGGAGCAACTGCTGGAGAAATATCCTCCGCCGAATCAAGTGGCGAAACGAGAAGGAATGACGCCGGAGGAGTATCGCCAGCAAATGCAGGAGCGGATGCAGGAGAAGCGGGAAGAACTACGGCAGCAGGGGATGGATCCGGCGGAGATTCAGTTCGACACGATGCCGGGACCGCAGCGGATTCAGGCAGAGCTCGATTTGGCGACGATTGACCGGGCGATTTACAGCAACCGGCAACTCTATGAAGTGATGAGCAATTTCTGGGCGAATCATTTCAACGTGAATGTGAACAAAGGCGCGGACCGATGGCTGGTGACGGACTACGTGGAGCATACGATCCGGCCGCGCGCGATGGGTAAGTTCGAGGATTTACTGGTCGCGACGGCGAAGAGTCCGGCGATGCTGTTTTATCTGGATAACTGGCTGAGCGCGGATCCGATTGCGGCGCAGCAGATGCAGGCGGAACTGGCGCAGCGTCGGCGAAGGTTCGAAGGAATGTTTACGGGTATGACGCCGCCGCAGCCCGGGGAATTTCCGCAGCCGGGAGGAGCGCCAGGGCAGCAGGCGCAAGTGCGAATGCCTCCGAAGAAGCAGGAGCGCGGGCTGAATGAGAATTATGGGCGCGAAGTGATGGAGCTGCACACTCTGGGAGTGAACGGCGGATACTCGCAAGCGGACGTGATTCAAATGGCGGAATGCCTGACGGGCTGGACGATACGCGCGCCGCAGAAGGATCCACAATTCTTTTTCGACGACCGGATTCATGACCAATCGGCGAAGACGGTGATGGGGAAGAAGTTTAACTATGGCGGAATGAAGGACGGACTCGAGGCGCTGCACATGCTGACAACGAGTCCGGCGACGGCGAAGCATATTTCGTTCGAGCTGGCGCAGCATTTTGTTTCGGACAATCCTCCGCAGGCGCTGGTGCAGCGGATGGCGGACACGTTTCTGCTGAGCGACGGCAATATTCGGGAAGTACTTAGGACGATGATTTATTCGCCGGAGTTTTGGTCGAAGGCGGCGTTTCGCGCGAAGGTAAAAACGCCGTTTGAGGTGGCAGTGAGCGCGGCGCGGGCGC
The DNA here is from genome assembly GCA_035264005.1 of Candidatus Acidiferrales bacterium. Taxonomy (GTDB): domain Bacteria; phylum Acidobacteriota; class Terriglobia; order Acidiferrales; family UBA7541; genus DAHUXN01. The sequence continues at coordinate 2,829 of DATFQU010000157.1, forward strand.
TGGACTTGCAGACGACGGCTTCGCCGCAACTGGCGCAGTGGGTCGGACGAATGGGCGAGCCGCTATATCAGTGTGAGCCGCCGACGGGATATGCGGACACGGCGGACGTTTGGGTCAATGCAGGCGCGCTGCTGAATAGGTTGAATTTTGCGCTGACGCTGGCGACGAATCACATGCCGGGGACGAGCATGGACTTAGCGACGTTGCTCGGGCAGGATGCGGGGACGAATCCGGAGGCGGCTTTGTCCCAGGCCGTGAACGATTTTCTTGGGGACGAGATTTCTCCGGGGACACGCGCTACGCTCGAAAGACAGCTTTCCGATCCACAGATTTTGCAGGCGCGGCTGGATGATCCGGTGAAGCACGTCAATGAGGGATTGATTGCGGGACTAGTGCTGGGAGCGCCCGAATTCCAGAGAAGATAGTGGTCAGTGATCAGTGGACAGTGGTCAGCAAACAAAGGCGAACGGCAACTCGCACTCTTGCGGACGGAAGGGCAGCAACGGGAGAAATGCCATGAAGATCACGCGACGAGTTTTCTTGAAGAGCGGCGGAGTGGCGATGATTGGAATGAGCGCGATGCCGTCGTTCCTGCAGCGGGCCATCGCGGACACGCCCGCGCCGAACAAAAAGAAGCTCGTTGTGCTGTTTCAGCGC
>DATFQU010000158.1:0-53444 GCA_035264005.1 Candidatus Acidiferrales bacterium
GGATCGCCCTGCAGCGGACCATTTCCTTCCATGCCCATAATTCCGTCGACAATTGCGAAATCGGGCCGCGCCGCCGCGTTGATGTCCAAGATGGAACGATCAATTCCTGCCCAGTGGAGCACGTTTTTCGGCCAGCCGTAACAGCTTCCCGGCACAATACCGAACATGTTTTTCAACGAAAGCGTGACGCCGGCCCAATGGTGTGTCTTCAGCTTCGGCATGGAGACCAGAAAATCAGCGCCCAAAACTGTTTTGGGGAGATAGAGCTCTTTCAATCGCGAAGCGCGAGTGGGAAGGGAAACCCGTTGGACATCGTCTACGTTGAGGTCGACAAAAATACGCGAAAGAGGGCCAGCATATTCGCGCAGGCTGACTGATTCTAAAACTGCCTGGGTGTCGCGATCCATCGCAGGGCCGTCGCCGATCAAGACCTGCGCCGCGCCCAAGCGCAAAAAACTTTCGCGCGCCGCGGCAATCACCAAGGGATGGGTGTTCATAATGCCGAGGGGATCGGGGCCGACGAAGTTCGGTTTCAGCAACACTTTTTTTCCGCGGACCGGCAGATCAAATTCGCAAAGCGTTTCGCAGACCACAGCAGCGAGATCCTGTTGGTAACTGGCGTTGCGGCGAATGGCCACGCGCGACGGAGGACGGTGAAAGGAAGGAATCAGCGACTTTGAGGTTTCGGGCATGATCACCCATTCTCCGCGGGATTCAGAAGCCAGTAAGGCCTCGTCTTGCAAGCCAGGCTGATCCAGGCGATCGCAGTAGTGTCTTCCGGAAAGTCATTTTTGCCGAAGGCGCGCAGGATATACTGGTCGCGGATCGTCACGTTGCGACCATATGTTTCAAGGCAAATGCGCGCAAGCGCGAGCGAAGCGCTGCTGCGGAAGTTCGTCAGATTCTTTTCAAGCCATGCGAGGCTTTCCTGAACTTCCGGACGATTTGATTCATTGCGCAGGGCAATGAGCGCCCAGACGGTAGGACACACGAGCGGTTCGCCAGGAACTCCGTAAGTTCGAGGATTGCCGCAGTTCCATCCACCGCCGGGACACATGCGGTCGCAGAGCAAGGACTTTGCAAGGCGTTCGCGGCGCTTCGCAACGCGAGGAAGCAATTCCTGCGGCGATTGGCTCAGGGCGATAAGCGCAAAGGAAGTTGGCTCGACCCAGCTGGCGGTCCTCGGTGTCCAGCCCCAGCCGCGATAGGAAGGATTGTGATTGACTACATCTTCGCGAGAAAAACGTCCGAGAACGCGCCGCCATGCGGAAGTGTCTTTCGGCCAGTCATCGCACAACCACCGAAAACCCGCGGCCGCTGGCGTGTCCGCCCCTTCGAGATGCCTGGCATGAAGAAGAACCCAGCAGGCGAGCGAAGTGACCCAAGAACCGTCTTGCTGACCAGGAACTGCAGGCCATGATCCATTGGGCAATTGGGCAGATCTCAGGAATCGCAAGCCGCGCAGGACGCATTCCGAAAAATTCTTGTCAGCTCCTATTTGGAGTAAGGTAAGAATCGCCCAGCAGGTCGGTTCGACGCGGCTTTGAGCTTCGGCGTGAAACCCCCAGCCCCCGTCTTCGTTCTGAGTGCCCTCTAAACGAGAACCCGAAAGGCACTCTCCGAAAGATACGTCGATCGGATCGATCTCTTCCTCAGAAGCAGTCGCTCTTGCGAGAGTCATAAGAGCTAGTCAGCTACTGCTGTCCCACCACCCGCTATATTTCTCACGGCCTTTATCGGGCGAACTGAGTCTGTGAACTGCGCAGCAAGGGGGGAGTCTTGCCCTTCTTCAATGCCGAGTTGATTAATTAGCCGATGCAGATAGCCTCGAGCCATGCCAAGAGTTCTTGCGCTTTCCGCTTTTTGCCAGCCGCATTCGCGCAACGTGCGAAGGACTAGTCGCTTCTTGAATTCGCGGACTTCCTGGTTATAAGACGCGACCATCTGCGGCGAGGGCGGATCACGGCGCAGTACCGCCGGGAAATTCCAGACGTCCAGCGTGGGCCCGTCGGAAAGGGCGACGGCGCGCTGCACAGCATTCTCCAGCTCACGAACATTTCCGGGCCAAATATGTTCCTCAAGGGCGTGCATTGCAGCAAGCGAGAAGCGGCGCACCTTCTTGTTGAATTGTTGCGCAAAGCCTTCAAGAAAATATTGCGCGAGGAGCGGAATATCATCGCGGCGCTCGCGAAGAGGGGGCAAATGCATTTGCACGACGTTGAGACGGTAAAACAAGTCCTCGCGGAACTTGCCCTGCTCAACCATTTCTTCCAGATTGCGGTGAGTGGCGCAGATCTGGCGAATATTGACATTGATGGTGGCGTTGCTGCCCAGGCGCTGCAGGCTGCGTTCCTGAAGAACGCGGAGAAGTTTCGGCTGCAAACCGAGGCTCAGATCGCCAATTTCGTCGAGAAATAAGGTTCCATGGTTGGCGGCTTCGAAACGTCCGCAGCGGCTTGTGATTGCGCCCGTGAAGGCGCCTTTTTCGTGGCCAAAGAGTTCGTCTTCGACGAGAGATTCCGGCAGATTCGCGCAAGAAAAGGCAACGAGAGGGCGGGCGCTTCGAATACTCAGTTGATGAATGGCGCGCGCCAGCAGTTCTTTGCCTGTGCCGGTCTCGCCTGTGATGAGAACGCTGACATCGCAGGGGCCAATTTTTTTGGCGAGAGCGAAAAGCTCTTGCATGACGCCAGACGTGCCGCGCAAGCCCAGCAGGTGTCCCGAGCTGAGGCTATCGGCACGCAGCTTATCCAACTCGATGAGCGTTTCGTGGAACTTGCTGGCGCGGCGAAGGACGAGACGAAGTTCTGCGACATTCGGCGGAGCGGTCACACCATCATAAGCGCCGCGGTTCATGGCTTCGAGGAGAAGGCGGCGGTCATCGGAGTCGATGAGGACAATGACCGGCGCGCGCGAGGGGAATTTGACGATTTCGTCCATGGACTGGAGAACGGTTGCCGGATCCTCGCTGGTCACGGCGGAACGCAGGTCAAGCAGTACGACGTCGCAGGAGCTTCGGACTTCCGGCATGTGAGGGAGCTCGCGGATACTGCCCGTGCGGGTGGAGAAGCCTTCTCCGAGTGTTTGGCCGACGAAGTTGGCAAGCCTTAAGTCTTCACTTAGGAAACAAAGTTGGATTGTTGGTTCGGTCAAGATGGGTCCTCGCTGTTCGATTGCCGAGCTTGTCTTTCAGGAATAACCCAAGGGCCTGACTACGTTTGTGAACTACGGCCTCCACGCCTTAGTAGACTAATGGAGACACATGCACGCCAGTTCCCAAACTCGAACGCGGCGTCCGATGAGGGGCGGGTCGGGTAAATTCTTTATTATCTGGGTAATCCAAATACCTTACTAATATGTGTGTACACTTAAGGGGACAGAGCCACTCTGGCGAAGGTTAACCCAATTCTCCAATTTGTAACAATTCTTGCACACATTGGAGCGATGAGTACTTGGATCAGTTAGTCGTCGCGGGAATGCCGATCAGTATTTGGACAGGGACCGGTACTCCGTGACGAAGGGCTGGCTTGAATTTCCACTGACTGAGTGCGAGTCGCGCGGCTTCATTCATCTGGACAGTGATGCCACGATAAACTTGAAGGTCCGTGACGGCACCGTCGGGTTTTAGTACTCCCTTCAGCACTATCATTTTGTCGCGCTTGTCGGCAGGCACGGACAAGCGCCGAAAATCGAACTTGGACTCGGGTTCAGGAGGAAGTATCGCGTCGCCCCACTGGATTGCGAGAGAGCTTGGCGCTGTGGGCGTGGACTTCGAGGCTGGCTCCGCGGCGCAATACTGCATAGTCCAGTTTTTCCCGGGCATGGGAAGAAAAACTGTATAAATCTTTGAGCAGTTCAGGACTCCATAGACACCAAGGCCGCCACCGCCAGTTGAGCCTGTTGCTACGATCATGCGGTTTTTCCTGAGAGGCGACTCCCAGTGCACAGGAAACACGATGTCTGGAGGAAGAGCGGGGCCCAACGCTCCAGAGGTTTCGGGCTTGTTGTTTGCGACGTCGCCAGCGGCAAGCGTGTCCACCGCTGGCTTTTCGCCACTGCTCGCGCCTGCAACCGATTTCGGATCCGTTTGCGAACCGGTGTCATTTTTCGCGGCATTAGGTTCGCTCGGTTGGCCGGGAGTAGCGGTTTGCGGTGGAGGCGCAACAGTGAAGTCTCCGACGCGCGTCCCGGGCGGAAGAATGATCTGCGAAACGGCGGGAGAAGGATTGACTCCGACGATAACGAGCTCAGACGGGTTCGTTGACTCGGGTGCTCCCTCAGGAACCCCAGCGACGCGAGTGATGGGTGTGGGCCTGGCAGCCGAGAACGACGGAAAACGCAGATGTGGCTGAGAGGCAGGCGCAATAGGCGAGGGCACATTTGGCGCAGATGCTGCCTGTATCGTTGGCGCGTTGCTTGGCGCGAGCGATGAACGTTGCATCGGGAGAGGCTTTGCCACAGAGACCGAAGGAACGGGCAGTCGCACCTCAGCCGGAGCATTGGGTGTAGAAAGGCCTTGCATGGTCGGAGCGGCAATGTTTGGAAGGGCGACGTTTTCAGTTCGAGTGCGAGTTGGGGCGGGCTTAGCAACAGAAATCGCCGGAGCAGCCACGTTTGCCGGCTTCACCTTAGAGAGCGAAGACTCGGGAGCCGGTGACGCAACAGGTGTGATGGATGGAACTGCTTCGTCAATGAGGCGGGCCTGATGCTCAATGGGCTTGGCATTTGCGAGGTCAACCGGGATTTCGGGAGACTCGCCCTGTTTCCGCTGCATGATTACATTTGGCAACGGCAGATCCATGGAGATGCGAACGTCAGGAGCTGCGGGCTGAAGAATTGTCTGATGTCTGTTGTCGGGCCGCCTCGGCCTGGAAATTATGGCGAGGTTTCCTTGAACGTCGAAATTATTCCGAACAGGGCGCTGAGCCGTTTGCGGATCGGGTACCTGTCTAACTGGCGCTTTCAGAATGTGGGGCAGGGTCTTAAACGCGTCGAGCACGGGTACGAAATAATAAATTCTTCTTGGGGCAGCGGCAGTGGCACGCAAGTCCGCTCGCGCGGAAAATACCTGGGGCAGATTGAACAGTAGAAGAGCGAACGAGGAATGCAACAGCACCGAAATCGCAAGCGGCGTGCCGGTGGGGGCGAATCGCGCCGGTACTGATTTGCGGAAGAGGTAGATGGAGTTTGGCGCAAGGGACATTGGTCAACGAGCCGAAGGAAACACACACTTCAGGCGTCGGTGAGGGCTTGGAGCACGCGGGCTTCCAGTCAAATAGTGTTTGGGCACAGCGAAATAAAGCGTGCCGGAGGGCGACCTGTCACCAACAGGGTACACACGGAGTCGCGAACCGAGCGCTTTAGGTCACGCCAAAGGAGCCGCGATTCGGGTATCCATGCGACTTTTGAGCCAATGCTTTTGTTTTCAGGAAGCTCTGAAAGGTCTGTGGCGGATGCTTTGGTCTTAGTCCTGCTTGAACAAATGGGGATTTTCCCGTTCGAGTGGGGGCGTGTTTACCGAGATGAGAGCGCCGAAACGGATTACAAGGGGATTGCGGCGGTGGGCGCCACGCCTGTTTGTAGTCTGTGCCTCGATTTTCCTGGCGCACCAGTGCTGGGCTCAGGACACCGTTGAATATGGAAGCGCGGCGTCATCGGCAGCGACGAAGATGGCCGCAGCGGCCAACCCCTCCAAATGGACAACTAATCTTCCCAAGGACAGCAAGCCGACAGGAACCAGCGCCGGCAACGGATCATCCTCGTACCTGATCATCCCAACTGGACCCTCCGCTGACGCGGCGAATCGACATGGGCTGGAAGAGAAGGCCGGGAAAGATGCGGCGAAAATGCTGCTGCGTTCGGAGCCTTCTGGAGCGCGGGTCTGGATCAACGGAGCGTTCGTCGGAATGACGCCAATCCTGCTGATTGTGCCGCCGGGAAAGTATCAAGTTAAAGTTGCCGACGCTCGCGCGGATTACGGCGAGCAAGCGGTCGGACTGTTGCCGCATGAGACGCGCGAAATTGTGCTGCATTTAGCGGCCCAATATCCGACGCGTGTTGCGATTCACTGATTACCCGAGAAGAGTTCTGTGGAGAGAGAAAATGGGAACCACTGATTTTCAACGACCGAATCTTACATCGCCGGACGTGCAGCCGCCCACCGCGGGGTTCCGCGGACTCGGGGTTCTGGTAGCGATTCTATTGCTGGGTGGTGCCGCGGCGGTCGGATACAAGATCATCACGACGGGAGTTCCTGCCGCGCCCGCGACGCAACAGGATCGCAGCGCAGCGAAGATTCAAGAGCAACTGAACAACATCGAGAAGCGCTTGGACCGGCTTGAAAAATACCGAATTTCTGTGGCAAAGACTTCGCCGCGCGACGGCGCTGCGGAACGTGAGCCAGCCGCTGCACCGAAAACAGCAAGCCTCTTGAAGGATTCTTTGAAAAGTGCCGTGGCAGACTCTTCCACTGTTCAGCCGGAGGTGCCGAGCGAGGCTGCTACTGCAGTTACGCAACCGGCTCCCGCGTCCGGGCAAGAGAGCGTAGCCGATCATCAGGAATGGCAGGCGACAGCAGATCAGCTTACCGATGTGGTAGGCATCATCGGAACGCAGCAGACCGAACTCTCGAACACACAGAAGCAGCTCGGGCAACTGAGCGCGCAGACCCAGCGTTTCGCTGTGCCGTTTGAACTGCGCCGCGGATCGCGGCCTCAGATGGTTGGTCCCGTCTCGCTCGAGTTGAAAAGCTCCGATCCCAGAGGGCAACGCTACTCGATTTCGGTGCTTCTCGATGATAAACCTGTCGAATTCAGGAACCGCGCGGTGGACGAGCTGGTTGATTTCGTTCTGCCCGGAGAATCGGAGCCGCTGCGCTTTGTGGCGACGAAAATCGGACGTGATTCGATCGGTGGATACGTCGAAGTTCCAGGCAGCAGACGCCCGCGCTAACTCGCAGAAAGTCGAACCAGCCTAACCCTCTACCGGAAGAAAATAGTTTCTGCAGGCTTGCTTAATGGCGTCGGAAGTTAGCCGAGGCGCATCCCCGCGATAAGTGGCGGCCCAAGAGATCTGATTGAGCAGGTCGCGCGGAAGGCTCTGACTTAGAGATTGCTTGATTTCGTCACGGATGAATCGAGCCGCCTCTTCCGGTACAGCGGAGTCGCAGGTGATGCCGCGCGACACACATTCATTGCGCAGAATTTGACAAAAGTGCTCGGGTGTCGCGTGATTCACTTTGATCTTGTTGGGGATCCGGCGGAGAAAAGCGTCGTCGGCGAGTTCGCGCGGGTCTAGATTGGTCGAGAATACGACGAAGAGATCGAAGGGAATTTCGAACTTTTTGCCTCCGGGAAGCGAAAGAAAATCGAGACGACGATCGAGCGGAGTCATCCAGCGGTTGAGGAGCTCGTCTGGGCGCATGCGCTGGCGGCCGAAATCATCCAGGATGAGCACGCCGTTGTTGGCTTTCATTTGCAAAGGAGCAGTGTAGTAGCGGCTGGCACTGTTGTATTGCAGGTCGAGCATCTCCACAGAGAGCTCGCCGCCGGCTAAGACGATTGGGCGGCGGCACAGCACCCATCGCGCATCGAATTCGTCGGTGGGCGGACCATCGACTCTGTGATGAACGCCCGGGTCAAAGACGGCTATGACCTGATTGTCGACTTCGACAGCGTAGGGTATCCAGACAGTGTCCCTATAGATTTCAGGAATGTTGCAGGCGAGAGTGGTTTTTCCGGATCCCGGGGGTCCGTACAGGAAAATCGAGGTGTTGGAAACAACGGCGGTGCCGATACGCGAGATCAGTTCCTCATCGAGAACAAGAGAGTGGAAGGCGCGAACCAGGTCGGTCGGACTGACTTCAGCCTGCCGCACGCTCTGTGCACGTACGCGAGCGTGATAATCGGTCAATGACACGGGTGCCGGACCGGCGTATTGGCTCAGCGACAGAAGATCGACGGCGCGCTGCTTACCCTCGGCGCTGGCTACAATGCGGTGTGTGCCGCCTACCATGCCTTTGACTTCGCAGAGTTGCTGCTTGCGGAAGTACTGGAAAATCTGCTCGATCACGCCCAGGCTTAGGCACGTCTGCTGGGCTAACTCCGGGAGGGTCATCTCGCCATTAAGATAGAGGATCTTGAGGGTCAGATCTTCCAGCAAGCCCCTCCGGATGCCGGTTTCGGTAGTTTCTTGAGGAGCTATTAAGGTCATTTCTTCCATTTTGTTCCTCAAAGTTAAGCTGCGCTCGTTGACGCGCCTGGGAACACTGCTAAGACACCTATGGAGTCGAGAATCTGTGAGCATCCTGCGTGCCAAATTTGAATGGAATTGCGCGGCCAGGGCAGGGGTGAGTGGCCTCGGCGGGGCAGTTCCGTTAGGACCATGACTACCACACTGTGACGAAGTGGAGAAGTTGTTCTTGGATGTGTAGACTGCATTCCGAGCACGATGCCCATCGACCGAAAGGCAACGCTTCAACTTCTCGAAGAGCTGATCGCGATTGAGTCGGTGAACCCGACCCTCGTCCCGGGTGCATCTGGTGAGCAGCGGGCGGCAGAGCATGTGAAAGAGTTTCTGTGCACGCGCGGCGTTTCCACCGAAGTGGAAGCGGCGGCGCATGATAGATCAAATGTTGTCGCCGGTATTTGTCCGGCAAACAATCCTCGTGATGCCAAACCGGCGCTCATGATTGTGGCCCACATCGACACGGTTGGCGCGGGCGATATGCCCGATCCATTCACGCCGTGCGTCCGCGATGGAAAAATGTACGGCCGAGGCGCGCTCGACATCAAGAGCGGCGTCGCTGCGATGTGCGCGGCTGTCGTCGCAGTTGCCGAAGAACGCACGCGGCTCGCGCGTCCGTTTATTATCTCCGCAGTCGTCGACGAGGAGTGCGACAGCATTGGCACGCAAGCCCTGGTGCGCAGAGGCTACACGGCGGACTGCGCAATCGTTCTCGAACCGACTAATCTGCAACTCGTCGTGGCTCACAAGGGATATGCGTGGTTTGAAATTGTCACGCACGGCAGAGCCGCACATGGCAGCTTGCCGTCCGAAGGACGTGATGCGATTCGCATGATGGGCCGCGTGCTCGGCGCGCTCGATGGACTTGAAAAACAGATTGCTTCGTGTCCGGCGCATCCGCGCCTCGGGCATGCGTCAGTGCACGCTTCGCTGATCGCCGGCGGACAGGAACTCTCCAGTTATCCGGCTGAGTGCCGCCTCAAGCTTGAACGGCGCATGCTCCCGGGAGAAACCGAGGCGAGCGCAGAGGCGGAGTTTCGGGCGATGCTGGCGCAGCTCGAAAAGCAAGATTCGGAATTTCGCGCTACGCTCGGGGCTTCTTTGGGTTCCCGGCCTGCGTATGAGATCGCGGCTGATTCTTCATTGGTGCAACGTACGAGCGCGGCCATCCGCAAGGCGTGCGGCAATTGCGAACTTGCTGGCATGGCGGCATGGACAGACACGGCATTGCTCTCTGCCGCGGGAATTCCCGGCATGGTCTTCGGGCCCGCTGGCCGCGGCCTTCACGGCGCCGAAGAGTATGTAGAGATTGAGTCCGTCTACAAATGCGCCGAGGCCCTGCGCGAATTGATCCTCGAGTTTTGCACGTGAGCCCGGACTTGGCGCTAGGGCTTTATGCGTGGGGCGAAGTTCGTATTGATCGCGGGCTGGGTGCAGGTTAACGAAGCCCCGCTGCCACACACGTTCGTGAATGCGCCGATGATGTCGCTTCCTTGAACCAGCCCGACGAATGGCTCCGCATAGATCACGTAGCTGTGACCGACCGGCAGGGGGCCAAGCACGTAGGAGCCGTCGAACTGCACGACTGAGGTCGATGGATCGCACGTCCAACCGCCGAGCGTGGCGCCGAACACGGAACCCGTCGTAGCGTCCACGGCCACCACTTGGGAACCGAACATTCCCGTGACGTATTGCCCGGGCGACGTCGCAGGGAAGTCGGCCAGCGCGAACGGATTTGCGGGCAGGACGCGCCCAGCGATGTAGCCGATATCTACGGCGTCAGCAGGATCAGGGTATAGCGACCGCATTCCGGCGCGGTCATCATCCGCGAGTGGCGCGTCAGGCGCGGAGACATTTGGCCGTTCGCCAACGAAGGTTCCCGGTGAAGGCGCAAACGGGAACATGATCGCGCGCCAAACTCCGGAGTGATCGAGTCCAAAGAGATGACCCAACTCGTGCGCCAGCAGAGATTCCAAGTCGTATGCTCCAGGTGTCGTGGCCAGCGCACCTGGCGTGGCGAATATAGCTTGGCCGTCGTTGCGAAAATAAATGTCGGCATCGACGATCTGTCCGGCAAACACCGAAGGAGGCGCGGAGCCAAAAGTTTCGGAAGGCGCTTCTGCGATTAATACGCGCGTGAAGGAAAGTACCCCCGTTGTGAACGCGGATGACGACTGATTGAAGCAGATCGTGTCCACGCCATCGACACTGCTCGGCGATCCATCCGTCGCGTCCGGAGTGCATACATCTTGCGTTGAAGTTTCACCGAGTGGCCCAAGCGAGTTCGGGAAGTTGTGAGTGTTCACTCTTGTGCCCGAAACGCCGCTCCAGGTTCCATATGCTTCCTGAATCGTATTTTCGATTTCTGTTAGCTGCCCGGCGCTGCCGGCGGTCGCCTCGGTCGCAATTACTGGAAGATTGATGTTTGGCAGTGACGTGCTCCACTGCCGAGCCAGAGCAGGAGCATTCACGCCGATGTTCTGCCGTTCGACTGCCGGGCAACCGCCCGCCGCAGGGACCATGTAGTCGCGCGTGTAAGCCAGAAGACCGGTCGGCGTGGCGGCCTGAAGCACGAATGCACAAACGATTACACGAACGAATGCCCTCGCGCTCCGCCGCTTCATTTTGTGCTCCCTTGCGCAGAGGTGGCCTCAAGCACGCGCATCTTCAGCACGGCGAGAGGCCAGTTGCGTATGCCGCTGTGCTGAAAAGAGTGTGTCGCTGGTTCATACTCGGGAGCGATCGCCGTGTCCTGCGTCGCAAATGATTCTCCAGTGCGAGCGTCAAAGTGAACGCGAAACGTACCTTCTCCCCACGCGGTAATCGACATTTCGCCCGTGCGCGTCGGCTCCAGGAACAAAACTGTTTCTTCACCGGGACGGAATCGCGGAGCGCCTGGCACGAAACTCATAATTCGGCCCATCTGTCCGCCGATCATCCATACGGCTATTTCTGGCGTCGAACTGCCTTTCCAATTCTCGATGACGAGAAATGTCGTCACGGTCCAGATCTCGCCATCGTGCCATAGCCGCTCGTTCGAGATCGCTTTCGCGCGCACCACGGCGTGGGCAGAATTCACGAGCTGGTCGAGCGAGAGCTGCGCCAGTGTGGTCGATTCAGCCAGAGGCGGCAACAGGAGGCCGAAAGCGGTCAAGCAAATAAATGGAATCACATGTCCGCAAGCAACTTTCATCATCATTGCACCTCGAGAACTCCTGTCGCCGTGGTTACGTCGCCATTCGGAGTGCTAACGAAAAGCGTTCGCAGTCCCGCGGCGGTCTGGCTGGAAATTGTGAGAGTCAGTTCGATCAAGTTCGGGAACAAACTCGCCATCGACGCGGTTGAGATTCCGATATCGCCGCCTGTCTGCGGCGCACTGAACGAATATGTGAATGTCGGGTCGAGAAAATTTCCTTGCACACAAATATTCACAGTGTCTGTTCCGGAGGTCGGCCGCGTCACCGTAACTGCCGACGCCTGAATTGTGCAGCTGGATCCATCGGGCGATACCATTCCGACGAACTCCACGTTCACTCGAGAAGTTGTTGCGCCCGCTGTTGTGGGTTCCACAACGACAATGTCATTGCCCAGCGCCGCTGGCGCGCTGCTCGTGAGCGAAATCGCAATCGGGGGCTGCGGCGGGGGCAATATCACCAGTGAAACTGGGTTCGATAGCGTTGTTGGCATCCCGGGATTTTGAATCTCGACGGACAAAACACCGGCAGCGGCGACATCGGACGGTTGCAGCGTGATGGCACAAAGATTGGGCGTGGGACAACTCGTCGTTCGAGGAGAACTATTCAGCAGAAGTTGCGAGGTGCCGCTGCCGGCGGTAGCAATGAAGTTCAATCCCTTAACTGCCAGTTCGAAGCTTTGCTGCGCGCCTCCAATCACACTCGAAGGCAAGACGGTTTCGATCGTCGGTCCCGAAGTAATCGCCACGGTGGCGGAAGCCGTAAGCGAGGGCGTGGCAACGCTTGTCGCCGTGATAGTGATTGCATTCGGAGACGGAGCAGTGGCAGGTGCGGTGTAGTTGCCCGCGTTGTCGATTAGTCCGCACGATGCGCCAGAGCATCCTTGTCCCGCAACGGCGCTCGAAACGGTCCAGGTGATGCTCGTGTTCGTCATGCCAGCGACGCTTGCGACAAATTGAAATTGCTGCGAAGGGCCGAGAAAGGCGTAAAAAGGCGCAACGCTTACTCCAGGTTGGGCTGGAGCGCTGATTGTGATTTCCGCGCTTCCGTTGGCGGTGGCGTCCGCTTGACTCGTCGCTGTCAACGTCACCGTGGCCGGCTGCGGCTGCGTTGACGGCGCTACGTATTCGATCGTTGTTTCTGTTCCCGCGGGTGTCGCGCACGGATTTGAATTCAGCGCACAGACTTGCCCCACGCTTGCGCTTCCATTTCCGATACCGTTCACTGTCCACGTTACGTTCGCGTTCGACGTACTCGTGACGGTCGCGGAAAAATCTTCGCTCGCCCCTGCCGCTACGACCGCAGATGCAGGTGACACAGTCACAGCAATCGGTGGGCTGTTCACAATCGTCACCGTTGCGGACGCGTTCTGCGTTCTGGCAACTGCGGTGACCGTTACGGGATTTGCGGGTGGCGGTACTGCGGGCGCCGTGTAAACCGCCGAGTTTGCGCCTGTCGCCGTCACTATGCCGGTCGTCGAATTGCCTCCGGCAATTCCGTTCACTTCCCAAGTGATCGTCGTGCCCTCCGCAACACAAAGCGATGTCGTAAAGCTTTCCGTCGCACCTGTAGCAATGCTCACATTCGCTGGCGAAATCGAGTTCGCGGCTGCGCACGAAACCGTAACGCTTGCCGTAGCAGACTTCGAAGAATCTGCAATGCTCGTCGCTGTTACCGATACGATCGCGGGAGCGGGAGGAATTGCGGGCGCAGTGTACGTAGCAGCGTCCGGCCCAGTGACACTCAGCGTTCCGAAGGTTGCGTTTCCTCCGCTGATGCCGTTGACGGCCCAATTCACCGCGGAGCTTGCGCTTCGGGCGCCGCTGACTGTTGCGTTAAAGTTGACGGCCGTTCCCGGCGCGACGTTCGCTGAGTTCGGGGCGATGCTCACCGTGATACCGCTTTGAATCTGCACCGCCGCTGATCCGCTGGCTTGCGGCGCGGATTGCGTCGTCGCGGTGACAGTGACGTTAGTTTGTGTGGGCATTGCCTGTGGCGCGGTGTAGAGTCCTGAACCAGAGATCGTGCCGACTTCTGAATTCCCGCCAGCAACGTCGTTCACGCTCCAATTCACGGAGCCGGAGTTTGCTCCAGTTACCGTCGCCGTGAACTGAGCAGTCTGTCCTAGTGAGACAGAAGCATTCTGGGGCGACACAGTGACCGTTACGGTTGCCGGAGGCGCGGTTGAAGACCCTGTCGTAAATCCGCACGCACACATGGCGAGCGCGAACCCAATTGCGATTAGGCAGACCGTCGGTACGCGTCGCTTCAGCGGGTTTGTGTGAGTGAACTTCATGTCTGCTCAAGTGGCCGATTGCAAGCGGTGTTCCGTTGTGGTGCATCGGCATTAGTCGACCGGTGTCAATTGACACCCTCCTCGCAAGCATCGGAAACAACAAGCGATACCCTATGGTCGCTCGGCGATTTGTCATCAGTGCGCTGTGGGAACCGTCGGTGAATTTCTCTTCGAGCAGTTTCACGTTGGAACTGTCTCGTATGGCCGTTTCCTGTCTTGGAACTCAGACGCTATTTGCAAAATCCGCCTTGTGCTGCGACCCGGGTCGGCAACCGTTCTACGAATTCAGTGATCCAAAAGCCCATGTCCGGCGTCTGGCATATTGGAAAGGCGATGGATGCGTTCGCGGCGAGCCGTGCTGAATCCGTGACAGATGACGCTTCGCTCGAGCGCGAGTTTCACGAGCGTCTTGGAGAATGCGCGACCCTGGCTTTCCGCGTGGCTCTTGGCGTTCTGCGCGATTGCGCTGAAGCGGAAGATGTGGCTCAGGAGTCGCTTCTGCGCGCATATCGAAACTTCCATCACTTGCGCGACCGTGGAACGTTTCGAAGCTGGTTGGTCCGGATCGCCTGGCGCACAGCCATCGACCACCGCCGGGCGCAGAGGCGCCGTCAGCGCCATGAGGAAAGCGCCGCAAGAGACGGTCTGCGCCAGATCATTAGTGCCGCGCAGAATGCCGAAGAGCTTGCGGCCTCGTGTGAATTCGAGCGCCGGTTGAACGAGGAAGTGGATACGTTGCCGGAGAAACTGAGGATCGTGATGATTATGGTGGCTATCGAGGGCTACGACACACGCGAAGTTGCCGGCCTGCTTCGATTGCCGGAGGCCACGGTGAAGTCCCGTTTACGATTGGCGCGTAAGCGCCTTGCCGAGAGATTGCGCTAGCTGAACGAGCGCGAAGAAAGGAAAGTGAAGGCAACGAGATGGCTGGTGACACAGCAAATTGCGCGCAGATTCGTGAACGAATGCTTGACGCCGCAAGCAATTCGCTTTCTGGCACGCTGCGAGCATCTTTCGACGCCCATCTCGCTGGCTGCGCCGCTTGTACAACAGAATTTCGCCGCGTGCAAACTCTGCTGCAGGCCATTGATCACCGCGTGAGTGCAAGCGTCGCCGCGGAACCGTCGCCTCGCCTGATGGCGAACGTTCGCCGGGAGATCGCCGCACAACCAGGTCGGGTTCGACCTTGGTGGTCACGGAGCGTATGGCTCACCGCTGCTGGCGCTTGCGCCGCGCTCGCTCTTTTGATGTTGACCTTGCGTTTCGTGCATAAATTCAACAGTCCGGCTCAGGGTCACGTAGCGGTTTCAATTCATTCTCCGTCACCTGCAAAGTCCACTGCGCACCCGCGCCTCAACGCGACCATCGAATCTGCGGCTGCGGCCCAGCCGCGCAAACAGGCGGGCACCCACGTGCATCGTCTCTCTGGGAGCGGGGTTCATCAGAACTTTGCCGAGCCAGAGGTCATTGTCCAGCCCGGCCAAATGCAAGCTGTTCTCCAACTTGTCTCAGCGGCACAGAAGCGCGAGATCGACGGAGCCAATCTATTAGATAGCCAGAAGACAAGCGAACCATTCGAAATCAAGCCGCTGACGATTGCTCCTTTGAAAATCAGCGCCTTAAAGGATGATTCGGAATCATTAACTTCGAGCAGCAGTCAGGACGGGACCCAAGAATTGGTGAGCCAGCAGTCGAATTAAAGAAGATCTAGAAGGAAATCCCGAAAGGAGCGTTATGACGAAAATGCGGATACGAGTTGTGGGAACACTATTGGCTTTGCTGATTTTCCCCGCATGCTTGTGTGCTCAACAGCAAGCGAACACTTCATCGGACCAATCCACGACTCGTCTGCGTCTCGAGATTGTGCTCAGCGAATACGATGGCAGTAAAGAAGTGGGCAATCTGCCATATAGCTTGTTTCTGGAATCGACTCCGCAGGGCCGCGGGCAGCCACGGTCGGTGCGTATGGGCCTAAAGGTACCGATCGCAACGGGTGGGGGTCAGAATGGCGCAACCACGCCGATCGTAACCACGCAGTACCAATACGAAAATGTGGGAACCGACATCGATGCCTGGGCCAAAACCGTTGGCGACGGCTTATACGACTTAGATGTTAACGTAGACAGGTCGTCAGTATATCCGGCCAATCAAGGCACTGAAAGTGACAGAATTCCCCGTGTTGGAGGGCTCCCTGTTGTGAGAAGTTTCCGTTCAAGCTTCAATTTGGCCTTGCGAGACGGTCAGACGACGCAAGGGCCCTCTGCAACGGATCCCTTCAACGGTCACGTGCTGAAGGTCAGCATCACGCTGCACGTCGTGAAATAGTTTCGTTTTGGCAGCAAAACAAAAGGCGCTCGAATTTCAGAGCGCCTTTTTTCATTTCGGTCTTCGATCTAAGGAGTTTGCTGGTTACTGCCCGGGAAAGCTCGATGGGCTCACGTGCTTCCGCTCATGGTGGTTCAGGATAATGGCGAGCACCGTGAGGGCGCCGATCAGTATGATTCCCAGCAGGACAATGAGCCCCTTGCGGCGTCTCGCCGTGCGATTTTGATTCTGGTCCTGCCCGCGATCCGGAACCATGCTGACTTCCATAATGGCCCCGGCAGGAATAATCTTGCTCGCCCCGTCGTGTGAAGTTGTTACCAGAAGATTGCCATTCTCAGCCCCGATGATTGCCGATGAAGGGCTCGTGAACTCGACATAGCCCGACGCAGTAGGCGAGCCGTCCGGAGCAATCGTCGCATCGTAGAGATATCCGTTCACAAGAGTTTTGTCGGTGCTGCGGAACCGCACCTCGCCCTGCGCGATATCAAAAATAACTGGGCCGTTCGGCCCCTCGCGGCGGATTTGCGCTTCGCTGTCCTGCCCCAACAAGATACCGGCGCCGCCGGGAAGCGTAACCCACGCTCCTCCTTTGTCGGCGGTAGAAATCACGTCGCCATCATAGACGTTTGTCCCGTCCGCTAGGCTGGCCCCTGCAACGGTTGCAAATTGTGTGTTGGTTACGGTGCCAAGAACGTTCGAAGTCGTGGAAGCGCCCCACATGGGAACTGCGAGGAGAGGTATGACAATGACTGCAACGAGCCGTCGTGCGAACTGACCCAGCCTCATGAGCCGCCTCTCTTGGTTCTGCTGGAACGGGCCATTCCGCAAACCTGTTGGAAGGCTAACAAACTAGGGCGCAAAGTCAAGCTGGCAAGACGTTTCGAAACCTTGTAGGTAATTCTCTCGACGGGAAGATGCTTTCTTAGTCTAAGATCGATCCAAGCGCTTCCTTCAGTTCAGAATGCCGGAACGTATAGCCGAGCTCAGTTAGTTTTTCCGGCATCACGCGCTGGCTCGCCAGCAAGGCGTCTGCCATTTCGCCGAGCGCAACTCTCAAAGCCAGCCGAGGGGCGGGGAAAAGCGCAGGTCGATGCAGCACTTCCGCGAGGATGCTGGTAAATTCCGCATTGGTTACGGCATTTGGCGCCACCGTGTTGACCGGCCCGCGCGGCGAGTCGTTCGTGATCGCGTACCGAATGATCGCCACCACGTCCTCAAGTGTGACCCAGCTCATCCACTGCCTGCCATTGGCAAGTCTTCCGCCGACTCCCAATCGGAAAGGACGGAGCATCTGCTGCAGCGCTCCTCCGTGTGCGGCGAGAACGATCCCGAAGCGAAGCATCACAGTTCGAATACCCTCGTGTTCCGCTTTCGCTGCTTCCGCCTCCCAATCTCGGCAAAGGTGTGCAAGGAAATCGTTCCCTGGCGCGCTTGTTTCGTTCAGGACTTCGTCACCGCGACTCCCGTAGTAGCCGATTGCGGATGCAGAGACAAAGACGCGGGGTTTCGTTTTCAATTGTGCCAAGCTGCCAACCAAGTGCCTCGTCGCGTCCACGCGGCTGCGGCGAAGGATTTGCTTGCGTTCCGTCGTCCACCGGCCGCCCGCGACTGAAGCTCCTGCGAGGCTGACCACAGCGTCCGCGCCTTCCATAGCCTCCAGATCGATAGATCCTGAGGGAGGTTCCCAGCGAATCATTTTCGACGTCACATCGGCCGTCGCCGTAGAGCCCGAACGTACGAGTCGCGCGATAGAGTGACCGTCAGGGCGCAGAGAATCAATAAGCGCACTGCCAATTAAACCCGAAGATCCGGAGACGATGATCTTCACGGCGCACTCCTCGGTGGGCCGGCGCGCTGCGTCGCGCCAGCTGAAACATTGCACCCAAAACTACGTTGACTTGTTAACTGCGTCAAGCACATCCATCAAACATGTTCGCGGAGCAACCAGACACCATCGAAATGGCTATCGCGTAGGCTACCGCGCTAGAATGAAGCGATGGTCCTGCGCATCCTCTTCTTTGGACAACTCAGAGAAATCGTCGGCGCCGCCGAACAGAGTCTCACGGCTTCCGATGACGTGTCTCTCGAAGATCTATACGCTAGCTACACCGGGAAGTTCCCGCGCCTCGCGGAATTTCGCTCCTCCGTTGCCGCGGCGATCAACCAGGAGTATGCCCCCTGGAATGCAAGACCGCGCGCGGGCGATGAAATCGCCTTCCTGCCGCCGGTGAGCGGGGGAGCGCCAAGCACGTTCGAGGACGTTGTTCAAATTATTCGCGTGAGAATTCCTACAGAGCAGATCGTCGCCTCACTCAAGGCCGCAGAAGACGGTGCCGTTGCCGTATTCGAAGGAATCGTCCGCAACCATTTGCGCGGAAAGAGTACGCTCTATCTCGAATACGAAGCCTATGAGCCGATGGCGCTCGCTAAGATGCGCGAAATCGCTGCCAGCATCCACAGAGACTTCGCGATTGACAGGCTTGCCATGGTTCACCGCCTGGGGCGCATCGAGATCGGCGAAACCAGCGTCCTCATCGCCGTGAGTTCAGCGCATCGCGCTGCTGCATTTGACGCCTGCCGCTACGGCATCGATACGTTGAAGCGCCTCGTTCCGATCTGGAAAAAGGAGTACTTCGCAGACGGAGCCGTTTGGTCGGAGGGTGAGAAAATCGCCGTGGAAGCCTTTCCGCCAGAACATACATCTACAACCTAGAATGATTCGGGGAAAAAGCCGCATTTCGACGCATCGCGCGCTCAGGGCGGCAACGCTGGGCTTTTGCGGCATTCTATTTTTCGCGATGGGCAGTCATGCGCAGACGATCCCGGGTGACCGTGCGCGTCTGCGGGTTGAAACAGATCTCGTCACGGTTCCCGCGACGGTGCTTGATCCCAATGGAAAACCGGTCGCCGACTTGCCCGAATCGGCGTTCCGGCTCTACCAGGATGGAGCGCCGCAAACCATTGCAAAATTCGAAACCCAAACCAATCGCCCCTTAGAACTGGCGCTGATGGTTGATTCCAGTCTCAGCACAATCCAGGACACCAAATTCGAAGACCAGGCGACCGCCCGGTTCATACACCTTGTTGTACAGCCGGGGGACCTGCTCGATGTTTTCGAATTTTCCGATTATGTTTACGACCTCTCGTCAGGCTTCTCGGCTAATGTCGCCAAACTCGAGGCAGCAGCGGAAAGAATTGCGCCGGGAGCCGGAACCTCGCTCTACGACGCGATTGTGCTCGGGTCTGAGCAACTAGAGAAGTTGCCGGAAGATCGCAGGCGGGTCATCGTCTTAGTTACCGATGCGGGCGAGACGACGAGTAAATCAAGCTTTGAAGCCGCCCGCCGCGCCGCCATTGCATCCGAGGGTTTGCTGTACACGATTCTCATTCGCGCTGTCCCGAACGAGGCTGGCCGGAATACGGGCGGCGAACACGCCATCGAAACAATCATCGATTCCACCGGCGGAGCGGTCTACTATCCGAAATCGATGACGAACTTGGATACCATGTTCCAGCAGATCAGTCGCGAGTTGCGAACACAGTATTTGCTGAGCTACTACCCTCAACCGAAGCCAAAGGCCGGAGCGTATTGCCGGATTGAACTCGATATTCCCAGCGGTTCCTATACCTTGCACTACCGCAAGGGGTACTTCGAAGCCGGACCACCCCAGGAAAGCGCAAGCCCCAACTCGAACCAATGACTGACGCCGGGAAAAGTCCTGACCATTTCCTTGAAGTAGCCATTGCTTGCGCGCGCGAAGCGGGAGAAGTCATCTCCGCCGCGATGGACCGTCCGAAAAACATCTCGTACAAAGGGGAAGTCGACCTTGTGACGGAAACCGACCGGAAGTCCGAGGCGGCGATTCTCGAACGGCTTCGGCGTGAGTTTCCCGAACATGCCATCATTGCGGAAGAAGGCGGTGCATCCGGTCCGGGCGCTTCGGCGGAATACCAATGGCAAGTCGACCCCCTCGACGGCACGACGAACTTCGCCCATGGCTATCCCGTGTTTGCTGTCTCGCTGGGATTGCTGGAAAGGGGTGAGCCGGTCATCGGCGCCATTTACAATCCTGTGACACGCGAAATGTTCACCGCCATGCGCGGCCGCGGCGCTTTTCGCAACGGTTCCCCGATCCACGTTTCCGCCGTCGATAAGCTGTCCCGCAGCCTGCTTGCCACTGGTTTCCCGAGCCATAAACGCGTGCAGAATCCGAACATTAATTACTACTGGGAATTCACACTACGCTCCCATGGAGTACGCCGCGCCGGCGCTGCAGCGCTGGATCTATGCTCCGTTGCTTGCGGGCAATTCGAGGGCTTCTGGGAATTCGGCCTCAAGTCGTGGGATACCGCCGCAGGAATCCTACTCGTACGCGAGGCTGGCGGCAAAGTCACCAATTTCTCTGGCGAGCCCTACCGTCCGGGAGACTTGGAATGCCTGGCTTCCAATGGTTTAGTCCATACGGAAATGCAGCGAGTCGCGGTTACGATTCGTGACGGCTCTAAACCACAAATCGCTGGCAAATCCTGAATGTCTTCTCGCATCCAAGTAAACGAGGCCAGAACTCGTTAGTTAAGCAGGTCTTGCACGGAAGTACAGGTAATCCGCCGCGCACACGTTCATGCCTTTCTAGCTTTACTCCAGGCCACGCCGGATGTTAGCCTGCAAGTTCGGAATCGACTGAATGTCTTACACTTACGTTTTTCCACAACCGAGACGTCGCACTTTGGCAGAGCCCTTGGACCGCTTACAGGGCCGCTGGCGCAATGGCGGCGTAGAAACGTATTCGTTGGGCCAGTCGAGTGGCATCCAGCAGCTCAAACGGCTGGCGTTACGCGGGCACATTGAGCTCACCGAGCACAGGATAGGCATTCGCAACCTGCCTGACCTCTTTGGCGGCCTTCGGATCGTTCAGTTAACAGACATTCACCACGGGCTTTATTTTCCTGCAACGGCTCTGAGCGTAGCCATCGAACTGACCAATAAACTGAATCCGGACATCATTGCCCTCACCGGAGACTTCGTTACTCGCTCCCGTAATTACATCGAACCGGTTGCGGAGATGCTAGGCGGTCTGCGCGCCCGCGAAGGCGTTTTTGCCGTCCTCGGGAACCATGACTTTCGTGTCGACGCCGACGAGATTGCCGGCGCGCTCGACCATAACGGCATTGAAGTCCTCCGAAATCGCCATCTGACGCTTCGCCGCCGAGGCCAGAAGATCTGCCTGGCAGGCATCGATGATTTTCTCTACGGCGCCGACCTTCCGCGCGCAATGCGTGGCGTCCCCCAGGACACTCCAACGCTCCTGCTTTCGCATAACCCGGGCATCATCGAAGACGCGGCGGCTCTGGGCATCAACCTCGTTCTTTCTGGGCACACCCATGGCGGACAAGTCCGCCTGCCTCTTGTTGGCTGCGTCTACGGCCGCTCCGACGAGAAAATGCGCTTCAAAAGAGGACGCGACTGGCTCGGCGGGACGCAAATCTATGTGAGCCGCGGCCTCGGAACCGTCGTTTTGCCTGTGCGTTACGGGTGCCCATCGGAAATCCCGCATTTTGTGTTGGAACCGCATCACGACGAATCATCCGCTTCCCTATCCGACTCTTCGTCCATCGATGGCTGGTCCGCCCGGCCTCATGCGCATCGTTGATCTGATCCGCAAAAAACGTGACGGCGGGGAACTGAGCCGCGAAGAGATTCTTTTCCTTGTCTCGGGCGCTGCGCGGCAGACCATCCCCGATTACCAACTCGCGGCTTGGCTCATGGCCATGGTGTGCCGCGGAGCGACGCGTGCCGAAACCGCCTCCTTAACGGAGGCTATGCTTCGTTCCGGCGAAGTGATGGACTTCTCCGATCTTCCCGGTCCAAAGGTGGATAAACATTCCACTGGCGGCGTCGGCGATAAAACCTCCCTCATCGTTGCTCCCATCGTTGCCGCAGCCGGTGGCCCAAGTTCACCAGTTTACGTGCCAATGCTGAGTGGCCGCGGTCTCGGCCACACGGGCGGCACGCTCGACAAGCTCGAATCCATCCCCGGTTTTCGCACCAATCTCTCAAAACAGGAATTTCGCGACGTCTTGACCGCTTGCAACTGCGCGCTCGGGGGCCCGACACCGGAAATTGCGCCCGCGGACAAACACCTCTATGCGCTCCGCGACGTTACAGGCACCGTTGAAAGTCCAGGGCTGATTTGCGCCTCCATCATGTCCAAGAAACTCGCCGAAGGGATTGACGCGCTCGTTCTCGACGTCAAGGCTGGCAGCGGCGCGTTCATGAAAAATGAAAACGATGCCGCCGCGCTCGCAGAACTTCTCGTCGAGACCGGCAAACGAATGGGCAAACGCATGGTCGCGCTCATCACGGACATGGATCAGCCTCTCGGAAGGAACATTGGCAACGCCTTGGAAGTCAAAGAGTGCCTGCAGGTTCTAAACGGCCAGGGTCCTGCCGATCTTCGCGAGCTCTCGATCGAACTTTCCGCCTGGATGCTCTTGCTCGCAGGTTGCACCGCTGACCTTGTCGCAGGGAAGCGGCTAGCGGAAGAAATGGTTGCTACGGGCCGCGCTCGTGATAAATTCCGAGAGATCATCAGGCAACAAGGTGGCGATGAACGTGTTGTTGATGATCCGGCACGCTTGCCGCAGGCGAAACGAACTGAAGTGCTGCGCAGCGCGCACAGCGGTTTTGTTTCGCGTATGGCTTGCGAGCAGATCGGTACGGCCTGCGTGATCCTTGGTGGTGGCCGCGAAAAGCAGGATGACTCGATCGATCCTGCGGTGGGAATTGCTCTCGGCAAGAAAGTCGGCGACTCCATTCGCGCGGGCGAGGCGCTTTGCACCGTGCATTACAATTCGGACTCGCGCCTCCGCGAAGCGCTGGATTTACTCGAAGGGAGTTTCGTCTTCGCGGACGAGCCGTCGGCACAGCGACCTTTGATTTTTAAAACGATCGAGTCGTAGTAGAGCCGGCTCGTAAGCGCTTTCCAGTTTTGCATTTTCAGGGGAGGAAAATGCATCGGGATTGGACTGGCCTTCTCGGCATTGTTACGGTTCTCGGCCTCGCCTATCTCTTCTCTACCAATCGCCGCGCCATTCGAATCAAAACCGTCGCCTGGGGCCTTGGGCTCCAGATTGCCTTCGCCTTCATAGTTCTCGACACCAATGTCGGCCGCGAAGTCTTTTCCGTCATCGGTGACGCCGTCACCAAACTCCTCGATTATTCGTACTACGGTTCAACTTTTGTGTTCGGCGATCTTGGCGCTAAGCATTCCAAGCTTGGCTTGCTTTTCGCATTTCAGGTTTTGCCGACGATCATCTTCATCGCTGCGATTTTCGCCGTTCTTTATTACTACGGCATTATGCCTTTCATCGTGAAGCAGGCTGCCAAAGTGATGACTCGCCTGATGGCCGCAAGCGGCGCCGAATCGCTTAACATCGCCGCCAGCATTTTCATGGGCCAGACCGAAGCGCCGCTCACCATTCGTCCTTATCTTCCCGACGTTACGCGCTCGGAACTGATGTGCATCATGACGAGCGGCATGGCGCATGTGTCAGGCGGCATCATGGCGGCCTATATTGCCTTCGGCGTCGACGCCAAACATCTCATCACCGCCGTCATCATGACCGCTCCCGGCACGTTGCTTCTGTCAAAAATGCTCGTTCCTGAGACCGAAACGCCCGTCACCGCTGGCCGCGTGGAAATGGCCAAATTAGAAAAAGATCCTAACGCTCTCGGCGCTCTCTCTCGTGGAACCATCGACGGCCTGTATCTCGCGCTCAACGTCGCGGCAATGCTCATCTCCTTCATCGCGATCATTTATCTGTGCGATGGCATTCTCGGCGGCGCACACAACTGGCTCGCAAATCACGGCATGCCCCATTTTCCGTCGAGCCTCGAGCAAATTTTCGGTTGGATACTCTCTCCCATCGCGTGGCTCATCGGCATCCGCTGGCATGACGCTGGAGCGGTCGGCAGCCTGCTCGGCACGCGCATGGTTCTGAACGAGCTGATCGCTTATGGCCGTCTTGGCCCCATGAAAGCCGCGCTCGACCCGCGCTCGTTCACCATCGCCACGTATGCTCTTTGCGGCTTCGCCAACTTCAGTTCCATCGGCATTCAGATCGGCGGCATTGGCGCCCTCGCGCCAAACAAGAAAGACGAACTTGCCCGCCTCGGCATTCGCGCCATGCTCGCGGGAACGGCCGCGAATCTCATGTCCGCGTCCATCGCTGGTATCATGCTGAAATGAAATTTCGCCGCGGCTCGGGTCGCCAATCAAACAACGAATTTTCTCGTGCTGAAGCGGCGGCAAAGTTCATCCGCTCCAGGACAAAGCTTCGCCCGCAAATCGGCATCGTGCTTGGCTCCGGTCTCGGCGCATTCGCCGACGGGCTCGGATCTGCTGTCCGCATTCCATACTCTGGCATTCCGAATTTTCCGCGGTCTACCGCTGTCGGCCATCCAGGCCAGCTCGTTATTGGTAAGAGTTCCGGCGTGGTTGTTGCCGCGATGCAGGGGCGTGCCCATCTCTACGAGGGTTACTCGCCTGCCGAAGTCGCCTTCCCGATGCGCGTGCTCACTCGCTTCGGAATTTGCGCCGTCATTCTGACCAACGCCGCCGGCGGCGTCAACCTCGGCTACAAACAGGGCGCGCTCGTCATTCTGCGGGACCACATCAATCTCATGGGTGCAAATCCGCTCACTGGCCCTAACGACGATCGTCTCGGCCCTCGGTTTCCGGACATGACCGAAGCCTATTCCAAATCGTTTCGTGATATCGCCCTCGAAGAAGCGCATCGGCTCAACATCGAAGTCCACGAAGGTATCTACGCCGCCGTTCCGGGTCCCAGTTATGAAACGCCCGCTGAAATCCGCTATCTCCGTACAATCGGCGCCGATGTCGTCGGCATGTCTACCGTTCCCGAAGTCATCGCCGCGCGTCACACCTCGATGCGAGTCTTGGGAATTTCGTGCGTCACCAACATGGCCGCCGGGATTCTGGACCAGCCGCTCAATCACGACGAAGTCCTTGAAACAGGCACCCGCGTCAGCGGCCAGTTCATCGCTCTGCTTCGCGCTGTCCTCCCTCGCCTTGCCGCCGATTTGAATGCATAATTCCTCAATGGCCTCCGATGACGCACTAATCGCCGCGGCTCGCGCCGCCCGCGAGCACGCTCATGCTCCATTCTCCAAATTTCGCGTGGGTGCCGCTGTGCGCAGCAAATCCGGTCGCATCTTCTCCGGTTGCAACATCGAAAATGCCAGCTACGGCCTCACTCTCTGCGCTGAACGCGTCGCCATCTTCAAGGCGCTCTCCGAAGGAGAACGTCCGCACGAATTCGACGCTATCGCCATCGTCGCCGACACGGACACGCTCACGCCTCCCTGCGGCGCATGTCGTCAGATCATTTGGGAATTCTGTGACGACGTGCCTGTCATCCTCGCCAATCTTCAGGGCAAGGTCGAGCGTGAGCGCTCCCTCAACTTGCTCCCACGTCCTTTCGACTCGTCCCATTTGTAGCCTCATCGCGTGCGGCACGATTTAGATGCCGTATCATTCAAACCACGCTCTTTTCCAGCATTTTCTGCGATAATCCTGCTCACCTTCGAGGCCAATAACGTGAAACGTTATCTCCCATTACGGTTTGCATTCTTATTCGTGTTCACCGCTGTCACGCTCCACGCCCAGTCGGCAACTCACGTCGGTCTTCTCATCGTGCACGGCACGGTTATCACCATGGACGCCGCTCGTCACATCTACGACGACGGTGCCATCGCCATTCGCAGTGACTCTATCGTCGCCGTCGGCCCCGCGAGCGAAATGACGTCGCGCTACGATGCGGCGCGCACTATCGACGCCACCGGCGAAATCGTCATGCCCGGCCTTATTAACGGTCACGCCCACGCCGCCATGAGCCTTTTCCGCGGCCTCGGCAGCGATCTCAATCTCAACGATTGGCTGCAGAAGTATATTTTCCCGGCGGAGGCTCGCAACGTCACGCCGGACTTTGTCGAATGGGGCACGCGCCTCGGCATTTTGGAAATGCTTCGCGGCGGCATCACCACTTACGCCGACATGTACTATTTCGAGGACAACGTCGCTCGCGTCACCAAAGACGCCGGCATGCGCGGGGTTCTCGGCGAAACGTTCATCGATTTTCCCGCACCTGACAACAAATCTGTCCCGCAAATGCTCGCTTACGCCGAAAACTACATTAGGCGCTGGCAAGGCGACCCGCTCATCACTCCTGCTGTCGCGCCTCATTCCATGTACACCTGCTCAGTGAAGACGCTTCAGTCCGCCGCCGCTCTTGCGCGCAAATATCATGTTCCCATTTTGATTCATCTCTCCGAGACGCTTCCCGAAAACGGGCAAAGCCGTGCAAAGTACGGCCTCTCTCCTACCGCATACCTCGAAAACATCGGTGTCCTTGGATCGGACATCACCGCGGCGCATTGCGTCTGGGTCGACGCCCCTGATATCGCGCTCCTCGCCCAGCGCGACGTCGGCTGCGTCAACAATCCCTCCAGCAACATGAAACTTGCCAGCGGCACAAGCCCTGTCGTCGACTTAATCGCTGCCGGCGTTCGCGAAGGCCTCGGCACCGATGGTGCTGCCAGCAACAACGATCTCGACATGTTCGAGGAAATGGACCTTGCCGCCAAGCAGCAAAAACTCGCCCGCATGGATCCGCGCGCCCTGCCCGCCGACCAAGTCGTCGCCATGGCCACCATCAACGGCGCTCGCGCGCTTCACATGGAAAAGGAAATCGGTTCTCTTGAAACAGGAAAAAAAGCGGACGTGATTCTGATTCGCACCGACGCCCCGCACGACACGCCGCAATATGCGATGAAGGACAGCGTTTATTCCGAGCTCGTGTTCGCGTTGAAGGCCAGCGACGTGGATTCCGTCATCATTGGCGGCCGGTTCGTCATGGACCATCGCCGCATGCTCACTCTTGATGAGCCCGCCATCCTCGCCCACGCCCGCGACTACGCGAAGCAAGTCTCCGCCTCACTGACACAAAAATAGTATTCGCCAAACCGGAGCGAGTCATAGCTACAGTTCTCGATTCTTTGTGCTTTTTATGGTTATCCACATTGAAATTTCTTGGAGGTTCTTGCACTTCGCGCAATATGTGCTGCCGCTTCCCACTCCTTTTCCGAGCCGAAAGCGTTGCAGCTTCACATCCGCGGCGATGTCATTGCACCGCAAGGTCCGTACTGCTCCAAACCTCGAATGGGCTAATCCCTTCTGCAAATCTTTCGCTGTCACGACGAACGGGTACTCACGATTGTTCTCTCTCGTTCCTAGCAGATTGACGTCAGGCTCTTGCGGACGGGCAATAACGATTTCAAGGGCGACAACTCCTCCTTCGAGAACCCAAAGCGGCCGAAGAATTAGCAGGTATGCTCCACTACCGTCAGGATTCTCGATGGTTGTCTTCCAAGGCAAACCCTCTGTCCCGAATTTCCACTCCACTTTTTGGTTGAACCATACATCCTTGGCAAGGGAATTCGCAGCATCCAAGGAGCACCGATCGGAAGGGTGTCGGAAAGTACGAGCATTTGGGGCCTTAAACGGAACTGCAACCAATGTTAGCCCCATCACGATTAACGCTGGCTTCGTCATCGCATTTGCTCCTCTGTAGGATCGATCGCGCAGAAAAACTGGCATGCATTCACGGCGAAGCTTCCTGGTTTGTGAATTCTTCCAGTCGATTGAAGCGAAGTTTTAGCTGCGGCACTTCAAAGGCAACAGATATGACCAGTGCTTTTGCCTTGCCCCTCACTCGCCACTTGCTCGCAGCGCTATAGCCGTTTCGGGCGAGTGCGGGTCACTGCTTCTCCGGGCAGCCATCCGGCGAAGGAAAGTCTTTACCTTGCTTCATTGCTTCTACGTTCTTCTGCTGATTCGCGTAAGTCGCCACACAAGACTCGCGCCGGAGTGGGTCCGACAACAAATCCTTGTCATACGGAGCCTGCGTTGCACCATGCGGCTTAGGCTTCATCTCTGTCCATTTGTACTGCGTGCCGAACACTTGCGGTTGCTTTATCGATTGCAGATACCGGTCCAGCGTTGCTGCGGCAATCCAGCGCGCGTTCGCGTCGCCTTTGGCCATCGCCGTTATTGCCAGCACGTGTGCCAGCAAATAATCCTCCGGTTTGTCACCATGCTGAAATATGACCGAAGCGTCTTCGAAATCTTCGCCTGTCTTTAGCGCTCCGGACTCCAGCATTTGGTGCACAATTCGCCGTCGTTCGGTATCACGATCCGAGATCGCTTTCCATTGCGCCTGGCTTAGCGACATCGCCCCCTGGCGGTCCTTTTGGTCCGCGTCGAGGAGTTCCTTGATCGTAGGCGCAGCCTTCGGCGCTTGCTGTCTGCCTAACGCTGCCATTGTTCCGAATGCCGTCAGCACCAGCAACAATCCCGCCATCACCTGCCATGCTCGCCGCTTCAGTGTTTGCATGTTCCTCTCCACCTCTCGCAACTCACATTCGCTCTCGCCAGAACGATATTGCATGAGCCACGCCCCGATTTGCCTCACTCCGGCTTTTCGCTGCGCTTCACGATCATTTTTGCCGCTGTCGACCGCAACGTCTCCGGAACGCTCTTGCTCGTGCTCAAAATTTTCAAATCGCGCGGCGTCAGCCGCGCCAACTGGTGCATCGTGATGTCCAACGGTGTCTTGGAATTGAAAATCAGGTTCTTCACGATCGCATAGTTCTTCATCCATTGCCGGTTGTTGGCCATAAGTCTCAGGATTTCCGTCGTCAGCGTGGTCATCGACGCGAAGCTTTCCACTTCCGCGTCCGTCAATCGCGGCGATTGAAGCACCGAACGTTGCACAACTTTATTCGAATCGCGAATCAAAATGATTCGCTCTTCTCTCCCGCCCGTCAGTGCCAGCTTCACGCGTTGCAGCACGTTCATCGTCGCCAACCGCTCCAACAGGGTCTTCCTTTTCGTAGGATCCGGCTCCGCCGCAGCCACGGCCTCTTGCAGTTCTGCGGATTCAGGAGCGCCTTTTTGCATCTCAGCGAGAAAACTCCGCTGCTCTGCGTTTGCATTGGGCGACGCCGCCAGCGCGTTAATCAGCACCACGGATGACGTTAATCGCTCCAGATTCTCTAGCAGAGTTTGAATGCTTGCCGTCGAAAGATGACTCGTCACTTTTTCCAGCGCTTTCACTGGGCATGAAGCGTTCTGTGCCAAGGCGTCCGCAATTCCCGGCGCACTCGCCAGGTTCGCCGCGCAATAATGCATCATTGCGGGAGCCGCATCGGCCTGCGCGAGCGCCGTGGCGAAATTTTCCGGTGTAACCTTCGCCAGCGCTACCGCTGCGCCCTGCGCGACTCCCTCGATCTCATCCATCGCGAGCACGGCAAGAATCTCCGCGCGCTCCGGCCCGCTCAGTGACACTCCGCCCGTGCACACCGCGAGCTTCCGCGCTGGTGCAGCGTTGCCAAACACAAACTCCGTGCGAGCGGCGCTCCGCACCTCGTCGCTAATACCCATCTCCTGGATTGGACTTAAGATTGTCGCGCGTTAGCGTGATTTTCCCTGGCTCATTGGGTGGACCAAGGGGAGGCACAGTGCGTCCATTCAGTTCGAGCAGCACCGCGTTCGACTTGCTCGCCGTAACAATAAAACTGTTTTTCGCGTGCAGTGTGAGTGACTTCAGCGCTTCCAGTTTGCCTGCGAACACCA
Source organism: Candidatus Acidiferrales bacterium (assembly GCA_035264005.1). Lineage (GTDB taxonomy): Bacteria > Acidobacteriota > Terriglobia > Acidiferrales > UBA7541 > DAHUXN01. The sequence goes on from DATFQU010000158.1 coordinate 29,775, forward strand.
CCGTTCCATCCGCGCTCACTGTCACCGTTGATGTTTCTCCCGCCTCGACCTTCAGTTCCAGTTGGCCCGATGTGGCCGCCGCCCCTGAAGCATCGGTCTTGCCAGCGGCGGTCGCGTCCGCCGGACTGCGAGCATCGGTCGCAGCCACGTTTGCTGGGGATCCATTTGCTGTGTTCTGCCCATTCCCTGTAGACGTTGGCGACGCTGACGTAGGTTCGCTCTGACCCACAGGGGCATTTGCCGCATTGCTCGCAGAGGAAGCGCTTGCCAGTGAATCCATCGCAGTGGCTTTCTTGTGCCGCAGCTTCGCCATCACCGTTCTGAAAATCGGGTGCCTCTCGTGCCACGCGCTAATGGAAGCGCCGTATTCCTTGTGTACATACCATCCGCCCGCAACAATTCCAGCAAGCACCACAATCGTTGCGATGATCCCGAACCAATTCCGCCTCTTCCGTACCGGTTCCTTCGTCCACACAGCGATTTCCGGCCGCTCGTGTGTCTCCAGCGCGTATTCCGCCACCAGTCCGTCCTCATCCATTCCCAGGAACCGCGCCACGGAACGAATGAACCCGCGGTTGAAGATCCCGCCCGGAAGCTGCGCCCAGTGCTCGTTTTCCAGCGCTTCCAGGAAACGCACACTAATCCGCGTCGCCGCCGAAATTTCTTCCAGCGACACGCCGCGCATTTCGCGCTCACGTTTTAGGTGCTCGCCGAACGTACTCGTTGAGCTCATTGCAGACTTTAATGAAAATGGTTCACCGAAAAATATAGGCGGGCGTCCCAGTACTGTCAATCGAAGCTCGAGGGCGGCGTACCATGACAAAAAGATTGCCTTTTGCGCACGGTTTTCTGCGTACCCCGTTGCGATAACCGTCTTGCCAACTTATAATGCCAGCCGATGCCCGAGGGTAAACTGCAGGAGATCGGAGCGGCCTTCGGCGCCCCTAAACTAAAAGTGTCCGAACCCAAGCCTTTTGCCGGAGCAGAACGCCGCCGTAACCCAGCCATAGTCCCCGCCGAACCAGACAACAGCGAAATTTCCGTCTTTCACGAACTCGGCAAAGCTCTAACCTCCTCCTTGCAGCTCGACCAGGTTCTCCGCACGATCATGGAGAAAATCAACGAGGTTTTGCATCCCGACACTTGGTCGCTGCTCCTGATGGACACTGAAAAGCAGGAACTCTACTTCGAGATTGCCACAGGCGAAGGCTCTGAAGCCCTGAAGGACGTTCGCATTAAACTCGGCCAGGGATTAGCAGGATGGGTTGCAGAAACGGGCGAAGTTGTCGTTGTCCCCGACACGCGCACGGATTCGCGGTTCTTCTCGAAGGTCGACGACAAAACCAAGATGCAGACCCGCTCCATCGTCGCCGTTCCGGTCCGTTTCCGCGACCAATGCCTCGGCGTCATCGAGCTGATCAATTGCATCGGACCGGAAGGTTTCAGCCCTCGTGAACTCGCCCTTCTCGAAGCGCTCGCCGATTACGCCGCCATCGCTATTGAAAACGCGCGCCATGTCCAGCGCATCCACGAGCTGACCATCACCGACGACTGCACAACTCTTTACAACGCCCGTCACTTGAACTTCATGCTCGACACCGAAATCTACCGCTCCCACCGTTATAGCTACGAATTCTCGCTCATTTTCATCGACCTCGATCATTTCAAGGCTGTAAACGATACTCACGGTCACCTGACCGGCTCGAAGCTCCTCGGTGAAATCGGCAACATGATCAAGAGTAATTGCCGGCTGATCGACTTCGCTTTTCGCTACGGTGGCGATGAATTTGTACTGCTACTTCCACAAACCTCCAAAGAGAACGCGTGCCGCGTCGCTCGCCGTTTACACGCGCTGATGAAGAACACCGTGTGGCTGAAAGAGGAAGGCCTCAACGTCCACATTACCTCCAGCGTAGGCGTGGCCTCTTTTCCAATCGACTCCGCCGAAAAGGCCGGTCTTCTTCATCTCGCCGACGAAGCCATGTACCTCGTCAAAAACACCACCCGCGACCGCGTCGCCGCCGCCAACACCGGCCTGCTTCCCGAATCTTAGTCCAGCTCTCTCGCGGCCTTCGCACTCGTCGCCGCCGCTGATGTCACCACCAGAATCGCTCCTGCGCCTACGAACAGCCACATCAAACTCCACTGTGCCACCACGCCGGAAATCGCATAGGAAATAGGCACCAGCCCGATCGCCGCGAACATCAGCACGCTCATGATCCGGCCGAGCATCGCCCGCTCCACGCGCAGTTGAAGCCACGTCGTGAACTGTACGTTGACGAATCCCGCTCCGAGGCCCATGAGTGCCAGCAACGCGGCAACCACGCTGAATTTCGGGTACGCACCGATTCCTACCAGTTCCAATCCGCAGACAATGCCTAGCCCAATAAATTGTAAGCCGCGGTGCCGTGGCTTTTTCACCATTCCGCCTAATGCCATGCCCCCGAGCATCCCGCCGCTGAAGCATGAAAGAAGAGTTCCAAACGCCGCCGCCGACCCAAAGCGGAATTTCGCCAGCGCCGCAAGCCCAATCGCCACCGGCCCTGCAAGACACACATTCAACATTGCAAAAATCACCATGAGAAACAGGAGCGCCGAATCACTCCGCACCGATCGCAAACCTTCCGCAATCGAATGCAGCATGCTCGGTCGCGTTCCGCTCGGATGTGGAATTTTCGGCGGCTCCGGCACAGCAATCAGCGCCGCAATTGCTGCCAGAAAACTCAGTGTGTCGAAGAAAAGCGCAGATGCGATTCCCCAGAATTTGATGATCAATCCCGCCGGCGCCGGCCCAACCATCCCCGTCATCACGGTCGAACCCGCCAGCAGCGCATTCGCCGGCTGAAATTGACTCGGCTCAACGAGCGTCGGGACAAGCGCCGGCCCCGCTGGCAGAGCAAATGCGTCCGCAACTCCAAACGCGAATGTCAGCAAATACAAATGCCACAGCTTGATCACATGCAGCCACACCAGCAATGTCACCACGCCCACCAGAAACATTCGCACGGTCGTCGTACAGATCAGCACATAACGCGCCGACAATCGGTCCGTCGCTGCCCCGCCGACCAGCATCAATGCCGCGCGCGGAATCGCCGCCACCATCATGACCGTGCCCAGCACGAGGCTCGATCCCGTCAGTTGCAACACCAGCCATGGCAGCGCCACGAGGTAGAACTGGTCTCCCAGCAGCGAAACTGTGTTGCCAATCCACCAATTGCGGAAAGGCCGCGTCGCCAGCGGATGCTGCTTCGGCGCAGGCGCAACAGGCGTACTCGTAGCCGAGGCTGCCGTCATCGGATTCTCCTGGATTCTGTGTGCAGGAGTGTAGCAGACCCTTGCCGCATTTCATCTTGTTCGCTGGATTACCTCACAAGCGAAGGAGATGCCGGCCCATTATGGCTGCTCGGTTTTCGTTTCGGACGTCCTCTGTGAATCAACGAGGATCGAATCATTCGCTAGGAAGAACGTAAGTTTGTGGCCGGTTGTCGTGTTCCCCGCGGCGTCCGTAAGCGACGGTTGCCCGCCGGAAAGAACAAATTTCCCGTCCCGCGCAATGTATTCGCCACGGTCCGCTGTACCCGTTCTTCCGTTTTGCTCAATACGCACGTTGCCGGTGCCGACGGCGCGTTCTAATGCCTGCTGATTGTTCTCCGCGCGTGAGAAAAACATTTGCACGTTCTGGCTTTGAATCTCTCCGTCAGAGGAACGTGCGTCGACTCCGTTGCTCCATTCCATTTTCCCGGCGTCGCTCCAATAATCCACTTTCTGCGCATGCACTTGCCAAAGCACGGGCGCTGATGTTGCTTGCCGCTTCCCGTTGCCGGTGTTCCTGTGTGGTGCTTCAACGAATTCGCCGAAGACGCTTCCGCGCGCCTCGGCCCGCTGTTCGTCCTGCCAGAATTCAATCGTTCGTGCCTGCAACACATCCGAACCTTGCCACATCCGCGCGTGGCCGCTGAAAATCGCATGGCCAGCGTTCGATGAATCTGCGCTCCCGGATTTTCCAGCCGACGTGCCGTCCATTTCATCCGCCGCAATCTGGGCGCTCCCTGTCGGCGGGTTTGCGGACGATTTTCCTTTTTGACCCGAGAAACTTGCGACGACATTTCCGCTCGCGTGTACTTCATCTGTCGCTTGATTCAGTTGAATCTTTGTCGCCTGCAAATGCGACGAAGAATCCTGTACCGATGCGCTGCCGCTAAGAGTCAGTTGATTGCTCGCACTCACAAGTTGAGCGTTCGCCGCCGCTCCGCTCTTGTCGCCTTGCTGGAATTTCACGTTCCCATTTTCATCGATAGTCTGCCAGTTTCCATCAGGGCTGAATTTTGCCGATAGACTCTGTGCCGAACTGTTCTCCACTAGCTTGCCTTGAGCCGTGCGCTCAACGGTTACGCCGGAAGTCCCGTTCAGCTCGGTGATCTCATCTTGTGCGCCAAAAAGTGCGCTCAACTTTCCTCCAGTAGTGTCAACGCTCTCGATTGGTTTGACCAGCGTGAGCCTTCCTGGAGCTAATGTTTCCGTGCTGGCAATTCCTAGACCGTGGCCCACCTTGCTCGGTCGCAATTCAGTGCGCAAACTCTCCGTCGCAAGACGCCCTTGTGATTTGCTTCGGTCCGTCTCCACTCTTACCTTTCCCTGCGCGAGAAATTCCCGCGGCTCGCTTTGCGCTCCGCTTGAATCCATTACGACCTGCACGTGTTGCGCCGAAACATCATCCGTGCCATCACGGCCGTGTGCCTCTCCACGAACTCTGTCGTCGGCGCTCAGTTTCCGTAGGGTGCCGTTTGGTGAGAGGTCTACCGACATCCGGTCTGCGGCCAACGAAAGATTTCCGCGTGAGCTCCGCCCGGTAAGTTCCGGATTTTCCGTGGCCACGACATGTGACGGCCGCATCGCCGCGTCCAATTGCAATTCCAGTATCCCTGCCGTCAGTGTTTGTGAATCCTGCTGTACGCGAACCGGACCCTCAAGCCGCAACACGTCTTGGCTGCGGCGAAATTCCAAAGAGTTGCTAGTTATGTGCACCGGTGCGCGGCGGCTGTCTTGCGGCGGCGCCAGATCGAGCTGCACATCCTTTTGAAGCGCGACGTTTTCGCTCTGCGGCGCATACACCAGTCCTGTGCCGCTTCCTTCGCCGCCCGGGAATTTCAAACTTACGACACTATTTGTGCTGACGTTGCTATCGCGCTCGAACAAAATATTGCTTGTTTCCAGTTGTAATTCCGCCCTTTGCGGAGTGTTTTTCGCACTTCGCAAATCGATCTGCACCACGCCTTGGCACCGGATACTTCCTGTCTCCGGCTCATAACTGCATTCATTCGCATGCACGGAATCGTTGCGGTCGCCGCGCGGCCCGAAGATTGTGATCACGACGTTCTCGAGCAGGCTCCGGTTTTCGTCTTTGAACTGTGTGGCCTGCGACGCGCGTACCGTAAAAATCGTGCGTGGGCCGATCGCTCTGGAAATCTCGAATCCAGTGGATTGCTGCGCGACAGTCGCAGGAACCGGTTGCAGGCCCTTTTCGTTCGCGCGTTCCCGCCATCGCCGCTGCAAGTAGACTCCGAGCACGGCCATGCAAATTGCAATCGCAATTCCCGCCGACCAGCGCGCGTACCGCGCCGCGTCGCGATTGCTCATTCCTTTGAGTTTGAGCCACGCCATAAGGACTTAGAAGCCGAGTATAGGGAAGGAGGTGGTGAGGGACAATGAGATTGAATTGAGAACGCAGTCCATCCAGCACTTCTGGAAACACCGCGAAGGCCCTTGAATTGACCTTCTTTTTAGCGAGTGATACGATTCAGATTGATTCGCAAACGAGCGCGAACCATAGTCAAGCACCGAGCCGAGAAATGAACGGGCATGTCGAAACTCCAAGCCGCCGAGCTGAAAAAAGCCTATCGGGGCCGCACGGTCGTCGATAACGTTAATCTGGAGATTCGACAGGGCGAAGTAGTTGGGCTGCTGGGTCCGAATGGCGCAGGTAAGACCACGACATTTTACATTCTGGTAGGGCTGGCGCGGCCCGATTTCGGGCGCGTTTTGCTGGACGAGGAAGACATCAGCGACCTCCCGATGTATCTTCGGGCTCGTAGCGGCATCAGCTATCTTCCCCAGGAACCCTCGGTTTTTCGCAAGCTGACTGTCGAAGAAAATTTGCTGGCGGTGCTGGAAACGCTGCCGATCACCGCAGAGCAGCGTCGCGACCGCGTGGAAGAACTGCTGGCGCAGATGGGTTTGGAGGGAGTCCGTAACAGCAAAGGCTACGTTCTCTCCGGCGGCGAGCGGCGGCGGCTGGAGATTGCGCGTTCTCTTGCGCTGCAACCCGCGTTCATCTTGCTGGACGAGCCGTTTTCAGGGATTGATCCGCTGACCGTTTTGGATTTACAGAAAATCATCAGCGAGCTGAGCGCCTCAGGAATCGGCGCGCTGGTGACGGATCACAATGTGCGCGAAACGTTGGCCGTTACCGACCGCGCGTACATCATACATGGAGGAAAGATTCTGAACGCTGGGACGCCGGAGGAATTGAGCGGCGACGCTGAAGTGCGGCGGCTGTATCTCGGCGAAAATTTTCGTTTGAACTGACACGATGAACTGGCTGCAGCCAAAACTGAATCTTCGCCTCGCGCAAAAGCAAATTTTGACGCCGGGGCTCGTGCAGATGGTGAGCGTGCTCGCCCTCAACCGCCTCGAACTGCGCGAGATGATCAATCAGGAGATCACCGAGAATCCGATGCTCGAAGTTCTGGGCGACGACGGCGTGGTCAGCGAAGACTACACCGACGAAACGTTCGTAAAGGAAGAGACGGAAAAAGTTCCTGAAGCGGAAGGCGCGAATCCGTTCGACGAATTCGACGTGAGTTCCTTCTTCACGAAGTATCTCGATACTCCTGCGGCCAGCGGCGCCAGCAACGAACACGAAGAAATTGAGAAGCCAGGATTCGACAAGTTTCTCTCCTCTCCGCAAAGCCTTGCCGACCATCTGATGTGGCAACTGAGCGTGAGCATTTGCAGTGAACAAGTGCGCAAAGCCGCCGAACTGATCATCGGAAACCTCGATGAGAACGGCTATCTGATGACTACGCTCGAAGAGATTGCCCAGCAGAACGAATACACGATGGATGATGTGGAAGAGGCTCTGGCTGTCGTTCAAGAATTCGACCCGCCGGGAGTGGCTGCGCGAGATTTGAAGGAATGCTTGATCATGCAATTGAAGTTGGTTGATCCGCAGAACACGCTGGCGCAGCAAATCGTCGGCGACTATTTGAAAATGCTCCAGAACAATCAACTCAAAGAGATTGCGCGCGCGTTGAACCGTCCGATCGAAGCTGTGAAGCGTGCGGTGGACGTGGTGAAACGCCTCGATCCAAAGCCTGGGTTGCGCTACAACAAAACGGAACCTCGGCTCGTTGAGCCCGACGTGCAATTCCGCAGAGTGGACGGCGAATGGCAGGCATTTTTGAACGACGATGACCTGCCGCAATTGCGCTTAAGCCCTGTTTATCGCCGATTGCTGCAGCGCGACGCTGCGGACCGCGACGTGCGCAATTACGTTAAAGAACGCTTCACCGCGGCCGTGCAGTTGATGAAGAATATCGAGCAGCGCAAGCACACCATCGTGCGTGTCTGCCAATCCATTCTGCGGCGGCAAAAGGATTTTCTCGAATACGGCGTCGATCACCTCAAGCCGATGATGATCAAGGAAGTAGCCGAAGAAGTAGGCGTCCATCCGTCGACCGTCAGCCGCGCGGTAGCCAACAAATATTCGCACACACCGCAAGGAGTTTTCGAGCTGCGCTACTTTTTCTCCGAATCCGTGAATGGGCCACAGGGCGGAGAAATGTCGCTGCTGTCGCTCAAGCGGCGCGTGAAAAAAATGATCGAAGAAGAGGATGCCGCGCATCCGTTGACAGACGAGCAGATCGCCAAGCGCCTGGACGAAGAGGGCATTCACGTGACGCGTCGTACTGTGGCGAAATACAGAGAAGATTTGCGCATTCCCAGCACGCATCAGCGCCGGCGAAAGGACTGACTTAGCGCCGCCTGTTTTTTTTGTGCGTGCGTTGGGACGGCACGAGCAGCCCCGATTTCCTAGCCTAAATGCCGCGCCATACGCAGCAGAATCGCCAGCTCGTCATTGTGACCGGCCTTTCGGGGTCGGGAAAAGGCTCCGTGCTGCGCACTTTTGAAGACTTGGGCTTTTATTGCGTGGACAACCTTCCTGTCTCTTTCATTCCTTCGTTTGCCGACCAAGCTATGGATGATGCTGGTGAATTTGACCGTGCGGCGCTGCTCGTCGACGCGCGCGAAGGCGACCAACTGAAGAAACTCCCTGAAGTTTACCGAAGATTGCGGCGTCAATATCCGACGACGCTGGTATTCGTCGAGGCAAGCGACACCGCACTGGCGCGACGTTTCAGCGAAACGCGCAGGCCGCATCCAATGGGCGCGGATTTTTCTGTAGCGGAAGGCATCCGCCTGGAGCGCAGTCGCATGGCGCCGATTCGCGAGATCTCCGACGTGGTCATCGACACGACGAAATTTACCGTGCACGATTTGCGCAACTTCATCATCGACCGGTTCCAGAAGGCAGGCCGCAGGCCGCTGTTGGTCTCGCTCGTGAGCTTCGGCTATCGGTTCGGTTTGCCCACGGACGCGGATCTGGTTTTTGATGTTCGCTTTTTGCCCAATCCCCACTTTGTGCCGAAGTTGCGCCCGCACAGCGGGCAAAATGCCCGTGTCGCGAAGTACATTCGGTCGTTCAAGCAAACAGGAGAATTTCTGCGGCGCATCGAAGGATTGCTGGAATATCTGATTCCGCACTACATCAGCGAAGGCAAAAGCTATTTGACCATTGCGTTCGGCTGCACCGGAGGACGCCATCGCTCTGTGATGATGGCGGAAGCCGTGGCGAAAGCGCTGGCGAAGAAGGGTTACACGGTGAAACTGGAACATCGGGATTTGGAGCGCTCCGTAGCGTGAAAATCACAGCCGAGCTTCGCGGGCTCTTTCAATTTGTCCGACCATACCGGCTGCAGCTCTTCATAGGAGTCGTGTTGCTGGCCATCGTAGGCATTTGCCAGGGGCTCATCGCTTTGATGATCATTCCCGCAGTGAACGTTATTCTGGATCCCAGCAAGGCGGCAAACCGCCTGAAACTCGTGACACTGCCCAACTGGCTTACGCACTTCCTGAAACTGAAGCACAGCGACATTTATTTGAACTCTTTCCTGCCCTCCAGCATTCATTACGTTTGGACGATATTCGCGATCTGCCTCGTGGTGATTTTCTTCGTGAAGGCAATTGCAGAGTTTTTCGGCAGCACGATGATTCAGTTCGCAGGACACGCGGGCGTGACCGACTTGCGCAATCGCGTGTACGAAAAGCTCGTCCGCCAGCCGATCGGCTTCTTCCAGCACAATCCCACCGGCCGCGTAATGTCCGCGGCGATCAGCGATGTGGATCAAGTGCGCAGCGCCCTCTCGGAGAATCTATCGGACTTCTTCCAGCAGATTTTCGCGTTGACGGCCTTTGTGCTGGTGATGCTGAAGCTGAATTGGCGGCTGGCGGTCGGCTCAGCAATTGTCATTCCGCTGGTCGTGTATCCGGTCGGGAAGCTGGGCAAGAGGATTCGCAAGTCCGTGCAAAACACGCGGACGCGCGTCGCCGATCTGAGCCAGATCCTGCAGGAGACTGTAAGCGGCAACCGTGTCGTAAAAGCCTTCGGCATGGAGAACTTCGAAATCCAGAAATTCCGCGAAACCGCCCGCCGTTTGCTGCGCGAGAACATGCGCTGGGTCAAGGCGTACGTCGTGACGTCGCCAATGATGGATTTGCTCGGCGCAGTAGTCTTCGTCGTGCTGCTGCTTTATGCGCGGGATGAAATCCGCCGCGGTGTGATGGATTTGGGCATGGTCTTCGCGTTCATTTATTCGCTTTTCAACGCGTACACACCCATCAAGCGAATCGGCAGTCTGTATCACCAATTCCAACTCGCGGCGGGCGCATCAACACAAGTGCTTGGATTCCTCGCCCTGCAGGAAGAGGTCGCGGACAAGCCCGGTGCAGCGGTGCTACCGAGATTTTCCCGTGAAGTCGCGTTCGATAACGTGGGATTCGCCTATGAAACCGGGCCAGCAGTTTTGCGCAACATCAATTTGCGTGTTCCGGCCGGAAGCGTCCTCGCGATTGTCGGTTCGAGCGGCGCGGGAAAAACTACGCTCGTGAATCTCCTGCCGCGATTTCACAGCCCAACATCGGGAACGCTGCGCTTCGACGGACAGGATATCTGCGAAGTGAACTTGCGGTCGCTGCGCGAGCAGATGGCCATCGTCACTCAGGAAACAATTTTATTCAATGATACTGTCTGGAACAATTTATGCTACGGGCGTCCGGATTTGCCGGAGGCTCGCGTGGTCGCAGCCGCGAAAGCGGCCCTCGCGCATGAATTCATCACCCAATTGCCTCAGGGATATCAGACAAGAATCGGCGACCGGGGCCAGCGGCTTTCCGGAGGTCAGCGGCAGCGGCTGGCGATTGCCCGCGCATTGCTGAAAGACGCGCCGATTTTGATTCTCGACGAAGCGACTTCGGAGCTGGATTCTGAGTCGGAGATGCTGGTGCAGCGCGCGCTGAATAACCTGATGGAGAATCGCACCGTGTTTGTGATTGCTCATCGCCTCTCGACAGTCAGGCGCGCAGACACGATCGTCGTCCTCGAAGAAGGAACCATCAAAGAACGCGGCACGCACGATGAATTGCTCGTGCGCAACGGTGCCTACGCGCGCCTATACAATTTACAATTCCAGGAAATCGAGCCGCCCATGCCGGCCGGACCCGTGTAAAATGTCGCGTCCCGAATTGCGATCGATGACCGGATACGCGCAAACGCGCGTGGAAAAGGACGGCTGGGCCGTGCAATTGAGCATGCGCAGCGTGAATCACCGGTTTCTGGACGTCCGCGTGCGAATGCCGGAGGGCTGGGACGCGTTGGAAATGGAAATTCGCAAAGGCGTGCAGGAGCATTTCCGCCGCGGCCACATCGAAGTGACTCTGCAGGTGCAGGCAGCGAAAAAAAACGCCGTCGCGATTAATCGCGACGTTGCAGCCGCGTACCTTACCGCGGCACTATCTCTCGGCAAGGAATTTGGTGTGAGAGGCGAACTCGACGTGACCGCTGTGTTGCGTTTGCCGGGCGTCGCTTCGTCGGCCCCTCCCCAGGAGGAGATCGAAAAGCTCTCCGCAACCGTTCACGCTGGACTGACGAAGGCCATCGGCCAGTTGGACGAAATGCGCCGCGCCGAAGGTCAGACGCTTCAGGAAGAACTCACGCGAAGGCTGGCAGCGGTCGAGAGCGCAACTCAGCAGGTCGAGACGCTCGCCGAAAAGGCGCGTCCCGCTTATGCGCGGCGTCTCGAAGCGCGGCTGAAAGAGTTGCTCGGCAACTATGACGCAGACCCCGCTCGGCTCGCGCAGGAGGCAGCGTTTGCCGCCGAACGCAATGACGCCACCGAGGAAATTGCGCGCCTTCGCAGCCACGTCAAACAATTTCGAACTTTGCTGGCGAACGGCGGAGAAATCGGCAAGAAGCTCGATTTTCTCCTGCAGGAAATGCAGCGCGAGGCGAACACTTTGCTTTCAAAATCGAATGGCGCTGACGATGATGGCTTGCAAGTGACGCGGCTGGGGCTCGAATTGAAGTCAGAGATCGAAAAACTGCGCGAGCAAGTGCAGAACATCGAATAGCGATGGCCGACTCCTACGAACCATTGATCTTGATCGTCTCAGGGCCGTCCGGGTCCGGCAAATCGACACTGGTGAAAAAGCTGCTCGAACTGCCCGGTACAATGTTTTCGATTTCCGCCACCACGCGTCCGCCCCGCGCAGGAGAAAAGAACGGCGAGTGGTATCATTTTGTATCGGACGAGGAATTCCGCCGCATGGTGGAGCGCGGCGAATTTCTGGAGCACGCCTGCGTTTTCGGCAAACACAGCTATGGCACGCCGAAGAAGTGGCTGGACGAGGCGCACTCCCAAAAACGCGATCTGGTGCTCGAAATCGATGTACAGGGCGCCGAGCAGGTGCGCACGAAACTCCCGGAATCGATTGCGATTTTCATCGTGCCGCCTTCACGGCAGGAACTGGAAAAGCGGATACGCGCCCGCGGCCAGGACAGCGAAGATGAAATCGGCCGCCGCCTCGTGCGCGCACGGTTGGAGATGGAGCGCTATCTGGATTACGATTATGTCGTGATCAATGAAGATGTGGGCCGCGCGGGCGAAGCGGTTCGGGCCATTGCATTGGGCGCGCGCTCGGAAACGAAACGAAACAGTGAACGCGTTCGTCAAATACTCAAATCCTTCGGAGGATAGAGCACTCATGGCGGTTTCCAACGAACCCCCTGAAAGTAAGTTTGCGTATGTAGTCTTGGTTGCGCGCCGCGCCCGGCAGTTGATGGCAGGCGGACGGCCGATGGTCGATAACCCGAAGAATCACAAGTACACGCGGGTCGCCGAAGAGGAAATGCAGAAGAAGATGCTCGAGTTCGAACTGCCCGAGCCGGTCGGGGGCGCCGAAGAAGACGGCAAGCGCAAGCGCGGTTAGTTTTGCGCGGCTGATGTGATGCGGTGATGATCTGATGCGAATCGCGTTGGGAGTCACGGGCGGAGTAGCAGCCTATAAGGCCGCGGAACTCGTGCGCCGCCTTCAGCAGGAGAAGCTCGCCGTGCAAGTCATCATGACGCGCAGTGCGCAGGAATTCGTCACGCCACTGACGTTTGCCGCGCTCACCGGCGAAAAAGTGATCACCGATCTCTTCGGCGAGAAACAGGCCAGCGCCAATCTCGAAAGCGCCATCGAGCACATCGCTGTCGCGCAGCGCATCGACTTGCTTGTGATTGCGCCGGCGACCGCCGACATTCTTGCAAAACTCGCGAATGGCATCGCCGACGATTTCCTCACCACGCTTTATCTCGCAACGAAAGCTCCTGTGATTGTCGCTCCGGCGATGAACGTCAATATGTGGGAGCATCCGGCAACTCAGAGCAATCTCGAAACGCTGTGTGCGCGTGGCGTTCGAGTCGTGCAGCCCGATGAAGGCTACCTCGCTTGCGGAATGATCGGCCCTGGGCGGCTCGCGGGAATCGAAGCGATTGTAGCGGCTGTGTGCGAAGCGCTTGGCCTGCGGCATGATCTGGATGGGATGAAGATCGTCGTCACGGCAGGCCCCACGGTCGAAGACCTCGATCCCGTGCGCATGCTGACCAATCGCTCCTCCGGAAAAATGGGCTACGCGCTGGCGGACGCCGCTTCGCGCCGCGGTGCTCACGTGACGCTCATCAGCGGGCCAACGGAGCTCCATGCACCCAACGAAATCGATTGGGTGCCCGTCCGCGCAACCGAAGAAATGCGCCACGCGGTGCACGAGCACGCGGGCGATGCGCACGTCGTAATTATGGCTGCCGCGGTCGCCGATTATCGGCCCGCATCGCAGGGAGCGCAAAAAGTCAAGCGCGCCGAAGGAAAATTGATGCTCGAGCTTGAGCCAACGGCCGACATTCTCGCCGAACTCGGGCGCGAAAAAGGCTCGCGAACTCTTGTGGGCTTCGCCGCCGAAACCGAACACCTCGCCGAAAACGCCCGTCGCAAGCTCGCGGTCAAGGGCGCCGACATGATCGTTGCCAACGACGTCACTCAGGAAGGCGCTGGCTTCGACGCGGACACGAATGTCGTAACTCTCCTCCTGCGCGACGGCAGGGAACTCGCGCTTCCGAAAATGTCCAAATTCGACGTCGCCAATCGCATTCTCGATTGCGTTGTCGAAATGCGTAAGGGCGTGAAGTGAAGCCCGAAACCCGCCCAAACGTCGAAGCCTGGCTCCAATACTTCAGCGAACTGGGAATCTCACCTTTTTATCTGGACCGAGCAAGTGCAGTGACCGGCAACGCGGCACGGACCATTTCGACTTCGGCAGCGAATCCACCGATTCCGAATTCCGCGTCCGTCCACACTCCGGCCAGCGTCGCCGCGATGCGTGCAAAACTCCAATCCTCGGCAGCTCCGTCCGCCGCTCCCTCGCCCGTCATAAAATCCGCATCGCTTTTCGACGCGAGCCAGCGCATTGAAAACGACTCGCTCTCCCGCATCAGCGAAGACATCGGCGACTGCAAACGCTGCCGCCTCTGCCAGCAGCGCAACAAGATTGTCTTCGGCAGTGGCAACGCGCATGCCGAAGTTGTCTTTGTCGGGGAAGGCCCGGGCCGCGACGAAGACATCCAAGGCCTGCCGTTCGTCGGCCGCGCCGGAAAACTGCTGACGCAAATGATCGAAGCGATGGGCCTGAGGCGCGACGACGTCTACATCTGCAACGTCGTGAAGTGCCGCCCTCCTGAAAATCGCGCGCCGGAGCCGGACGAAATGGAAACCTGCTCGCCGTTTTTGTTCCGGCAACTCGCGGTCATCCAGCCCAAGGCAATCGTTTGCCTCGGCGCCATCGCCTTTCAAGCCCTCTACGGTGCGAAGCAGTCCATTTCACGCCTGCGCGGCCAATGGCTCGAATTTCGCGACATTCCCATGATGGCCACATATCATCCGGCGTATCTGCTGCGGAACCCGAACGCCAAGGGCGAGGTTTGGGAAGATTTGAAAAAAGTGATGGCGCACCTCGGATTGAAAGTTCCCTCCAGAAGTTAAAAGAATTCCTGCTACATTACACGCTTTGTGATTTCTCGCGTCGCGCGAGGCTTTGTCATTTAGTCGCGCAGCGCTTTCAACGGAGCGGCGAGTGGGCGTTTTTCTCGGGCTCGCAGCGGCGTTCAACTGGGGAACGGCCGACTTCATGGCGCGATTCGCCACGCGGCGAATCGGCGCGCTGCGAGCTTTGCTCTTCATGCAGCTTTTCGGATTCCTCGCGCTCACCGCAGTCATGGCGGCAAGCGGCCACTGGTCGAGTTTTTTCCCAGCATTTCGCTGGAGCATCTGGGCTTGGATTGTGCTCGCAGGAGTGCTGAGCGTCCTTGGCGCGCTCGCGCTGTATCGCTCATTCGAAATCGGTGTGCTGGCCCTAGTCTCTCCGATCGCCTCGAGTTATCCAGCCCTGACGGTGCTGCTCTCCATCTCCACAGGAGAGCGCCTGACGCGCGCCCATGCCTTCGGCGTCGCCGCCGTAATTGTCGGCGTGATTGTTGCGGCTCTGGTGCCGCCCGCACCCAGCAATACCTCGGTCGAAGTTTCGGTCGACTCGGAGCACGTCTCAACAGAACATCATCGCGCCCATCTCCTGCGCGGCGTGCCCTGGGCCATTACCGCAGCGCTCATCTTTGGCGTGAATTATTGGATTTTGGGATTCCGCGTGATGCCTGTGTTCGGCGGATTCGCTTCCGTGTGGGTAATACGTCTCATATCTTTCCTCGTGCTCGCGCTGCTCCTGCGCCCACTGGGCCAGTCCGCCGCAATTCCGAAGCCTTCGACGTTGTTGCTCATTTTCTTCATTGGAGTGACCGACACGGCAGGCTTTGTCTGCAACAACCTCGCGTTTAAGCAGGCGGAAATTGCCATCGCTACCGTTCTGTCGTCGCTCTACGGTGTTGTCACCGTGCTTTTTGCAGCGCTGTTTTTGCGCGAGCGACTGGGACGGCGCCAATGGGTCGGCGTCGCCCTTATTTTTGCCGGTGTCGTGCTCATCAGCATGTAGCGCGCATTCGCGGCCATGCGCCGCGCAAGTTTTGCCGTTCGCCCCATGCTGCTACACTGATGCTTCCATGACTGCGCGATTTTGCGAAGTTGCCCTTCCGGTCCCGCTGCGAACCACCTTCACGTATGCAATTCCTGAACATTTGGCCGATGCGGAAATCGTCGGCAGCCGTGTCGTTGTGCCGTTTCGCAATCGCGCAATCGTGGGCGTCGCAGTAAAGCTCGTATCCGAACCATCCGACGGTAAAAAAATAAAAGAAATTGTCGAATTAGTGGACGCGATTCCCGCTCTAACCGCGGAATTGCTTGCGCTCGGCGAATGGATCAGCCGCTATTACGTCGCCCCGATCGGCGAAACATTGCGCTCCATGCTGCCGCCGCTCGCCGAGCTGCGTGAGCATCGCGAATATGCTCTGACCGAGCTCGGCCACGAATTTTATGCCACGGCAAAAAAACACGGAGCGGCCAACGCAGCCGAGGCTGCTGATCTGGAGACGCTCGATCTCCTCGAATTTGCGAACGGCGCGGTTTCTTTCGCAAAGCTGAAGCGCATTGCCGGTGGTGATGCAGCCGTCGAGCGTCTCGTGCGGCGCGGAATCGTCGCCGCAACCGAGCGTATGGCCCGCAAAAACGAGCGCGTCCAAAAAATCGTCGCATGGAATGAAGCCTCCGTCGCCACAGACGCAAAAGAAGGAAAAGTGCGCGAGATTCTCACCGCCGTGCGCGGCCCGCTCCCGGTCAGCATGCTGCTCAAGGAAGGCATTTCCCACGCGCTGCTCAAGCGCCTGGAAAAAAACGGCAAGGTCACTCTGTGGGATGAACCATTCACCGCCGACGAAGATCCTTGGGAATCAAACTTCGTCCCGCCGGCAAACGTGTTGAACGCCGACCAACAGAGTGCAGTCGCTTCAGTTCGCGAATGGCTCGCAGCCCGCAAATTCATTGCCGGATTGCTCCACGGCGTCACCGGCAGCGGAAAAACCGAAGTGTACCTCGGCGCGATGGAAGCGGCACTCTCGCAAGGTCGCACCGCAATCGTTCTCGTTCCCGAAATTGCGCTTACGCTCTGGCTGAGCCGCTTGGTGCGCGCTAGATTCGGCGCCACGGTCGCAGTTCTTCACAGCGGCTTGACCGACAAAGAGCGCGCGCATGAGTGGTGGCGCGTCCGCCGAGGCGAATCGCGCGTGGTTGTCGGCACGCGTTCCGCCGTCTTTGCGCCGCTCGAAAATCTGGGCCTGATCATCATCGACGAAGAGCAGGAGACGAGTTACAAGCAGGAAGAAACGCCGCGCTACAACGGACGCGACGCCGCTGTCGTTCGCGCCAGTCTTGTGAACGCCGTCGCCTTGCTCGGTTCCGCCACGCCTTCACTCGAAAGTTTTCACAACGCACAAACCGGAAAATACAAGCTTCTCGAATTGGCCACGCGCGTCGCCGACCGCCCGCTCGCCAGCGTCAAGCTCGTCGATTTGCGCGAAGAGTTCAAGCAAAGCCATCGCTCCGCGCCCGCTTCGGCAGCTCTCATCGCGGGAATTCGCAAGCGCTTCGACGAAGGCACGCAGGTTCTCGTCCTCATCAATCGCCGCGGATACTCGTGGTACGTCCTCTGCCGCAGTTGCGGCGCCGGCATCGAATGCCAGAATTGCAGCATCGCGCTCTCTTATCACAAGCGCCGCGCGCGCCTCGAATGTCACTACTGCGGCTATTCGAGCGCCGTCCCGAAGCTCTGCCCGAAGTGTAAGTCCCAATACTTGTATTTCGTCGGCGACGGAGCCGAGCGCGTCGAGGAATTTCTGCGCGAACAGTTTCCGAAGGCCCGAATCGGCCGCCTCGATCGCGATACCGTGCGCACCAAACGCGAATACCAAAAAGTGCTAGGTGCGTTCGCTCGCGGCGAATTGGATTTGCTCGTCGGAACGCAAATGGTCGCCAAAGGCCACGACTTCGAGCGCGTCACGCTGGTCGGCGTCGTCGCCGCTGACCTCGCCTTGGGACGCCCCGATTTTCGCGCCGCAGAGCGCACATTTCAGTTGCTCACTCAGGTCGCCGGCCGCGCTGGCCGTGGGCATTTGCCCGGCGAAGTCCTCATCGAGACGTTTTATCCCGAACACTACGCAATTCAGCACGCCGTCGATCAAGACTATCGCGCTTTTTTCGACCGCGAAGTTCACTTCCGTCGCGTCATGCACTATCCGCCGTTCATCGCGCTCGCCAACATCCTCGTTCGCGACCGCAAAGTCGAAAACGCGATTCGCCGGTCGCGCGCCATTGCTTCATGGTTGGATTCGCGCAAACACTGCGAATTGAAAGTTCTTGGCCCCGCTGCCGCCGCTCTTTCCCGATTGCGGCGCGATTTTCGCTTCCAAATTCTACTGAAGTCGCCGAACCGCCGGTTGCTGGCGCAGGTTCTCGAAGGATGTCTTGCGTTTTGCGTGGAAAAGAAAATTCCGGAAAGCGCAGTCATTGTCGACGTGGATCCGGTAAGCCTGCTTTAGCGTCAGCAAGGCAATCGCCGAAAGACTAGTGTGGCCTCAGCGGCAGGGGCGTGAAGCAAAGAACAAAAATAATCAGTGCGACCACGGCCCACGCGCGCCGCGTCGCGTCCAGCGGCGTCCACGCATCCATCAGCGGCGGATGGCGGAATCCGAGAAAAAGGAACAGTAGCGCAATAATCAGCCATTCACTCCCGCCGTATTTCCAGGAGAAGAGGCCAATCGCGAACAACCCGAATCCGAACGCCATCGAAATTCTGCGGTGACTTCCGCTCGCCACGCTGTAAACGATGTGCCCGCCGTCGAGCTGTCCAATCGGCAAGAGGTTCAGCGCCGTCGCAAATAGTCCAACCCACGCCGCCAGTGCAATGGGACTCAGCAAAATATTTTCCGCGCTCACGCCCGGATGAAAACTCTCCATAAACAATTTCATCAGCAGCGGCGCGCCAAATGTTATCGGTGCTGCGGCTTGCACATTTGGCACAACCTTGGAAATGTAAACGCCCCACGCCAGAATCGGCACAGCCAGCACGAATCCCACCAGCGGCCCCGAAAAACCCACGTCGAAGAGCGCTTTGCGATTGAAAATCGGCGAGCGGATACGAATGAACGCGCCAAATGTCCCGATCAAGCTCGGTGCAGGCAGGAAATACGGATAGCTGGAGTCAATTTTGTAGTAGCGGCATGCAAAATAGTGTCCAAGTTCGTGCGCCAGCAAAATCCCAATCAGCGTGAACGAAAATGGAATCCCGATCAGCAGCAATCGCGGATGTGTCAGCGCCTGCCACGTCGGCGCAAACGGATTTGCCAGTCCCGCAAACGGTGCGCGATTCTGCGCGTACGAAGCGCAAAATTCATAGCCAACTGCCAGCGTGGAAACCAGTGTGAGGACAAAAAGAATCAGCGCCAGCGCAAACGGCCGCTTGCGTTGCGCCTCGGGAAAAGCGCTCCGCTCATACAGCACGCGGTAAAGCGGCTCAAGGGTCTGCCGCGGGCCGCCGCGGTACCCGTTTCCGTTGCCGCCTCCGTTCTCCACATTTATAGATTACACGTCCGCACGCAGCGCCGCCACGCAGAAACGCCACCATTCGTGCGCTATTCGCTCTCCTTCACGATGCGTCCATCGAGCGGCTGTGGCGGGCGCACGTCGTGCGGATAAAGTTTCGCAAACGCATCGATCTGTTGGTGCGAGACAGTCACCGGAGTCTTCAGCACAAACCACGTAACTCCCTCCGTGCACGGCGGAGCCGTCACCGATCCCGCGTACGTGTAATATGCCGTGTCGCGTGGCACGAGGCCTTCGGGATCGATCTCCACGCCCGGAATCACGTGATCTTTGCCCGCCATTCTCGGCATGTATTTCCAAAGTTCCCCCACCGTCGCGTTCGCCTCGCCCGCCTTCACGAGAATCGCAACTCCTGCAACCTTTCCGTCGCTCCCTTTGAGCATGAAATGAATCACCATGTCGTACGGCTTGCCGTGAATCTGTTCTTCGCTCGGATGGTGAAAGTGAAACTGCGTCAGCTCGTAGCGCTTGTCGCTAACCGTCACGACATTCCCGTTTCCCGGCGCGTAGTCGACTCGCACCGCCGTATACCCGTTGTTGATGATGTTGAGCGGCCCGCTCTTGAATTCAAACCGCAGCACCGGAAGATCGGCCTTCACCGAATTGCGAATATCAATCGGCGACTGTTCCTTGCCGTTGCACGCGGCATACGCCGGGTCAAGATTCGCCCACTGTGACGGTCCGTCCTTGCCCGCGTAGCTCCAAGGAGTCTTCCACTGCGCATGCGGCGCGGTCGGAACAAACACCACCCCAAGAATCACAATTGCGACCATCAGATAGAGTCTTCGCACATCGCACCTCGCGACTAAGCTCGAAATATACATCCTACTCTCGATGCGTCAATTCGCTCGCCATCAAAGTATGACCGCCGCCATCCGTAGCAGCACCGGCACATCTTCTCTTGTGGTAGATTATCTATGGGAGTATAAATGCTTCATGCCCAAGCGGGGAACCCAGCCATTGCACGGAGAAGTGCTCCAGGGCACGCTGGATTTGCTCATTTTGCAAACGCTCATCCTCGGCCCCGCCCACGGCCACACCATCGCTCATGTTATCGAGCGCCGTTCAGAAGATGTTCTACAGGTCGAGCACGGCTCGTTGTATCCCGCGCTGCACCGCCTCGAAGACCGCGGCTGGATCGCTTCTTTTTGGGGCACGTCCGAAAACAATCGCAAAGCGCGTTACTACCGACTGACGCCTCTCGGACGCAAACAGCTCGCGCGGCAAACGGGACGCTGGGATCAACTCGTGCACGCCATCAATCAGGTGCTCGGTCGCGCGCGGAAGCCTGCAACGGAGTGATTTCATGAGTTGGTCGCGATTTTTTCGCCGCAAGCAATGGGACACCGAACGCGCCCAAGAACTCAGCGCCTATCTCGAAACAGAAACCGCCGACAACATTCAACGCGGTATGTCGCCGGAAGAAGCGAAGCGCGTTGCGCATCTCAAGCTCGGAAATGTGGCTCGCATTCGCGAGGAGATCTACAAAATGAACAGCCTCGGTTTTCTCGAAACCACCTTGCAGGACATTCGCTACGCGTTGCGCGGTTTCCGCCGCGCGCCCGCTTTCGCTCTGACTGTCATTCTCGCTATCGCTCTCGGTATCGGCGCCACCACCGGCGTTTTCAGTGTCGTCGATCGTATCCTCTTCCGCAGCCTTCCTTATCGGCACGCTGATCAGCTCGTCACTTTCGGCTACGTCGCGCCAATCGAACCCAACGAGTTTCTAACGTCCCCGGATTTCGCTGAATGGGGCAACGCGCATGGCGCGTTCTCTTCCACCGCATCCTTTAATTTCGTTCGAGATTGCGACATCACGCAAGCGCCGGCTGCGCGCCTGCAGTGCGCGCACGTCGAGTGGACGTTTCTCCCTACATTCGGCATCCAGCCATTGCTCGGCCGCAATTTCACGCGCGAAGAAGATTCTCCGGCGGGGAGTGCTGGTCCGTCCGGACCTGACTGGGCTGGCGGAGGCAAAGTCGCGCTCTTATCCTACGGCCTCTGGAAAAGCCGCTTCGGCGCCGACCAGCACATCGTCGGCAAGACGATTTCTCTCGACGACCAGCAAACCACCATCATTGGCGTCTTGCCGCGTGATTTCGAACTGCCCACGTTGGGCGAGGCCGATATGCTAGTGCCGGAGGCATTCCCCGCTACTGCATTCGTCCACTCGATTAATCGTCCGACGGCGATTCTGCGCGCGTTTGCCCGCCTCGCTCCCGGTGTAACCATCGCGCAAGCGAAGGCTGCTTTGCAGCCCGCGTTTCCAGAATCGCTGAAATGGGTTCCTCCCGGCTTTCGCAATGAAGTCAGCCTTTCGGTGCGCACGTTGCGCGACCGCCAAATCGAAGACGCCCGCCTCGCCTCATGGGTTCTTTTCGGCGCAGTTCTCGCTGTGTTGCTGATCGCCTGCGCCAACGTAGCGAACTTACTTCTTGCTCGCTCCACCGCCCGCCAGCGTGAATTCGCGATCCGCGCAGCCCTGGGAGCCGCTCCCGCACGTTTGCTGCTCCAAACTCTCACCGAAAGTGTGGCGCTCGCTCTCGCCGGAGGCGCGCTCGGCTGCGGCTTTGCCTACGCGCTTATCAAAATCTTCGTCGCCATTTCACCGCACGGGATTGTGCATTTGAGCGATGCCACACTGGATTTGCGCGTCCTTGCATTTACGCTGCTCGTATCCGTAATTTCCGGGCTTGCCTTCGGCTTCGCGTCCGCGCAACGCCACGCCTCAAATGACGCGCTCTACGGCCGCGCAAGTTTCGGATTCTCGCGCGCTTTCTTCCGCCGCGCTCTCGTTTCCGCGCAAATCGCCATTTCGTTCGTCTTGCTCGTCGGCGCGGGCTTGCTGATTCGCAGCTTGGACAATCTCGAACGCGTGCCGCTTGGCATGGATACTTCCGGCGTCATCACAGCCACCATCGCGCTAAATCCGCGGCTCTATACGGATATGTCTCGTCGCCAGCATTTCTTTGACGCAATCGAGCAGCGCCTGCGCCAGCTTCCCGGCGTGAGTGCTTTCGCGCTCACCGACAGCGCGCCTCTGTTGCCGGGCGGAAGCGCAGCCAGCATCTACGCCAATATCGAAGTCTCCGGACGTCCGCGTACTCCGCAAGGCACGGGAGGCATGGTCGGATACAGCACGGTGACGCCTGAATTTTTCTCTGCTCTCGGAATTCCAATTGTCAACGGACACGCATTCACAGAAGCGGATCGCTCTCCCAACGCGAATGTCGCCATTCTCAATGCCGTCCTCGCAAAGCGTCTTTTTCCCAATGGAGATGCCGTCGGGAAGCAAGTGCGTTTTGGGCCGGACGGTGCTTGGTGCACGATTGTCGGCGTGGCGGGCGGCGTCAAATACGTCCAGAACAACGGTTTCATCTCGACTGCGGAATCGGAATACTATCTGCCGCTGCACCACTCCCAAAGTTTCGTTGATTCGGAGCAGAAAATCATTTTGCGCACTTCGCTCGGCCCCGCCGCAGTCGCTTCGTGGATGCGTTCCACTGTCGGATCGCTTGATCCCACTGTGCCCGTCACAGTTGATTCCATGTCCGAGCGCATGAGCCAATTGGAAGCGCGTCCGCGATTCAACGCTGCGCTGCTCGGAATTTTCGCCGCGCTGGGAATTCTGCTCGCCGCGCTTGGCACTTACGGCGTCCTCGCATTTCTCGTCGTTCAGCGTACGCGCGAAATCGGTGTTCGCATGGCGCTTGGTGCGCATCCATATCATGTCCAAAAAATGATTCTTGCTCAAGGCGCGATGCTCGCTCTTGCGGGACTGGTGTTCGGCGTCGCGGGAGCGTTTGCGCTGACGCGCTTGATGAAGTCGCTGCTCTTCGGTGTCACGCCCGCCGATCCCGCGATCTTCGTCGGCGTCGCAGTTTTTCTGCTGCTCGTCGCGCTCGCCGCGTGCTACTTGCCCGCCCGCCGCGCCATGCGCGTCGATCCACTTGTGGCGCTAAGGTACGAATAGCGTGCCGCTCTGCCGCTCTCACTCCGCGCGCGCTAGCGCGCCGAAGCCGCCCTTCGGCGAAGGCGGCTCGACGCCTTGGTCGCTCTTCGCTACGAATGAGGTCTATGGCAAATGAGTTGGATGCGATTCTTTCGCCGCAAGCAATGGGACGCCGAACGCGCCCAAGAACTGAATGTCTACCTCGAAACAGAAACTGCCGACAACATTCAACGCGGCATGTCGTCGGAAGACGCTCGTCGCGCCGCGCATATTAAGCTCGGAAACGCAGCGCGGGTTCGCGAAGAGATATACAAAATGAACAGCCTCAACGTTCTCGAAACCCTTTGGCAGGACGCGCGTTTCGCTCTGCGCATGCTTCGCAAATCCTCCGGCTTCACCGCCGTCGCCGTCCTCACTCTCGCTGTGGGTTTGGCTGCCAACACGGCAATCTTTTCTGTCATCAACGGAGT
>DATFQU010000159.1:0-5098 GCA_035264005.1 Candidatus Acidiferrales bacterium
TGTGCCCTTGACCAAGCCGATTTGCGTGCGCATACCGGTGAATGCAAAGAAGGCCGGCAAGAGCAGCACAACAACAAGGTCGTTGACTTTGGCGGTGACGTCGCGGGCCAGCGCCGAATCATGGGGAATCACGGCACCAAGCAGAAAGGCCCCAAACAAGGCATGGATGCCGATCGCGTCGGTGGCGAGAGCGGCCAGTAGCAAAGCCGCGAAGACGATCACCATGGTGCTTTGCGTGGTTTTCTTCTCGCGGGCGCGCTTTCGGACCAGCCATTTCATCGCGGGCTGAACAAACTTGAAAATCCCGAAGATAAAAAAAGCCGTCAGGCCTACGGTGATAAGCACGCGACCAGGCTTGGCCGCGGCGATACTCACGACGAGGGCAAAAAGGCACCATGCGGTGACATCATCGACGGCGGCGCACGCGAGGGCAATGGCTCCCATGCGCGTTTTGTGCATTTCGCGGTCGGTGAGGATTCGCGCGAGCACAGGAAAAGCGGTGACGGACATGGAAACGCCCATGAACATTGCGAATACAGTGAAGGGGACGTCCCGCGACGAAAACCGGGGATAAAGCCAGAGCGCCAGCACGGATCCGAGGAGAAAGGGCGTGATGATACTGGCATGGGAAATGGCGACGGATGAATGTGTTCGCCGACGGAGAAGCTGGGTGTCGAGTTCGACGCCGACGAGGAACATGTACAAAATGACTCCGACGGACGAGATGATGCTCAGGTAAGGAGCGACAGTTCCAGGCAGAATGAATTTTGCGGCCGCGGGCGCGAAGCGGCCCAGCAATGAGGGGCCAAGGGCAATTCCAGCGATGACTTCACCGATGACCGGGGGCTGATGGATTTTTTTGAAAACAGCACCCAGAAAACGCGCGAAAACGATGATGACGAGCAGAGCAAGAAGGACGTGTGCGAGTTCGCTGGTCGATGCCTGACTCGCGATCCGGCCGAACCTTGTTGGGCTGGACACTTCGGGAGCAGTGAGAAAATTTCCAGCCGTTTTGATGAGAAGGAAGAGCGCGAGGGCCCCGGCGATCATTCCTGCATAGATCAGGACTGCGCGCGAAGACGTTCTTGGCATGGGCCCGTCTCTTAAAATATTGCCGGCTCGATCTGCCATGCTCTCCTCGCGTCAGGCATTCGTCTTGATGAAGGCCCGTCTCCATGGTTTCAGGAACAGAGAGCTCGCGGCGTCAGTCCGCGGCGGCGTCCCTGCCTAGTCCTACGGTCAATGCAGCTGCTTGCTTGGCGGGCAGGCGTTCATAGGCCCATTTCAAAAGGACTGGTGTGACAATGGTGGTTACTGTTGCCATTAGAACCAGAACGGTAAACAGTTGGTCGCTGATGAATCTGTTCGCGAGAGCGATATTCGCAATGACAAGCTCCATGATGCCGCGTCCGTTCAGACCGACTCCAAGAGCCCAGCTTTGCTTGTCCTGCAGGCCAGCAAGCCTACCGCCGATATAGCCTCCGGCGATTTTGCCGACAAAGGCGACCAATAAGACGGACACAACGAGTTCCCAGTTCCTCAGGCTGGAGGCGTCGAATTCCAGTCCAATTGCTGCGAAGAAAATCGGACCGAGGAAGCCCATGGTGACGTTTGAGGCAGTTTTGCGGACTTCTTCGTAATTGGCCTTTCCCAATACCGCGTGACTGAGAAGCATTGAGCCGAAGAATGCACCGACGATGAAGTGCAAGCCGAGCCACTCTGAGAGGCTGGCGAAAGCAATCACGAAGAGCAGCACTATGGCGAATAGGGATTCCTTTCCCTTGAGCTTCGCGAGCAGAGGGTCAATCAAGTTGCGGGAGCGCAGGAAGCGGCCGGGCGTGTACTTCTTGATCAGACGGGAAACGATGATGATCGCCCCCATGAACACCAGCGCCTTTACAAGGGCCAGGCTTATGGAGGTAAGAAGGCTTGCCGTCGTGGAGCCGTGGCTTTCCGCGCCCAAGATGATGCCGAGCAGCAGGATCGATGCGACGTCGTTTGTGACGGCGGCGGAAATGATTCTCTGCCCGATGTCGGTTTGGAGCTTGTCGAGGTCCATCAAGATCCGGACGCTCACAGGCAGCGCGGTAATGGCGATGCAGAGGCCGACGAAGATCATCTGCGTCGCGCCCATGTGGAAGGCGTTGCCCACCAATATTCCGAGAGCGAGAGGGATCGTGAACCCGGCTAATCCGACGAGCGCGCCGCGGCCACGAAAGGCTTTCCACAAGACGCCCAGGTCCATTTCCATGCCGACGAGGAACACCAGCAGAAACACTCCGAGGTCGGCGATGGCTTTGATTTCCGGAGTGAAGTGGATCAGTGCAAGAGCGGATGGGCCGAGGATTACGCCCGCAGCGATCTCTCCAATCATTGCAGGCTGACCCAGACGCTCGACCAGCTCTCCAATGACGCGGGAAACGATGAGAAGTAGGAGCAGTTCCTCGATTAAGGTCACAACAAGCTCCTATCCTGGCGCACAGAATGGCAAAAAAAAGCTGGAGCGGGGGCGGGAACCTACCCAAGCATCTGCGCAGTATACAGCACGAAAGGCCGTACGCGTCGATAGGGGTTTTACCCCATATTTGCGTTAACAAAACAAAGGAGATGCGACGGCGCCTAGTCTCCTGCGTGTTGATTTGACTGAAAGTCCGTCCACGGGCCTGCAATCATGTCGCGCAAAACGGGAGCTTGCCAATCGAACTGAGGATGTTTGGCCAAGAAAGACTTGGCATAGAAGTTTTCGCCGCACGGATGGCCTGCACGAGCGATGAGCTCCATTTGAGCGGCCATTTTGCTGTCGGTGACCTTGCCTTGCACAGCGCCCATCGGGTCAAATGCGGCGACGTCCCATCCCTTGTCGCCCCTTGGGTTCATTTCGCTGTGCCCGCACAGAGTGCGGCCATCGGCACCTTCTTTTTTCGTGTAGGCGTCGAGATGATCGGCTTCGAATTTTTCGGCGAGCTGGACGTCAATCTTGCCCTTGTTCTGCTGCATCAGCTCATCCCAGCGAACGTGACGGGCGTTGGGCGACATGGTCGGATCGTTCAGGTTATAGGTGGTGTCGAGTTTGGTTACGGTGGGGTCGCTGGTGAAGTTGGCGCCGACAAAGTAGCCGTCCTTCGTGCGCCACAGTTTGTAAGCCTTCAATCCCAGCTCAAATTGGGCGATCTCGCCTGTATTACGGTCGCCAAGCAACCAGTCATTTGCGTAGCCGCCATTGTTGCCGTCCAGCATGATCTTGACGTAGTCGTCGATGGAAGCGGCGTATTGCATGGCTTTGCGAGCGCGAACGAATTCGGGAATGCCGTCCGGATTCCAGCCGTGAAACGCAGAGATGGTGGTTTCGGTGACCATCAACCCGCCGGAGTTGATGGTGAAGTCGTCATCGCTCACGATGACTCCGGGAAACCCGTCGCCGATCATGCGATAACCCCGTTCCGGTTGGATGTCGAAAATGACCCGCCAGCGTTCGCCCTCCAAGTAGCTTGTCCAATTGTTGTGAGCGATGACGATCTGTCCGTCTTTTGTCCAGCTTCCTGTGGCGACAAACGCGCTGCAATGTCCTTGAACTTGCCGTTTGGGAGCATTGGCGACTTTGTGTTGCTTGTCATACCACGGTGCGTAGTAGTCAGGCAGTTCCATGAACGCATTCAGCGCCACGACATCGTCCAGATCCAACTTCACGCCATGTGCGTTCAGGCCGGCTACAATTCCTTTCAGTTCAGCTTGATATTCCGAATCGATGTGTGGCCAGAGCGCGTTCTGCGCGGCATCGCGGAAGAAGTTCCAGTTATGCTTGGTGTTGTGCGTGTCCAAGAGCTTCACGGCCGCGAAGGCGTCTTTGATCTCCGGCGCAAGCAAATAGCCGTGCTGGTATCCAATTTGATCCGGCGTGCCTTGGAGGTGGACATAGGTCCATTCGCCCTTCTGGAAGCGATAGGCGCCATTGAGACGGGCGTCCGTTGGGGCGAGAGCAGAGTGCGACGCGCGCACCGACGCACGAGCACTCAGAGCGGCGCTTGCGCGCACGCCTTGCGACAGCAAGGAGTATGAAATAATAGCGAGCACTGCAAGAGCGAGAGCCGCCGTAAGCCAATGCCACCGCTTGGAATTCATTTTGCCCCCTCGAAGAAGCGCGAAATACGCTGGCATCTTAAGCGCGGCAGCGAGGCGAAGTCAACGCGTGGAGGTTAAATCCGCGCGCATGTGGGTGAGCTTAGATTTACGAGGCGTAGGCCTGCCGGCAGGTGTCATGTTCCCTGCAGGTGGAAGGGCAATTTGTATGGTCGATCAAAATGTAATTGTGACACGTGGCACACAGCACGCCATAAACGGTTTCGCTGAACTGAGTGTGCTGGGTGTCGAGTGTGTGATTTGCTTTTGCTTCGGCGCGGGTCGTTCGCATTTTGTATTGTGCCTCACGATTTCCATTCCTGCAGACAGGCAAAGCGATAGAGCGGAAAAAGTTCCCGTAACGTTTTCTCGATTTGGCGGCAAAATGAGGGTTTCGTTGCAGTCGCCGCGCTCAACTTTCTTCTGACGATCCATCCTTTGGCCGTCGTCCATTCCTTTGCATCGCTCGGCCAGCCGGAGTGTTTGGTCCAGCTTCCCTTTTCACTCGAATACCAATAGCCCTCGAATTTCCGCGCGAACTTTTTCTGCCGGCGGGCAAGCCAATCGAGATTTTCGATCGCTCGTGGGCCGCAAATGCAAGCCATCGCGCTTGCGCGGCCTCCATGATAAATCCGAAAACCGATGGTCACACTGTCTGCGGATATTCCGACGTACAGCTGGCCTCCGGCCCTGCCCGGTTTGTCGGCGCACGAAAAGAACAGATACATGTGCGTGTAATAGGGCGTTTTGTCCTTCGCGAAACGAATGTCGCGATTGATGCGCGAGAAATTTTCGCCGGTGCGTCCGCCGATGGAAAAGGCCGGATGCAGCTTCTGCATGCCGGGCGCGAGAGTGTCAAGGAGCCCGCGCAGCGGTTCGATAACGTGCTGTTTGTAGCGGTCGCGATTCGCGTCCATCCATACTTTGGAGTTGTTTTTCTTGAGCTCACGAAAGAATCGAAATGTATCCGCCGTGAGCGTTG
>DATFQU010000160.1:0-9071 GCA_035264005.1 Candidatus Acidiferrales bacterium
TGCGATGCGCGCTCTTAAGCTTTCAGCGCGGCGAAAGGTCGTCTTCCTCTGTACTTCAGACGAAGAGGTCGGCAGCCGAGCGTCCCGCGCCATCATCGAACGCGAGGCGCGCAAGAGCGAAGCAGTGTTTGTGCTTGAGCCCTCCTATGGACGCGACGGGCGGCTGAAAACTGAGCGCAAGGGTGTCGGAGAGGCCGTACTCATTGTAACCGGGCGCAGCGCCCATGCCGGAATCGATCCGGAGAGTGGAGTCAACGCTGTTCATGAACTGGCCCTGCAAATCGCTCGCCTTCTTAAGTGGAACGACCGGAAACGCGGAATCACTGTGCAGGCCAACGTGATCGAAGGCGGAACAGTGACGAACGTCGTGCCCGCTAGCGCGCGAGCCTTGGTTGATGTGCGCGTGCGGCAGATCGCGGACGCACATGCTCTCAATCTCAAGTTGCACGGGTTGCGCCCAATCCTGCGCCGGGCCAAGATCGAGGTGTTCGGCGGCGTCAATCGCCCGCCGATGGAGCGTACACCTGCATCCCAGAAGCTGTTCGCCCACGCACAAAGATCGGCCGCTGAAATGGGACTCAATCTCGGCCAAGCAGCTACGGGCGGCGGCTCGGATGGAAACTTTACCGCGGCACTCGGAATTCCCACCCTGGACGGCCTCGGTCCCGTTGGTGACGGAGCGCACAGCCCTCGCGAGCACATTCTGGTCAGCTCGCTCTCAGAGCGCGCAGCGCTGCTTGCCGAACTCCTCACCACCGTCTAAGCCTGAACTGCAGAATTCGTGCCCTTGCTGGAAAATGATGGGGTTGCTAGAGTCGAACCGTGGCAAACGCAGCAAGACTCGCCCTGGCAATCTGTGTTTTGTTCCTAACGTCCGCAGCGGCTTTGCCTAGCCAATCAGTCATCCAGACGCAGTCCGCAAACGCTTCTTCCGCATCGCCAACTCCCCGGCAACTCTATCAACTGCTCCAAGCGGAGCGTGTTGACGAAGCGCATGTGTATACGGTTCACGATTTGACTTTACGCCGTGATGGCATCGCATTCACATTTTCCGATGGCAAGTTCGCTTTTCTTCAACCGGTCGACGGTCATTTCACTGGCGCGGTGTTTTCAGGGCGGGGACATATATTTGCGGTTCCACCAGACGCATCCGAACGCGCATCGCTGGCCCGGTTTCTCAAAGTTCCTCTACTTGATGTCGAGTTTTGGCAGGCATACCTGCGTTTCGATGATGGAACGGCGAGGGAAATCCAAAACAGTCTCGCTGAGCAGAAAGCCGCGACTAGCAGCGATCAGGATTTCACCAACGATTGGAATCCTATCGTTACCCAATTCAATCCCAATTCTTCGTTGCGCCTTATGGAGGCTCTCCTCTCTTCTCCGCCAGAGCCGTATTTGTACTCTGCCCTGAATTCAACAACCGTCGGCGGTTTCGAAGTCGTCCTCGACGAGCGCCGCGCCGAAGACGTGCTTGTTGGCCAATCACGCCGCACCAGTGACGCAGATTTTTTCGACGTCTGGACCTCTTACAGAACTGAGAATGCCCCGCCACTGACCCAAGAATTCAATTCAGCGGCGTATGCCATCGACACAACGATCGGCGACGACCTGGCGCTCACTGGAAATGCAACCGTGCACTTGAACTGTCTGGCAGGCGGCCAGCGCATACTAGAATTCGAATTGTCACGCCTCCTCCAAGTCCAAACCGTCACGGATGACCAGGGACACCCTCTGGACTTCTTCCAAAACGAGGACATGCGCCGCAAAGAAATCGCCCGTCGCGGCAACGATCTGCTCTTCGTCGCCCTCCCAGAGCAGGCCGTCGCGGGACAGCAATACGAATTTCGCATTTCGTACCATGGCTCAGTGATTCAAGACGATGGCAACGGTGTTTACTTCGTAGGTGCGCGAGGAACCTGGTATCCACGTTTGGCAGGTGTCGACCAGTTTTCTCAGTTTGATTTGAGATTTCATTGGCCGAAGCGGCTTCGCCTCGTAGCAACAGGGGAAGAAGTTGAAAGCGCGGAAGAGGGTAGCCAGAAAACAGGTCATTGGCGCAGCACTCAACCCATCGCAGTTGCTGGATTCAACCTCGGCGAATATGCGACGCAATCTTTCGGCGGTACGCCCACGATTCAGCTTTTCGCGAACCAGCAGCTCGAGCAGAGCATCGCGGCACAACTTCAGCAGTACTCGGTAGGAGGACTCCCACAAAGCGCCAGAGAGTTCCAGATCCTGCCAAATCCCGCGGCCGTGCTCAAACAACTGGGAACGAAGCTCAATGACTCCGTTCATTACTACGAAGAACTCAACGGCCCCTTTCCTTTCCGCGAACTAGACGTGTCGCAGATTCCCGGCTCGTTCGGGCAGGGCTGGCCCGGATTGCTCTATTTGACGACGTTTGTGTTCTTGCCTCCGCAGGCCCAGCAACAAGTCGGTCTCTCTGGGCACACTCAGGAGCAAGTCCAAGAGCTCGTTCCATTTCACGAAGTCGTCCATCAATGGTGGGGCAATCTCGAAGTTCCAGCGAGCTACCGTGATGTTTGGATTGAAGAAGCTACGGCGGACTACCAGTCGCTGATGTATGACGAAAAGCGGAATCCCTCGAAACATCCGTTGCAGGAATGGTTACTGCGTTATCGCGACGCGCTTCTCGCCAAGGAGCCCGAGACTGGCAAGACCGTAGAACAGAGCGGTCCGCTCGATTTTGGCTACCGCGTCGACTCTTCCAAGTCCCCGGAAGCGTACAGAGTCATCATTTATGAAAAGGGCGCCTGGGTCATGCACATGCTTCGCATGATGCTGCGCGATCCGCGAGGGAAAAATCCAGACGCGCGCTTTGAGGAATTACTGAAGAACACTCTCGAAGATCACCGCTTTCAAACGCTGTCAACCAGCCAGCTTGAAAACGAAGTGCAGCGTCTGATGACGCCTTCGATGGACCTCGAAAATAGCCGCTCCATGGACTGGTTCTTTGATGAATGGGTGCGGCAAACGGGAATTCCGGAATACAGCCTCACTTTCAGCGTGCGTCCCAGCAAAACTCATCTCTTGATCGAGGGCTCACTGGAACAGCATGACGTTCCGGATATTTTTACGGAGCGCGTTCCGATTTACGGACTCTCCGCTGCAGGAAAAACACTTTTTCTCGGAAGCGTCGTCACCACCGGCGCCACAACGACATTTCGATTCACCGCGCGGTTTCGGCCATCAAAACTGATCATCGATCCCGAACACACCATTCTTTGTCGCACCAAATAAGTTCAACAAGCAATCGGCATTGAGCTACTGAAAATGACCGGCGTGGCGAACTTCTCTGCGGTAATCCGGAGCGCAAATCTCGACGGTCCGGCACATCTCATACAGGCGGGAGCGAATTCGCGCGCCCACGCGGTCTGTGAGTGTGTCCTCCGCTTGTGCAGGCCGCGCCCCAGCGGCACGTAATGTTGCTTGCGGTGCATCCAGAAAATTTGTCGTAAGCAAAGTGACGCGATGCTCGTTGTATCGCGTGTTCAAAATATGACCAACGGTCTCCAGCGCCCACAGCGACGGTTTAGAAGACCCCAGATCGTCCAGAAGCAATACTTCTGCTTTCAACACCGGTTCGAGCACGCCCATCTCCGTCGAATTGCTCTCCGGGTTGTAGCTGTCCTGAATTTCCTTCAATAGTTCGCGGTAATCATAAAAAAGCCCGCTGTGCCCGCGCAGAATGATCTCTTCGAGAGCTGCAACCGCGAGGTGCGTTTTGCCCACTCCGCATGATCCCATAAGCATCAAGCCATGTTCAGTCGCAATCGGAAAATCCCGTGCGAATCCTTGAACCGCCACTTTTGCCTGAGCCAAGCTCCGATTCCATCGTTCGATGTCCGCTCCATACTTTTCTCGGTCGTATGGAAGATCTGTATCGTAGCTTTCGAAATTGCAGTGCTGATACCGCTTCGGCAGCCGTGCTCGCTCCAGCACCCGCGAACGCTTGTCCGCAAACGTGCATTCGCACGGCACCGCCATTCGCGGTAGCCCTGCGCTCGCTTTATTTTTTGATCCGTTCGCCGGGACCACCGCGAACGCCCTGACCCCATCTGCTTCCGCACGCTCGGCTGCCTCCGCAGAAACGCGCTGCTCCGCCGACTGAATCTCATGCTCGCCCTCAACGATTTTCCACCCAGTGCCATCGCACTTCCCACAATTCGCTTGCGCCATCTGCCAAGCATATTCGCGGCTAGTTCCGCGCGCAAGTCGCGCAACTGTGCACATCTGTGGAACCTGTGGATTGCGCTTGGCGCTTTCCTGTGGCACTAACTCCTAATCTCTTTGTGGCGCGGTTTATCGCGCCGCTCCGGAGGCATATCATGGACGCCAAGCCGCCGTCGCATCGCCGTCGCACTTTCTTTCGCGAGCACTCACTGAGCATCGTCTCCAGCGCAATCCTCGTCCTTTGGATTTGCCTCTACATTTTTTCAAATCCCAGCACGCATCTCGGATCCTTTTTTGGCAACGCTATCGCCGACTGGACAGGCACCGTGGTCATGATTCTCGCAACAAAATATCTATACGAAAGAGGCTCCTCGGAAAGCCGCCGTTGCCCAAAGACGATTCTCCGCCCTGCTCTCGAATGGATACGCGACCATTCGCTGAGCCTGTTTTTGCTGATAACTGGGATCGCCTGGATTGTGCTCTATGCGCGCGTGGACTCGGAAGGCAAGTGGGGACAGGTCGTCGGAAACATCGTTTCGGAATGGACGCAAATCTTCGGTGTCGTGCTGATGACCAAGCGCTTTATTGAACGTCACTCGAAGGAAAGCCAGCGATGAACGCTGGAGAAGAGACCCTGCCCTACTTCTCGATGCGGATCGCTTTGGGCGGCATCGCCCTTACAATCGCGTTTCGCACCGTGCGGCGGTCTTCCGCTGTGAATCCTTTTGCCAGCTCGCCGCGCACAAAACCGATGAACGCTTCCATTTGCTGCTGCATCTCCGACATTTTGTCCCGCATGTTTAGGATAATTTCGATTCCCGCCAGATTCACCCCCATGTCGCGCGTCAGCGTCAAAATCACTTCTAGTCTTTCCAGATCCTGGTCTGTGTAAAGCCGAGTGTTGCCTTGCGAACGCGACGGCTTCAGCAACCCTGCGCGTTCATATAGCCGCAGCGTCTGCGGATGAAGTTTGTACAGCTCCGCGACGGCGCTGATCATGTATCCGGCGCGAGCTTTTTTTCGCGGACGTGCCATTGCGCTCCTCTTTCTACGGCGTCACAACGATGCGCGGGAAAAAATTTCCTCGCGCGGGTCCTCGGGCGAATATTTCGTCAAGTCGCGCAGCAATTGCCGCACGCGCTCATCCTCGGGACGAGGCACAACCACGCGCACCTCTACAAGTTGATCCCCGCGCTTTCCGTGGCGCCTCACTGAAGGTGCGCCCTTGTCCCTCAGCCGCAGCACCTTACCGCTGTCCGTTCCCGGAGGAATCCGCACTTGCGCGCGCCCGTCAATTGTTGGCACCTCGATCTTCGCGCCCAGGGCCGCCTCCGAGACCGTGACCGGCACCACCGTGTACAGATCGTCGCCTCGCCGGTCAAAAAACGGATGCGGTTCCACGCGCGTGATGACGTAAAGGTCTCCCGGCGCTCCGCCTCTTGTTCCCACGTTTCCTCGCCCAGGGACACGGAATCGCGAACCCGTCTGCGCTCCCGGCGGAATACGAAAATCAATCGTATCGGCGCGCCGCACCCGGCCTTCTCCGCCGCAGGTCCGGCATACGGTCTGCATACGTCCCGTTCCTCCGCAGCGCGGGCATGCAATCTGAAAACGCATCCCTCCGCTCACTTGCGTCACGTGTCCCGAACCTTTACAGTCCGAACAAACTTGCGGACTCGTGCCCGGCGCCGATCCCGTTCCGTGGCACTCTGTGCAGGGCTCCAGGCGCGTAATCGTGATCTTCTTCACCGCGCCGCGCATCGCTTCGGCGAAAGGAATCTCGATCTGATACTCCAGATCGCTGCCCGGCTCCTCTTCATACGCCTGTGCCGCGTGTTGGCCGCGGAAAACCTGACTGAACAAATCGCGGAAGCTGGTGCCGCCCGCGCCGCCGAAATCAAACCCGCCAAAATCAAAATGAACATCCTGCGGCCCGCCGCCTGCTCCCGCCGGACCTCCGCCCGCCCCTTGATAACTCGGCCCATTGAAACCGAACTGGTCATACATCTGGCGCTTCTTCGGATCGGAGAGGTTTTCGTATGCTTCCTGAATCTGCTTGAACTTTTCCTCCGCGGATTTGTCGCCGGGATTCAGGTCTGGATGGTACTTGCGTGCCGCTTTGCGGTAGGCCTGCCGGATTTCTTTCAGCGTGGCTTTGCGCCCGACGCCCAGCAGCTCGTAATAATCCTGTTTTGTCGCCGTTGGCATGTTCTATTCTCTGTCTTCGCGCGCCGCACAGCAGACTCATTCCGCGAAAACGCTATCGTCTAAAACTAATCCTTACAGCTTCGCCCAGCGTTCATTCCATTGGCCGAGCTCCGTCGACTCCCGTGCCGTTTCTTCTTGTTTGCGCCGCTGCTCTTCGTTGCGGCCGCTCATCGCCGTTTCTTTCTCGTTGGCGTAATCCACCCAGCGATCAATCACCTTGATCCGCGACTCTACAGCGGCAGGTTCGGAGCGAAACCGCATCAGTGTGCCGGAAATCTCCACCGAGCGCGGATGGAAATCCGGCGACGCTTCTACTCTCGTCTCGTAGAAAAGCCGCCGCCAGTCCGCCGAAGGCGATCCTGTTAGCAGCACCTGCACCAAATAGTAGTTGTCGCGAACTTTCTGGACTGCCTGAGGTGGACCGGAACGCTTCACGCCCGTCGCATTGCTCAATATCTGCTCCATCCCGCTAGTGTCGATTCGCAAATGCATCCACAGAGCGGACTTTATCCGCTCCGTGGTTTTTCACTGGCCGCTGACCACTGCTTAATTGGGCTTTTTCGATTCGTCGACGTCTACATACTCCGCGTCGACCACTTCGCCCTGCCCTTGTTTCGCATTTCCATCCGTCGAAGGCCCCTGCCCCGCTCCGCCCGGCTGGCCTGCGCCGCTCTGACCCGCTGCCGCTCCGGACGCAGCTTGCGCGCGATAGAGCGCCTCGGCAAGTTTGTGCGACGCTTTCGTCAGCTCATCGACAGCGACGTTCAGTTTTTCCACGCCGCCTTCGGAAAGCGCGCGTTTCGCCGACTCCACCGCGGATTCGGCTTCTCTCACGTCGCCCTCGGCAAGCTTCTCGCGATTTTCGCGAATTAACTTCTCCGTCTGGTAGACCAGATTGTCGCAACGGTTGCGCGCTTCGGCTTCGGCAATTTTCGCCTTGTCCTCATCCGAATGCGATTCCGCTTCCTTGCGCATCTTCTCGGCTTCTTCCTTGCTCAAGCCGGTCGAAGCGGTGATGGTGATCTTCTGTTCCTTGTTCGTCGCCATGTCCTTGGCGGAAACATTCAGGATGCCGTTCGCGTCAATGTCGAATGTCACCTCAACCTGAGGAACTCCGCGCGGCGCCGAAGGGATTCCAACCAGATGGAA
Organism: Candidatus Acidiferrales bacterium; assembly: GCA_035264005.1. GTDB lineage: Bacteria > Acidobacteriota > Terriglobia > Acidiferrales > UBA7541 > DAHUXN01. The sequence goes on from DATFQU010000160.1 coordinate 7,552, forward strand.
CTTCCCGAGCGTGCGATTCCCGCTTGCCACAGGACGTTCGCCTTGCAGCACGTGAATTTCGACCGACGTTTGATTATCCGCCGCGGTCGAAAACATCTCCGTCTTGCGCGTCGGGATGGTTGTGTTCCGCGGGATCAGCACAGTCATCACGCCGCCCATCGTCTCGACGCCCAGCGAAAGCGGGGTCACATCGAGCAGCAGGATGTCTTTCACCTCCCCGCCGAGCACGCCGCCCTGAATTGCCGCGCCTACGGCGACCACTTCGTCTGGATTCACTCCCTTGTGTGGCTCTTTTCCGTTGAACAGGTTCTTCACTATGTCGACCACTCGCGGTATGCGCGTCGAACCTCCAACCAGCACCACTTCGTCGATCTTGTCCGGGGAGACGCCCGCATCCGAAAGCGCCTGCTTCACCGGACCCACCGTCCGCTGCAGCAGATCCTCCATCAACTGCTCCAGCTTCGAGCGCGTGAGCTTCATCTGCATGTGCTTCGGGCCCGACTCATTCGCCGTGATGAACGGCAGATTGATCTCCGTCTCCATCAACTGCGAAAGTTCGATCTTCGCCTTTTCCGCCGCTTCCTTCAGGCGCTGAATCGCCATGCGGTCTTTGCTCAGATCGATGCCCTGCTCTTTCTTGAATTCCGTGATCAGCCAATCCACAATGCGCTGGTCAATGTCGTCGCCGCCGAGGTGCGTATCACCATTGGTGGACTTGACTTCCACCACGCCTTCGCCGACTTCCAGTATCGAAATGTCGAACGTGCCGCCGCCCAAGTCATAAACAGCGATCGTTTCGTCCTTCTTCTTGTCCAAACCGTACGCCAGCGCCGCCGCCGTCGGTTCGTTGATGATGCGGAGAACTTCCATTCCTGCAATCTCGCCCGCTTGCTTCGTCGCTTGCCGCTGCGCGTCATTGAAGTACGCCGGCACGGTAATCACAGCCTTCGTGACTTTCTCTCCGAGAAAATCCTCCGCGGCGCTCTTGAGTTTCTGCAAAATCATCGCCGAAATTTCCGGCGGACTGTACGATTTGCCCGCGATCTCCACGCGCGCGTCATCATGCGGGCCCCGCACGACCTTGTACGGGAGCCGCTTCGTCTCGTCGCCGACCTCATCGTACCGGCGCCCCATGAATCGCTTGATCGAATAAACGGTGTTCTCCGGGTTGGTCACGGCCTGGCGCTTCGCCACTTGGCCCACCAGGCGCTCTCCAGATTTTGTGATGCCCACGACGGATGGCGTCGTGCGCGCCCCTTCCTGGTTTGGGATTACCGCCGGCTCGCCGCCTTGCATCACAGCGACGACCGAGTTCGTCGTCCCCAAGTCGATACCAATGATCTTACTCATTGTTTACTGCCTCCTGATTGTTCGAGCCTATAAGCCAGCTCAATGATTGCTATGTGCTTCACGGACTGCATTCTACACATTGAGCATGTCATTGTCAAGTTTGTTGAATGTGTCTATATCGCTATGAATCCGTGCCACTTATCTAGCCCTTGGCAGCAGTCGCCTCATCT
>DATFQU010000161.1:0-44905 GCA_035264005.1 Candidatus Acidiferrales bacterium
TTTCCGGCGGCGCCTCCCGCTGTGGAGCGCGAGGCGCCGCGGATTATCCTGCCCTGAGAACTTTTCCAATCTGTGGAAGACCCGGGAAATTGGGTTTTGCAGGCGTGCAGCCGCGCGCTTGGGTGCCGAGCGCAAGAGTCATTTGCGGCGAGCGCCATGCGCGTTCGTCAGAGCCGCTGCGGTCGGGACGTTTGTCGAAGCCATGCGTCTTTCGGAGGCGCTCCACTCGTTCTGCAATTTCGCGACGGTAGGCTTCGGGCGCATTTCCGTGATTCACATACCACTCCTTGTAGCGCTGCGCGAGCTTCGGGAATTTCGCCTGCACAAAGGGAACAAACTGCTTCAGCGCGGAAGGCATTAGAAAGAGCACGCGTCCGGCGAACCAAAGAGCTCCTGCGTCGTGGGCGGCGCTCGCGAGAGCGTCGAGAGCTTCTTCGCCATCGGTGATTCCGGGAACAATGGGCATTGCCAAGACACCAGCGTCGATTCCCGCATCGCGCAGACGGCGCACGGCTGCGAGGCGAAGATCGGGGCGGGGGGCGCGCGGTTCGAGCAGGCGCGCGAGACGGACGTTCAGGGTGGTGACAGACAGATTGATGCTGAGCGATGAGCGTGAGGCAATCTGTTTCAGGATTTCGATGTCCCGGGTAACGCGATTCGATTTCGTAGTGATGGAAAGGCTCAGACCATCGCTCGCGGCCATCTGCTTCAGGATGGACTGGGTGACCTGGTACTCCTGTTCGGCGGGCTGATACGGGTCGGTGGCCGTGCCGATGGCGATGTGATCGCCCCAGATTTTCTTGTTGCGCAGATCGCGTTCGACAAGCGCGCTGGCGTTTCCCTTTACGTAGATTTTTCGCTCGAAGTCGCCGCCATCGAGCTCCATGTATTCGTGCGTGTAGCGGGCATAGCAATACTTGCATCCAAATTCGCAGCCGCGATAGGGATTTATCGTCCAACCAAAGGGAACGCGTGGCGAATCGCAGCGGTTCAAAATCGAGCGCACGGGAAGCACGAAGTATTCTGTGCCGCGTTTGGCGTCCGTTAAATGGGAAGATGCGGCGAGGCGCGCGATACCTACCAGTTCGTCCGCAGGCTTCAGACTCCGGGAGTCGGCCGGAGGGGGCGGAGAAGCGCTGCGTTGCTCACTCAAACCGTTGGGTGCGGTGGCGGGAAAAAGAGTGAGGCTGGATTCGACCGAACGGTGCATAGGGCGCTTTAGAGGCGCCGAAGCGGTTCGGATCGTGGGAAAAGTAGCCATCAGTACCGCGAACACCTCGCCAAGAGGAATGGTCGAGTATTTCGCTTTTTCTTCGCCATGTCAAATAACTATTTTCGCTATTTCTTCGCCTTGCCGAGACGGGAACGCAGCACTCGAAACTGAACCGAAGGACAGGTGTCTGGAAGCTTTGACGGCTGGCATACTTAGGGGATGGTGCGGGACGCGAGCGACGTCAATATCCTGGTCATAGACGACGATTCGGCCACCCAGCACGCATTACAGCACGTTTTTGATTCGGAGGGCTGGCGCGTAAGCGTAGTGCCGCTACCAAGCGAGGCGATGCGGGAGCTGGCGCGAGGCCGATGGACACTGGTCGTAGTCAATGTGGCGCTGACAGACCTGACCGGGCCATTGTTCAACACGCTGAAGACTCTGGCGCAAGCTGAGGCAGACCCCGAGCAAGAGCAGAGGCTGCTTCGCGTGCTGTTTCTTGTGCCGACCCTGGCCACGCGATGGGCCCAACCGGTACTTGAACGCGAAGGGCTACCGTTCGTAGGTAAGCCCTTTCACTTGCACGATTTCCTGCAAAAAGTGAGCGACTTGCTGATCGAAACGAAGGCCATTCCGAAACCGATCCGCGATACACGTTTGCCGGCCATAAGGGAGCGACGACAGAAAGACAGGCGATCGGGAAACGACCGGCGGCACGGGCAGATGTTTGCTTCGAGAGAAGACTACATGATGACCGAGGAAGAGATCGCTGACTACGAAAGGCAAGAAGAGGAAGAGCGCAGGAAACGCAACGAAAGCGAGAAAAGGCGCGACGTTCTGTAGCTAAGTAATACGCCGGAGCTATCTTCCGACGGCCCCGAGTGCACCCGCTCTGCAACGATGCACGATGCTGCGGTCTTCAGTTTCCGCGAGAAGTTCTTCGACGCTCTTGTTTTCCACCGGATGGCGTAAGGCTGGAGCGATTTCCGCGAGTGGGACCAGGACGAAGCGCCTTAGCGTCATGCGGGGATGTGGAATCTGCAGATCTGGCGTCTCAACAACGCTTGAGCCGTAAAGCAGGATGTCGAGATCGATGACACGGGGACCTCTGCGGACGGTATGCTTACGGCCGAGCTCGTTTTCAATTTCCTTGAATGTTCGCAGAAGCTGGCGCGGCATCAAGTCAGTTTCAATTTCCAGGACGCAATTCAGAAACCACGACTGCGTGGCGACGTCAACAGGCTCGGTGGAATAGATGGATGATTGCCGCACGACGCGAACGCCTCTCGCTCCGAGAGCTTGAATTGCGGCTGCGATTTGTTGTTCGCGGTCACCGACGTTTGAGCCGAGTGATACGTAGGCCGTTTTCATCCCAGGGCGACTCCATAATTCAAAAAAGCTGCGGCTGCTTGCGCGGCTCGTCCATGCCGAAGTGCTTGTATGCCAAAGCTGTCGCGACGCGGCCGCGCTGGGTGCGGTCGATAAGGCCAAGCTGCATCAGGTATGGTTCGTAAATTTCTTCGATGGCATCTTCTTCTTCACTCAGTGAAGCAGCCAAGGTGTTCAGCCCAACTGGGCCGCCACCATATTTGTTAATGATGGCGAGGAGTAAGTTACGGTCAACTTCGTCGAGGCCGTGCTGGTCGACGCCGAGCATCTCAAGCGCTTCCTTGGCAACGCCGGCAGTGATTTTTCCGCCGGCGCGTACTTCGGCGAAATCACGGACGCGGCGCAGCAAGCGATTCGCGACGCGCGGTGTACCGCGGCTGCGGCGGGCAATTTCTTCGGCGCCGCCATCGTCCATGGCGATGCCGAGAATGCGAGCGGAGCGGCGAACGATTTCGATCAAGTCGGCAGGTGTATAGAAGTCGAGACGATGCACGATACCAAACCGCGACCGCATGGGCGCCATGATGAGTCCGGCTCGGGTGGTCGCACCTACCAGAGTGAATTTCTGCAATTGATAAGGGTGAATTCGCGCGCCGGTGCCCTGGCCGATGATCAAGTCGATGCGGAAATCCTCCATCGCTGGATAGAGAATCTCTTCGATGGCGGGCATCAGTCGGTGAATTTCATCGAGGAAGAAAAGCTCGTGCGGTTCGAGCGCGGTAAGAATTGCAGTCAGGTCGCCTTTGCGTTCAAGCAATGGGCCGGAGCTGATTTTGATGCCCACTTGCATTTCGCTGGAGAGGATTTGCGCGAGCGTCGTTTTCCCCAGGCCGGGCGGTCCGTAGAGCAACACATGATCGAGCGCTTCGCCCCGGCTGCGCGCAGCTTCGACTGCAATCTTAAGATTTTCCTTGACGCGCGACTGACCCACAAAATCATCGAAGCGCTTTGGACGCACGCTGGCGTCGAGGCGGGCATCTTCGTCGAAGGCTTGTCCTGAAACGACGCGATGTTTCGATTCGGCCATTTTCGCTGTGCTCATTCGATTGACCTCGCTCACAAATCGCGGGCCTCGGTACGATATTTATTCGGTGCGTGCAGCGCGCGCGCCTTTTTCGAGCGCCGCTCCTCCCAATTTCTGCAAAGCTGCACGAAGCAACGCGTCGAAGGTTGCGTTCTGTCCGCGCACCTGCTCGATAGTGCGTTCGACGGAGCGAGGCTCGTATCCCAGATTCACCAGAGCGGAAGTCACATCGGATTCCACTTGGGAGCGAGCGGGCGCTTTGCCTGCCTCGACAACTTCGACAACGGCGAGCTTGTCGCGCAGCTCCAGGATGATGCGCTCGGCTGTTTTTTGCCCGACACCTGGAATTCGTCTTAACTGGAGAATATCTCCCTTGCGAATGGCGGGGACGAGCTCGTCGAGGTTCATGCCAGACAAAATCTTCAACGCGAGGCTCGGCCCAACGCCCGTGGCAGAGATCAGCAGTTCGAAGCACTGCCTTTCCCGCGCAGTAAGAAAACCGTAGAGCGCAATCTGGTCTTCGCGCAGATGGGTGTGAATCAGCAACGTAACTTCCGCACGAAGCGCTCCAAGGCCCGCAAAGGTGGAAAGGGGAACCTGCACCTGATAGCCAACACCTGCAACGTCGACGATCACTTGATTCGGCCGTTTGTCGATCAGAGCGCCACGAAGCTGTCCGATCATGCGAGTGATTATTGATTAGTGCAAAAGCAGTGTCAACGCGCGTTAAAGTCGACGTTTTGCTGCAGGAACGGGATCGGTAGCTCAGCCGTTCACTTTCGCGCAGGCGAATATCACTTTGCATTTTTGTCTACGAATTTACGGAGAGTATTTGTGCGCGCGTTCGGACGAAGGACAAAAATGATGTGCGAAAACGAAACCACAAAATGTTTCCGAACACTCAATTGTTGAAAGAAAGTTTTTTTTCATTACTTCGCGTCGAGCGCGATGCGATGGAACAAGTGCTGCGTCTAAGTGTGTGAAGTTAGGTCCGCACGAAAAAAAGGAGAACACGAAAATGACGCGCAACAAAGTGTGCCACGTATTTGCGTTAATGCTGCTCCTGGCCTTGGCTCTTCCGGCCGTTGCGGCGCCGAAGAACACCAACGTACCTGCCGGCAAAGTGCTGGCGAGGGCCACGATCACTCTCTACGACACGCGCTCGCTTGGCGGCGCCACGTTGCAGCCGGGCGAATACAATGTTCTGGCCACAGACTCGCAGATTTCCTTCCTGCACAATGGCAAGGTTCTCGCACAAGCTTCGATTCAATGGAAAGACATGGAGCGTGCGCAGGACAATACGATCCTCGCCGACTCGGGAACCATTAAGGAAGTTTATTTCCGAGGCAAGAAACGGTCTGCGGTGATCCAGTGATTGAGGAGAAGGCGGGCGCCCGCGAGTGGCGCCCGCATTTTCCTTTTTCGGTATGGTTCGTGCTTGTGGTTAATGACGCAACCGGTCGTTGCGAATGGCGTCTTCGACGAGGCTTTCGAGTTCGCGGCGCGTGAGCGGAATGCGGTCCGGTTCGGACTCGTCGGAGGTAACAGGGCAACCCATCGCGGCTGTCTCGATGCCGTATCGAGCGCGCGCGACAAGCAATTTGTCAACGTCTTTGCGGGAAAGCAACACTTGTTTGTGAAGCAACTCCGTAACCAGCGCCACGCGCGCGAAATGCTCGACGGTCTCCATCCGGTAAAACGCGGTCAGCAGGTCCACTCCGGCAGTCACAACGCCATGATTCGCGAGCAGAATTGCGTCGTGCGATTGCACGAAAGGCTCGATGGAATCGGTCAGTTCTGATGTGCCGGGCGTGCCATATTGCGCGAGCGGCACGGTGCCAAGACCGATCACTGCTTCGCTAAGCAGAGCTTTATCCAGCGGCAGTCCGGCGGCGGCGTAACCTGTCGCCGTGATGGGATGGGCATGGCAAACAGCGTTTACGTCGGGCCGCAAGTGATAGATCAGCAGATGCATCGCCAGTTCGGACGAAGGATTTCGGCATCCGGAAAGCTTATTTCCGGCGAAATCGGTAATCACGAGATCCTCGGGCGACATCATTCCCTTGGAAACGCCAGTGGGAGAAGTGAGCACGCGATGAGAATCGAGGCGAAGAGAAATGTTTCCGTCGGTTGCGGCGATGAAATTTCGCAGATGAAACCAGCGACCTACGGTACAGATGTCGCGGCGATGCTCTGCTTCGCTCTTCAGGGCGCCGTGGGAAATCGCGTCACAAGTCATCAGCAAGCCTACGATTCTGCGCCTGCACCTTATACACGAAGACGAGGCGGAATTCTAGGGTGCCGATGAAAAAACAGGTTCGCCGATTTTACGCGTAAATGCCGCGATGCTTGAGAGCGATGGCGACGCGGTCGATGGCCAGCATGTAGGCGGCGATGCGATTGTTGACACCGTGTTTTTCCGCGTAGCGCACCACGTTGTCGAAGCTGCGATCCATCACATCCTGCAGGCGCTCGTTCACTTCGCGCTCGCGCCAGAAAAAGCCCTGACGATCCTGTACCCACTCGAAGTAACTGACGGTTACGCCGCCCGCATTCCCGAGGATGTCTGGAATGATGAAGACGCCCTTCTTGCCGAGAACCTCGTCGGCGGGCGCGGTGGTAGGCCCGTTGGCGCCTTCGCAAAGTATTTTCGTCTGAACGCGGCTGACATTCTGGCTGGTAATCTGATTTTCGATCGCCGCAGGGATCAGAATGTCGCAGGGCTGGAACAGGACTTCGGAAGAGGAGAGCTTTTGGCCGCCAGCAGGAAAATCGGGAAGTGACTTATGCTGGTTATAGACCCAATCGACAACCTTGGGCACATCGAAACCCTTTTCGTTGTAAAGACCTCCGTGCACGTCAGCCAAGCCAATGATTTTGTATCCGGCTTCGTGCATGAGTCGCGCGCCCATGGATCCGACGTTTCCGAAGCCCTGAATGATCACGCGGCAGTTTTCCTTTTTCATTCCGAGCTTCGCGATGGCGCGGTCGCAAGTCATCATCACGCCGCGGCCAGTGGCCTCGGGACGGCCGAGCGAGCCGCCCAGTTCCAGCGGTTTGCCAGTGACAACGGCGGTGACGGTGTGGCGCATGTGCATCGAGTATGTATCCATGACCCAGGCCATGATTTGCGCATTGGTGTTCACATCAGGTGCAGGAACATCGCGCTCAGGACCGATGTAGTCGGAGAGCTCAGCGGTGTACCGCCGAGTAAGAGCTTCCAACTCGCGCTGGGACATTTTGGCGGGGTCGCAAATGATTCCGCCCTTAGCACCGCCAAATGGAATGTCGACAACCGCGCATTTCCACGTCATCCAGGAAGCCAATGCGCGCACTTCGTCGATGGTGACGTCAGGAGCGTAGCGGATGCCGCCTTTGCCGGGACCGCGCACCAGAGAGTGTTGCACGCGATAGCCGGTGAATACTTCCAGTCTCCCGTCATCCATTTTCACCGGTATGTAGACCGTGATTTCCTTGTTGGGATGCTGCAAGTACTGATAGAGGTCTTGCGCGAGACCGAGCTTCTTCGCGGCTTCCTCAAAGCGGGCTTCAGCGGCTTCGTAGGGATTCAGTTCATGTTCGAGCGACAGGGTAGCCATTATTTCGTTCTCCTGAGCGAACGGATTGGATGATAGCACTAGCTGATTTGCCGGGCTGAGGTTCCTTCCCCGACCAATGCCCGCCGATGTTCCAGCCCGAAATCGGGCACTTTAGTATACGGAGCGTGAGTATGGGGAAGCAAGGCGCGGGCAATCTCATACTCGTTACAGATAGGAACGACCGCACGGAAATCGTTCGGGCGGCACCAGGATTTCTATGAACGCGTTTCATAAACATAGTGATCGAGGATAAGTTTTGCGAGGCGGCGCTGGTCATGCCGTATGACGTCACCACGTTGCAAAAGATTGCTGGCCACGTGTTGCACGCCCATGGCGTCGAGCTCATGCAACGATGGATCAATGGGCTCGGCTCCTTCTTTACAATAACGCCGCAAAACGCGCGCTGGCGCTGCTCCCGTGTTCAGAACAATTGAATCAAACAAACCATTGCCAGCATGCTGATAAATCGCGCGCACGTGGTCCGCAACGGAATAGCCGGTTGTTTCTCCTGGCTGTGTCATTAGATTGGCGATATAGACTCGTTTCGCGCGCGATTTGCCGATTGCACTGGCCACTCCTTGCACCAACAGGTTTGGGATTATGCTCGTGTACAACGAGCCCGGCCCGACTAGAATCAGATCCGCGTCATGAATCGCGCGGATCGCTTCCGGCAGTGGCCGGGCTGCAGGGACGAGTTCAACGCGACGAATGCGGCGAGGCGAGCGCGAGATTTTCGTTTCTCCAACAACGATGCGCCCACTATCGAGCGTTGCCCGGAGAGCGACGTTCTTGGCGGTCGACGGGAAAATTCTGCCACGGGTCGCGAGAACGTTGCTCGAGAGCCGTACGGCCTCTGGAAAGTCGCCCGTGATGTGCGTGAGGGCAGCCAGAAATAAGTTGCCGAAACTATGCCCTCCCAAGCCGCTGCGGGGGCCAGGGAATCTATATTGGAAAAGCTTAGAAAGCAAAGCCTCATCTGGAGAGAGAGCCACCATGCAGTTCCGAATATCGCCGGGAGGAAGAATGGAATACTCGCGCCTCAAACGGCCTGAGCTGCCGCCGTCATCAGTGACCGTCACCACGGCATCGATTTGAATCGAGGGGCGCGACCGGGGACCTTCGTAGAGCCGAGCGCAGTATTCCTTTAGGCCTCGTAGCAACATGGAAAGCCCTGTCCCGCCGCCGAGGGCGAGCACGCGAATTGATTTTGAGCGAGTTTTTGTAGCCGTTACCACAAACGGAAGGAGCTAACCGCTTGTACCCTCACGCTCAGGGTAGAGAAGCTCAGTGAACCGGGGGTCTTCTTGGAGGAAAGCGAAGTCTTCATCGTTGCGAGCTCGATAGCGATTCTCGGCGCGCAACTGAATGGCAATCTTGAGATTTTCCATCGAGGACTCGGCCTCGCCAGTCAAACAGTCCAGCGCCGCCATCGCATAAACAATGTGATCGGCCTTCGGAGCGGCTTTCCGGGCACGATCCAGATGCTCTCGTGCGTCGTCCCAGCGCCCCAGATTCATCATGGCAATTCCTTGATTATAGTGATCCTCAGCGGATTTCGCGACGGCTTGCGGCGGTGCCGAAAGGCGTTGCCCGCAGATTCGAAGGTGAATGCGCGCACGATCCGACAGTTCTTTGCTGGGACCCTCGATCACGCGCTCCAAGGCTTCCTTCGCGCGACTGTATTTCTGCTGTTGAAAGTGCTTAAGACCTTCTTCATAGGCTTTCAGTTGCTGAACGGTAGCCTGATCGTTTGATTCCCGCAGAACACTTGACCCAGAGTGCTGAGGTAAGGATTTACTTTTCAATGGCTTACGGTAAGAAGATCCTCGGGGGGACGTACGACCGCCCTTGTGCTTAGTCTTACCGCTCGAGCGAGCCATACCCAACTAGCATAGCAGTGGAGCATTCCGGCGTCAACTCGCCTTATTTGGGCTACTTTTGTCGAACGAAGTTTCGAGCGCGGCTGTTCGGACAAGAAATGTCGATCTCAGCAGCCATTATCTGTTCCGAACCAGCGGCGAAGACACCAGATGTCTGCCGTGCGCTGGCTATGCTATAAGTTAACGGCGACGAAACTGAGGAACTTGTGCCGTTTATAAACTTTCCCGCGCGAGAGATTAACTGCAAGCTTGTCTATTATGGCCCTGGCCTTGGCGGAAAGACCGCCAACCTTCAGTGGATTTACGATCACACAGGCACGAATCAAAAGGGGAAAATGGTATCGCTGGCAACGGAAACGGACCGCACGCTGTTTTTTGATTTTCTGCCTCTCGATCTTGGAACCGTCCGGGGATTCAAGACTCGTTTTCATTTGTATACCGTCCCCGGCCAGGTGTTCTATGAGGCGAGTCGGCGCTTGATTCTAAAAGGCGCGGATGGCGTGGTATTCGTGGCGGACTCACAGGAAGAGCGGCTTGATGCAAATTTTGAAACAATCGACAACCTGAAAGAACACCTGAAGGACCACAATCTGAATTTCGATACGATTCCTTATGCTTTGCAACTGAACAAACGCGATTTGCCAAACGCGATGCCCATTCCTGAATTGACTAAGCAATTGCAACTGAAGGGCGAACCGGTGATCGAAGCCGTCGCGGTGCAAGGACAAGGAGTGTTTGACACGTTGAAGGAAGTCGCCAAACTTGTTCTGGGCGAGCTGAAGAAAAATTCCTAGCCAGCTTGTAGGATCCTAATCGTTAACGAACCGGCGGAGCCGCGGAAACGAAGCTCGCAAGCGCCTGCGCCTCGTCATCGAGGGTCGGAATCGTTTCGGTAAGACGCATGACCTCCAGTACTTCCCGCGTGTGACCGCCAGGATGCAGGAGCTTGAACGAGCCACCCGCTTGTTTCATCGCTGTGTAACCCTGGAGGAGGCTACAAATGCCGGAACTGTCCAACTGCGTCACTTTCTCGAGGTTCACCAGGATTTTTCGGGCGCCCTGATGCGACAACTCCTTCAGCTTCTCGGACAGCGCTTCGCTTTCAGGGCCAATGATTAAGCGTCCGTCCAGATCTACAACATTGACATCCGACAAACGGCGCATAGAGATTCTCAGAGGCATTTCCGCTCTCCTGCGGGTCGTACAATAACCCAGTTTGCTTCGATTTGTGCGAGTCGAAATTATACCCCTATACATCGTCTTGCTGCGACTGCCTGTGCTCAAATAGTGCCTTCGCCGTGTCCTTGACAGTATCATGCGAGCCGAATAGCTTGAAAACGGATGGATCATCGGCGACTGCATTCGTGGAACGTAACGCCGCGGGACGCTGCGCAGATTCAGTTACGATTGCGTTCAAAACTGGAATTGACTGACCGTTTGCCAGAGGTGCGCCGCGTAGCAGGCGCGGATTTGGCTTTTGACCTTGACGCCAATCGAGCGATTGCCGGCGTGGTCGTTTATTCCTTCCCTGAAATGCATGAGATTGAGCGTGTATGGGGTGAAAGCCGGATTAGCTTTCCCTACGTTCCCGGATTGCTCAGTTTTCGAGAGGCGCCGGCGTTACTCAGAGTATTCGCGCGGATAAAAAACAGCCCCGATTTGATTTTTTGCGACGGTCACGGTTACGCGCATCCGCGAAGGTTTGGCGTTACCTCCCACCTAGGTTTGCTGCTGGACACGCCGACGATTGGCTGCGCGAAATCGCTGCTGATTGGAACGCATGCCTCACTGCCGCTCGAAGCAGGAGCGTGGACGCCGTTGCGCGATGGCGACGAAGTGATCGGCGCGGTGCTGCGTACTCGGGAAAACGTAAATCCCATCTATGTCACGCAGGGACATCGCGTTTCGTTGCCTACCGCTCTTCGATTCGTTCTTGCCGTCCTGGACGGTTACCGCATACCGCGCCCTACGCGAGACGCTGATCACTTTGTCGCCGCCGTGAAGCGCGGAGAATATGCCGACAGGCGTAAACAGTCATCAAAGGCGAGCCGATCGCGGAGTTAATGCCAGGAAACACGAGAGTCGCTTAGTGATTTCGACGTCTTCGATGACGTTATACTACTCGTAGAGCCCCCGTAGAATTCCTCCAGAGTGTCCGTGTGCCCGATCTGACCGAAAATAGTCTTAGTGCGTTATCGGAAGAACAGATTCAACAAATCGAGATCGCGAGAAGGAACCTGAAAGGTCTCGAGCGGCGGGATTGGTGGCTGTGGTGGAGCGCCGTAACGGTGATGCTCCTGCTGACGCTCGCGGTCGTCACGATTTCCCTACCGAACATACTTCGGGAATCGGACCGCATTTTCCAGCTCAATCTAAGCCTCGCGGTCCACGGCCTTGTGGCCCTCGTATTGCTGTTCAACACTTACACGATCTATCAACAGTGGTTGATCAAACGGCTGCGAACTCAAACGGCCAAACACCTCGAGATATTGTCACGGCTTCGCATCCGCGCCGAGGAATTCCAGCAGTTGGCGACGCGGGATTCGCTAACAGGTCTGTCAAATCGCCGCTTGGGCGAGGAGCGTCTTGCGGCCGAAGTGGCGCGCTCCGAGAGGCACGGACATCCGCTCAGCGTGCTGCTTCTGGACCTCAATCGATTTAAGGGAATCAACGACCGCTACGGCCACGCGGCAGGCGACCTAGTGCTGAAAGCATTTGCTGTCCGCCTAAATAAGGTGATTCGGGCATCCGATCTGGCCGCGAGGCTCGGCGGAGATGAGTTTCTGGTGATTCTGCCGGAGTGTCCGGCTGACCGAATTCCGCTGCTGCTGAACCGCCTAGGACAAGTTGAAGTGCGATGGAAAGGGGAAACTCTGACGGTTGCCAGCGCCGCGGGCTGGGCAGGCTATGAAAAGGGCGAAACGCCAGCACAGCTGATTGAGCGCGCAGACAAGGCGCTCTACGCAAACAAACGGCGCGCGCACGAATCAGAGACGCTGTCGGCTACCCGCGCCGGTCCATAGGGATGTAACTTCGGGTGTCCTCGCCGAGATAAATTTGCCGCGGCCGTGCGATTTTCTGTTCCTGATCGAGCAGCATTTCTTGCCACTGTGCGATCCATCCGGATGTGCGAGGGATCGCAAAGAGCACGGGAAACATCGTGACGGGCAAGCCCATCGATTGATAAATCAGCCCCGTATAGAAATCAACGTTGGGGTAAAGCTTGCGTTTAACGAAGTAGTCGTCTTCAAGCGCAATTCGCTCGCATTCGAGCGCGATGTCAATCAATGGATTGCGGCCCATTACGTCGAACACTTCGTACGCGATGCGCTTCACAATCTTTGCGCGAGGATCGTAATTCTTATAAACGCGATGGCCGAAGCCCATCAGTTTCTTTTCGCCTGATTTCACTTGCTTGATGTATTCCGGCACTCGATTCACGGAGCCGATGTCAACCAGCATGCGCAGCACGGCTTCATTCGCTCCGCCGTGAAGCGGGCCGTACAGAGCCGCAGTGGCTGCGGCAATCGCCGAATAGGGATCAACCTGCGAACTGCCGACGCCGCGCATGGCGCTTGTGGAGCAGTTCTGTTCGTGATCGGCGTGCAAAATAAAAAGAATATCGAGCGCGCGCTCGAGAGTTGGATTCGGACGGTATTGCAGCTCCGTCGTACGGAACAGCATATTCAGGAAATTGCCTGGATAGCTGAGTTCGTTGTCGGGATATACGTAGGGCATTCCCAAACTGTGTCGGTAAGCAAACGCGGCCATCGTAGGCATCTTGCCGATCAGGCGAAACGTCTGCTTGCGCCGCGACTCCTCGTCGAAAATGTTTCTGGCATCCGGATAGAAAGTCGAGAGCGCTGCCACTGCCGAAATCACCATGCCCATCGGGTGGGCATCGTAGTGAAAACCATCTAGAAATTTCTTGATGCTCTCGTGAATGAAGGTGTGATGCGTAATGTGGTAGGCCCAGTCGGCCAATTGTTGCTTGGTTGGCAGCTCTCCGTACAGAATCAAATATGCCGTTTCGAGATAAGTGCTTTTCTCCGCTAGCTCTTCGATGGGATAACCGCGGTAGCGAAGGATTCCCTTGTCGCCGTCAATGAAAGTAATCCGGCTGATACAGGACGCGGTGTTCGTAAATGCAGGGTCGTAGCTCATCATGCCAAAGTCGTCGGCGTTGAGCTTAATCTGGCGGAGGTCGAGAGCACGAATCGTGTCGTTCTGAATGGGAATTTCATACCGCTTGCCGGTGCGATTGTCGGTAATCGTCAGAGTCTCGCGGCGAACAGCGTTTTCTTTCTCGTCTGCTGGGGCAGAAACAGGCTTTGTCGGACTCACCTTTTCGGGCCTCCTCACCAATGACAACATTCAAGTCTACACCCAACTGTACGTAGCGAAACCGTTTTTCGTTTGCGTTGATTCCAGAAAAAGTTACGCGTGTGCCCTGCCATTCGTATCCGTATGGAAAACACGCGGAGGCGTATTCACGCAGAAGGAATCAAGAAGATCAGGGCTTTGTTGGAGGAAAAGGAGTGAGTAGTTCGGATGGTACAGCGCGCTCGACGCGATTGCGTCCGAGATCCTTCGCGCGGTAGAGTGCGATATCGGCGCTGCGCAACAGCTCTATGGGGTCTTGCAGCCTGGAGATGTCGCTCGTAGCGACACCGAAGCTCGCAGTCATTGAGATTTGACCGCTGGCAAGCTGGACCGAACCGGACTCTATAGCCTTGCGGATCCTTTCGGCCTGTCGGACAGTGCAGACCTCCAGGCAGGACGGGAATACGATAAGAAACTCTTCGCCTCCGTATCGACCCACGCAATCGTAGCTTCGCGTGCACTTCAACATTCGCTGGGCCGCTTCCTGAAGGACCATATCCCCGGCCAGATGTCCGTAGGTATCGTTTACCCGTTTGAAATGGTCGATATCCGCCAATACGACGCCGATGGTGCGTTGCTCCCGAAGACCCCGCGCGAGTTCGCGCGTCAGAAAGTCCATCGCCGCCCCACGGCTCGAAACACCTGTCAGGAGATCGTGCGTCGCTTGAAAATGGAGAGCGTCGCGGGCGGCGATGAGTTCATCCTGCACACGAAGAATGCGCTCACCCACCTGCAAGCGTGCACCGAGTTCTTCGGCGTTAAAAGGCTTCGAAAGATAATCGTCAGCGCCCGCTTTCAACCCGGAGAGGAGGCTGTGTTTTTGGCCGTGAGCGGTAAGCAGAATCAGGAAAGTATAGGCGCGATCAGAACGCGCACGCACGCGCCGGCAGATTTCAACGCCCTCAAGTTCCGGCATCATCCAATCGAGGATTGCCATCCGCGGCGAATCCTCGGCCTCGAGGAGCGCCCACGCGGCTGCGCCATTCGCGACGGAGACTACCTGGTGGCCCCATTTTCGCAGGAATTCCTCGAGAATACGGCGCGAGACGGCGTCGTCTTCGGCAATCAGAACCTTCATGCACGAGCCTCCGTTAGCTCTTGCCCGAACGCACGTCCACCGGCTCACCCGTTGCCGGTGCTCGATTCCGGAAGGGTTCGAGCTCCTCAGTGAGCTGCTGCACAGCCACGCTCAGAGAGGGCAAGCTCTTTCGAGCCAAGGCAAGATCGTTGTTCTGCGCACAGGCTTCGAGCATCTGCACTGCGACGTACGCTGGGCCGCTGCTGAAATTGCCGATCGAGCCTTTCAAAGTGTGAGCCGCTTTTGCGAGTGCTGCCGCATCGCCGCGCGTCACGGCGGAGTCCATCTCCTGCAAGAGCTCTGTGGAACCTGCGCCAAAGAGTTCAATGATCTCGGCCAGTAACTTGCGGTTTCCCTGGCAGCGCTCGAGAATTTCTAATTCGTCAATCGATTTCGGCGCGGGAACCGACCCGCTTACGCCATGCGAGCAACAGTCTTCGATCGCGCGGAAGAGTTCGGTGGAGTGCAGCGGTTTTGCGATGTAACTGTCGGCGCCTGCGGCAAGGCAGGTCTCCCGGTCGCCCTTCATCACGTGAGCGGTTACGCTGATGATAGGAAGATGTTCCCCAGATAATTTTTCTTTCCCTCGTATGATGCGTATTGCCTCCAAGCCATCGACGTTTGGCATCTGAACGTCCATTAAAACCAAATCGAAATTCTCGCGTTCGAGCGCGGTCAGAGCCTCGCGGCCATCGCACGCTGTTGTCACAACATGCCCCTGTCTCTCAAGCAGTTTGATGGCGAGTTGCCGGTTCACTACGTTGTCCTCTGCGAGGAGAATTCGCAAAGGACCAATGGTTCGCGGTGCAAACACGACGGTCTGGTTCATTAATGCAGGGGCGGAGGGCCCGTCCGGAGTCGGGGGCTGAGCGACGGCCGAAGATGCAGATTTGCTTTCATTGACTCCGAAGCGAGCGGTGAAACGGAACGAACTGCCTTCGCCGAGCTTGCTTTGGATCGTGAGGTTCCCATTCATCATGTTTACCAAGCGCTGAGCGATCGCCAGACCCAGGCCGGTTCCTCCATATCTTCGGGTTGTCGAGGCATCGCCCTGCGTAAATGCGGCGAAGATTGAGCTTTGTTTGTCTTCGGCGATGCCGATTCCTGTGTCGCGGATGGTGAACAGCAACTCGGCCCAGGTCGCCGAGCTTCTTGCCAGTTCGACCGACACCGCGACTTCTCCACGCTCCGTAAACTTTATGGCGTTACCGACGAGATTCACCAATATTTGGCGGAGCCTTCCCCAGTCTCCAATCAGGCATTCGGGTACTCCGGGAGATATATGCCACTCAAATTCCAGGCCTTTGCGACGGGCAGAATACTCAAGCGGCTTTAGCATCGGATTCAGATTTTCCCGCAGAGCGAACGGCAAAGACTCACACTCGAACTTTCCTGCCTCAATCTTCGAGAAATCGAGGATGTCGTTCAGCAGAACAAGCAAAGAATCTGCAGAGGACCTTACGAGGGTCAGATACTCGCGGACTTTCGGATGCAAGTTGCTCTCCAGCGCGAGTTGAGTCATTCCGATGATGCCGTTCATCGGCGTGCGGATCTCATGGCTCATGTTCGCCAGGAAATCGCTCTTGGCTTTGTTCGCGCTTTCCGCCATTTCCTTAGCCGCATGCAAAGCGAGCTCGGCGCGTTTTTGCTCGCTCATGTCGTGATAGAGCACCAGTTCGCCCGCTTGTTCGCCGCTGACGTAAAGCGGCACACCATACATTTCGACGTCTAGCAAACTGCCATCCTTGCGGCGGCGCCGAGTGGTCACGCGAATAGGCTCCCCGGCCACTATGCGCCGCGTGTAGTTGGCCACTTCGTCGATCAGCTCCGGAGGGGCTACCAAACCATTGAGTTCAGCGTCGATAATTTCGCTTCTCGAATATTGAAACAGTCGCTCGAAAGCGTTGTTGCACATGCGCACTTTGCCGTCGCGATCGGTAGTCACAATTCCGAGAGGGCTTGTTTCAATAAGGGCATTGAGGTACGCAGTGCGTTCCGCGACGCGCTGTTCGAGCTCGCTGCGCACTCGTTCGAGCTCACCGTCTCGCTTTTGTATGCCGTCAAGCATGGCGTTAAACTGTTCATACAAGAAACCGATTTCGTCGCCGCTTCTCCCGGTTGCGCGGACGGAGTAATTCTTTTCGACCGCCACTGTGAAAGCAGTCTGGGCAAGCTGAAGAATCGGAGCAGAAATTACGCGCTGAAGTCTTGAACCAAGAAGCTGCGCGACGATAAGCGCGATGAGCAGGCACAGTCCCACCATCGCGGCGAGTCCTTCCTCGCGTGTTCGCAGAGCTGCGATGTCGGAGTCGACATAGATGCGGCCTAGAGGTTTTCCGTCGAAATGAATTGTGAAAAACGCGCGGATATCGTGCCGCGTCAAGCGAACACCGTCGGGTTCTGATTCAGGCGGCGAAAAGCCGGCGCGATTTCCGTTCAAATCGTATTCGGTCAGCACTTTTCCATCCGGCGTGTACAACAGCGCGTGCTGGATATTCCTTTCGCTCGAGAGCGACTGCAGAATCTTTTCTCCGGCCTTACTGTCATGAAACGCCAGCGCTGCTGTGGAATTTGTGCCTGTGATTTCGGTAATCGTCTTGAGCGCCTGGAGACGGGCCGCTCGCGCCGCATGAATGTCGTACATCGCAAAGACCGCGCAAGCGGCCAGCACCGCCGCTCCGCAAGTAGCCACGATAACGCGCGTGAGCTTCGTGCCAATCGATTGGTGCTTGACGCTAATGGACATTGCCAGATGCAGTCTTTACCGGCTCGTCGTGTACAATCTGAGCCAGAGCCAGCAGCGAGGCGTTAATCTTGAGGTGCGCACGCTCGGCCGCGTCCACGTTGATGAGAAAGTCCAGGTGGTTTTGTTCCCAAACGAACTGGATGATTCCCCCATGCGCGGCGAAATTGCTTGTGTCTCCAACCGTGAGAACATCCTGTTTTTGCAGCTTCTTAAGGATCGCAACCTCATGCTTTTCTTCCGAAGAGCTGATAAACAGCACGTCACAAACACCCAGATCAACGAGCCTGTGCGCGCGCGTGACCTCGGTGCGCCGCTCTCCAACGAGATGGCCTAGTACAGCTTTGTCGAGCGAGTCCCCGTATGGATCATGGCCTAACACACAGAAGTTGATCGTTGGGAGGACACTTTGTTTTACAGTCAGAGCGGGCCAATCAATGAATTCAGCGAAAGTAAGAAGGTATTGCGACTGTGACTCGTAATTGTCGGCCCCCGGGAGCTGAACGGGCTCCGCGCGCCGGATGCTCACGGCGAACAGGGATGCAAAAGCGACAATCGAGCACACGATTCTCACCGTAAATTGCGATGCAGTCATCTTTCCAAATAGGCGGAGCCTCGTGTTTGGCTAACTCATTACTTCTAAAAGACTTTTATCGCGATAGTTTCAAGCTGTAGTCCCAGAAGAGAACGGCGTGTTCCGTCCTTGGCCGCTGTTCCAGGGTGACACATTAGGTACCGCGGATCGCGTTACGGGTGCGGGTTGCGGCATGTGCTACACTCCGCGAGCGATGGTCGAGTTAGCGCGCAGAACTCCTTTGGAGATTGTTCAATGAAAGTCGTTCGAAGGTTTGCCATAGTGTCGGCGCTCTTCTTCGCGTGTTTGCCCTTGGTTGCACAGACGGACTCCGCCGCTGGACAGCATGCGACATATCAGTTGAAGCCGACGCCCAAGACCGTAACGTGGGGCTATTATTCCGCGACGGCGCCGCCCGCTCTTCGCATTCATTCCGGCGACACGGTGGAAATTCACACGCTGCTCACATCAAGTCCCAAGCGTTTAGCGGAGGCGGGGGTTCCGGCAAACGAGATCGAGCAGTCGCTGCGGGACATTTTTGATCAAGTGAAGGACCGGGGTCCCGGCGGGCACATACTTACCGGGCCGGTTTATATCGAAGGAGCAGAACCCGGCGACGTGCTGGAAGTTCACATTCAGGCAATCCGGCTAGCGATTCCCTACGCCTATAATGCTTTCGGGCCCGGCAGAGGATTTCTGCCCGACGACTATCCGTACGGAAAAATGAGAATCATTCCGCTGGACGCGGATCGAATGATGGCGCACTTCGCGGATGGAATTGACATTCCCCTTCATCCATTTTTCGGCAGCATCGGCGACGCGCCTCCAGATGCAGCAGGGCGCGTCAATAGCGGCCCTCCCTGGATGCACGCCGGCAATCTCGACAACAAATGGCTTGTCGCAGGCACGACGCTATACATTCCCGTGAATGCGCCAGGAGCGCTTTTCTGGGCAGGTGATGGCCACGCGGGCCAAGGCGACGGGGAAGTAGACATCACAGCGATGGAAACCTCGCTGATTGGCACATTCCAGCTGATTGACCGCAAGGACATGCATTTACTGTGGCCGCGTGCGGAAACGCCGGACTACTACATCGCCATGGGGATCAATGCAGACCTCAACAAAGCGACGGAAATGGCCGTTCACCAGATGATTGATTTCTTGATGCAGGAGAAGCATCTTTCTCGCGACGACGCATACATGCTTTCCAGCGTCGCTGCGGACCTTCACATCAACGAAGTTGTCGACGGGAACGACGTGGTGAGCATGATGATGCCGAAGGCAGTTTTCGTTTCCGGGAACGCAAAGTGACGCGAGGCTGAGCTATACCTCCAGCGCGTCTGCTTCGGTCTCGACGATATCGAGCACCGAGTCAAGATTAGTCGTCTTAAGAACCTGTAGGACATGCGGCACTGGCGCGAAAAAGATGCAGTGCCCGCCGGCTTTTCTGACCTGGGTGCGATGTCGAACGAGCGCGCCGAGGCCCCAGCTGTCCATCTCTGGCACGCCTGCAAGATTAATGGCGAATCTCCGGACGCCCTCGTCGAGCAATTCTTTGATCTTCTGACGAAATTCCAGTTCGCTTTCTCCGACCATCAGCGGACCAGTCAGGTCCAGGATCGTTGTTTCGTTTGCCTTGCGCGTTCTGATGAGCACTAGGTCCTCTTGTTCCGCGGTTCCTGACGGTTCGCCGCCTACGAAGCGTCGCGCGGATTTTAGGTGAACCGATCTAAGACAAGAAGCACAAAAACTCGGGGCTGGGAAGCAAGCAGCTAGACGATCTGAAGCATGCGGTCGATCGCGAGCTTTGCGCGGCGGGCTATTTCCTGCGGCACGCGAATCTGCGGCTCAAGGATTTCGAGCGAGCGAAGCACGCGGTCGAGAGTAATGGTCTTCATGAATTCGCAGACGGCGTCGGGATTCACGGGGCGGAATAGTTTGCTGGGGGCCATTTTCCGCAAGCGATGCAGCATGCCAACTTCTGTGCCAACCGCGAATTCGTCTGCCATCGAATTGCTCAAGTGCCGCATCATGCCTTCCGTGGAAAGGAAAAATGTCCGCTGAGCGGGAAGCGTTCCGTCGGCCACACGGGCCATGCAAGAAGTCACGCAGCCGCATTCCGGATGGATCAGCAACTCGATATCGGGATATTCCTCCATCATTTGAAGCACTTGTTCCGGGCGAATCGTGCGATGAACGTGGCAGTATCCGGGGTAGGGAATGATATTGGACCGTCCCGTCTGCCGAGCGACCGCGGCAGCCAAGAATTTGTCGGGCACGAATAGAATCGGGCGGTCGGCCGGAATTGAGTTCACCACTTTCGCCGCATTCGCTGACGTGCAGCAATAATCGCTCTCGGCCTTTACCTCCGCTGACGTATTCACGTACGCGACGACAACCGCTCCGGGATACTTCGCCTTCCACGCACGAAGCTCTTCGGCTGAAATCGTTGCCGCAAGCGAGCATCCGGCACGCAAGTCCGGCAGCAAAACAATCTTATCGGGGCAGAGAATCGCCGCCGTTTCGGCCATGAAATTCACGCCGCAGAAAACGATGACGTCCCCTGGAGTCGAAGCCGCTTGCTGCGAAAGGCCCAGAGAGTCGCCGACAAAATCGGCAATTTCCTGCACTTCGTCGCGCTGATAATTGTGCGCGAGGATCACCGCGTTGCGCTCTTCTTTCAGGCGTGCGATGCGCTCCTGCTTGGCGCGAATTTCCGCCGGCGAGTCATCAATGACTTCGACGGGCGGCAATGAGTATCGCGATTCGAATGGAAGGAATGTGGCTGATTCACTCACGAAGCATCACCTTGGTCCTGGAATTAACCGCGCACTCAAATCAAGCGCGCGTACCGAGTGCGTCAACGCGCCGACGGAAATCGCATCCACGTCCGCTGCCGCATAAGCAGCCAGTGAAGTTTCAGCGTTTCCACTCGCTTCGACGAGCACGGCGTCGTACAAATCGCAGGCCTGCAGTTCTGTCACGGCTGCTGCAGCCTCCGCGGGACTAAAGTTATCCAGCATTAGAATACAGGGACATGAATCATCAGCGCTCTGCAGATCACGAAGTACGCGGGCGGCGAGGAGAGCTTCTTCTTTGTTCGTGACTTCCACCTCGAAAAAAGAAGCGGTTTTGCGATTCTTGAATGCGCGCCAAATACTTTCACCAACATCCGCTTGCCGGCCGTCGGATGTGAACAGCAGGTGATTCGTTTTAATCAGGATGGCGTCACCGAGGTTCAATCGGTGGGTTCCGCCGCCGCCGATGTGAACCGCGCGTTTGTCCAGGAGCCCCCACGGTGTTTTGCGAGTGGCCAAGACGAGTGCACTCGGCGATTTTTCGCTCGCAATCTTCACGAGGCGCTGCGTTGCTGTGGCGATGCCGCTCATGCGCTGCATCAGGTTGACGACGACCCTTTCAAGTCGAAACAAAGTCTTGGCGCTGCCTTCAACTCGCAGGAGCGCTTCGCCCGGGCTCACAGAATTGCCGTCGTTCACAGTGGCCGTCGTCGTAAGCCCGTCACGTTCATAAAGCCAGCGCGCCTCATCAACTCCGGCCGCGATGCCCGTCTGTTGTGCGCGGATTTCAAACGTGCATTCGCGACCGCCGATTCCCAGCGCGTCAACTGTTAGGTCGCCGTGTTCGGCGTCCTGTCGCAGCAACTCGCCGATAAGCCCATGTAGGGCCTGAACGTACGCGGCATTCTCCAGCGTCAGAGTGCTGCCATGGTAAAACGCCGCACGGATGCGCTCTTCACGGTTTGTGCTGGTCTTGGTCGAGATGGTGGTTCCCGAATTCATATGACAAATCCAGAACCTTGCGTAAAAGCGATGTGTACTGCGTTCGCCTTCGCCGCAAGGGTAAACAACTATTTTCCGTGGCTCGCGCGAATAAGTCAAACGGCAGTACTTGCAAGAAGACCTGAAGGTGAAGCTCAGGCACGCGGAAGTGGTAACATTCATAGAAGTGAGAGGGCCATGTCCCGCAGCTCTGGTACCGCCGCAACGATTCGTCCGATGCTTTTGTGCTACCGCCTAACGAACAGGATTCGGTTCTTGCGCCTAAGTGCAATGGGGATTCTTTTTTCTGTCGTGGCTGGTCCTATTTTCGCGCAAGGATCATCTCCGACTCTCACGGGCACTCAGGAAATAGCACGGGGGATCGAAGCCCAGCAACAAACCCCCGCCTTTCTGAACCGCGACTTGCCTCCAATATTCTCTACCTCGAACGCCGCTTCGATTCTGTCTCCGCCCGTGGAGCTGACGGTTGGAAAAGGAGTGCCTCTTCGTGTCGCCTTGAAAAAAGCCGTGAAAATTAAGAAAGTCGGTCAGCCGATCACCGCTTATACGACCGAGCCTGTTTACGCCTTCGACCGTGTTGTGGTACCGGAGGGCAGCGAGGTTGACGGTCGTATTGCGGAGCTCACCTCACCTTCAGCCCTTAGGAAGACCGGGTACTACTTGGATGCTGATTTCTCCTCCCACCGCTCTGTCGAAGTCGAGTTCGACACTCTGATCCTGCCAGATGGCAAACGAGTGTCTCTGCAGACGAAAGTTGTCCCTGGCGTTGGACCCGTTCTCAAGCTTGAGACTAACCCTCAAGGTAACGGCAAGATGCATCGCGCTCGCAGCTTCATAAGCCGCCAGTGGCATGGGGCTATTGCCGAGGTCCGGCC
Organism: Candidatus Acidiferrales bacterium; assembly: GCA_035264005.1. Taxonomy (GTDB): domain Bacteria; phylum Acidobacteriota; class Terriglobia; order Acidiferrales; family UBA7541; genus DAHUXN01. Next base: position 22,559 of record DATFQU010000161.1, read on the forward strand.
ATCGGCCGTATGGAGCCATGTCAAGGCGTTCGCATCATCCGAGCTGCCCTATCACAAGCAAAGACTTGAGGCTGGGTCAGTTTTTGTCGCCGAACTGGAGCAGCCCTTAGATTTTGGGCTGGCTACAGTTCCTCCCGCCGAGTTCGGAGCAATGGGGCAACTGCCCGACATTGATGCTCAAGCAATCGCGCGGCTGGCCACCGGACTCAATTCTGCAACCTCTCGCGCCGGAACATCGGTCGAAGCCGTGTTGACGCGCCCCGTATTCTCTCCGGACAAAAAATTGCTTCTACCGGTAGGCACAGCGCTAGAAGGTACTGTCGTTCGATCCAGGCCCGCGCGCCGTCTCCACCGGAATGGCCAGCTTCATTTCACCTTGAACCGGATTCAATTACCATCGGGCGGTCCGAAATCCATTGAAATGGCGCTTGAAGGCGTGGAAGTCCCTGAGTCTTCTCATATTCAAGTCGATTCGGAAGGTCAAACAACCGTGGCGAGCAACAGCGAGTCTCGCGTTCTGCGCACCGCGTTTTCAGCAGCAATCGCAACTTCGACCTTCGATAGCGATAGCGGGCACGCTGGCGCCACCGCGACCAGCGAGAATAAACCTCTAGGCGGCGCCTCGGGCTACAAAGTCATCGGTTTTGCAATAAGTCTGGGAGCTCGCTCGCCGGTCCTTTCACGAGTTCTTGGTGTGTGGGGCACTGGAGAGTCTATCTACCTTCACTTCATTGCTCGCGGTCAGGATCTCATTCTGCCCAAAGATACGCCCATACAAATCAGCTTCGGAGAAGCACGGCCCCGACGCAGCCCCCAGCATGCTGACTAACCGCTGCTGGATTCGCTATAATCCCTGGTAACGGATGGCACTTTTCAGGCATCTTACGTGAGGCTTTTTGCTTTCGCTTCTCGGCCAAATCCAAGTTTCTATGGACTTTGACTTTGAGCCACAGAAAACCGACATTTGTCGTAGCCCTGGTTGTCTCTGTCGCCTGCGTCATTGCTGGTTGCTCGAGATCCAGCTCGAGTCCCGAGAATTCGACCGCAAGTCGGCCGGAACCTGCCTCCATCCCGCCGGTTTCGTCCGGCCCTGTGAATATCCTGACCTATCACGACGACAATGCGCGAACCGGCGAGAATGCTAACGAGCACATTCTGAAGCCCAGCAACGTGAACGCGCGCGAATTCGGCAAAGTGGGATTTCTTTCCGTCCAAGGCCTGGTCGATGCGGAACCGCTCTACGTCTCGCAACTTCAGATCAACGGCGCGAAGCGCAACGTCGTCTTTGTCGTCACGGAGCATGACCTCGCATACGCGTTCGATGCCAATACATTCGAAAAGCTCTGGCAAGTGTCGTTGCTTGGCCCCGACGAAACCACGAGCGATAACCGCGGTTGTGGTCAGGTAACACCCGAGATTGGCTCTACGGCCACACCGGCGATTGATCTCCATCGTGGCTCCGACGGCGTTATGTACGTCATCGCAATGTCCAAGGACAGCTCCGGGAAATATTTTCAGCGGATCCACGCCTTGGATCTCGCTACCGGCGCCGAAGTCAATGGCGGCCCGGAAACAATCGAGGCGACATTTCCTGGTTCTGCATTGCCCAACACAAACGGCCAGGTAGATTTTGATCCGAAACAGTATAAGGAACGCTCGTCCCTCTTGCTCTTGAATGGCACCGTCTACACAAGTTGGGCTTCCCACTGCGATTTCGATCCTTACACGGGATGGGTCATCGGTTTCGATGCTGGCACGCTCAAGAAAACATCCGTTCTGAATATAGAGCCCGACGGAAGCGAGGGCGCTATTTGGATGGCGGGCGCAGGACCCGCGGCCGACACGGCTGGGAACATTTATTTGCTTGCCGGAAATGGGAGCTTCGACACAACCTTGAACAACGAAGGCTTTCCCGAGAAAGGCGACTACGGAAACGCGTTCTTGAAGCTCGGCGTTTCTGACGCAAAGCTTTTTGTGGCTGATTATTTCGACATGCACACCACAGTTGCGGAATCGCGCAAGGACTTGGATCTCGGTTCAGGAGGTACATTAGTTCTCCCGGATATTAAAGACACCTCCGGCAAAGTTCGCCACTTGGCCGTGGGCGCGGGCAAGGACGATGTGATCTATCTCGTCGACCGGAACTCGATGGGCAAATACAATCCTGAAAATGACGATGCCGTCTATCAGGAAATTCCGAGCACGGGAAGCGAAACTTCAAATGGCCTCGGGGGCAGCGGCGGCGTCTACTCCATGCCAGCGTATTTCAATGGGGTACTGTACTACGGGGCGGTGGACGATTTTCTGCGGGCCTTCAAGTTTCAGCACGCCCGCATCGTAACGCCGGCGGCGTCCCACACCGCCATCACTTTTGGGTATCCGGGAACAACGCCGAGTATTTCATCGAATGGCTTGCGCGATGCGATCGTATGGGCGGTGGAAAATAACACTCCCGCGGTTTTGCACGCCTATGATGCAAACGACCTCTCGCGCGAGCTGTACAACAGTACGCAAGAAAAAAAACGCGATGAAATCGGGGGCAACAAGTTCATCACGCCGATGATCGCCGCCGGGAAGGTCTTCGTGGGAACGCCGACGGGCGTGGCAGTTTTCGGTTTGTTAGCTAAGACTCCGGCTGAACCTGCGCACTAAACAGCAAAATCCTGAAAGTCGCCTTATCTCAGGTCCGACGCAGTAATAACACTCCCGATCGCCACTGCTTCATCATTTTTTCTGTCCGTCGCGGCATCAGGAATTTCCAAATCGGAATCATCCACGCACCAGCCATTGGGCGGTTGAACTTCACCGACGCCTGATAGAAATCGTGGAATTCGGCATTCTCCCAGCCGTAAGGACGAAAAAATTCCTCGGCTTCCGGCGGAGCGAATTTAATCGGCGCCCCCGCCGCGCTGAGTTCTTTGCCCCAGTGTTTTTGCATCATTTGCTTCACCTTGGGCGACGCTAAATCGGTGACCCAATACTGGAAGTAACCCCCTTGATGCAAGTCTTCCGCTAATTCGGTGACTTGCGCTTCCTCAAGGTAGGCGAGCAAGCCCTCGGTAATCACAAAAATACGTTGTGCGCCAGAGTTAATCCGCGCAAAGAATTCCCGACGCGCCGGAACATCCGCCAAATCCATCGTCACCTGTTCGAGCTGACAACGGGGCTTTTCTCCTGCCAGCATTTGCTTCTTGTAATCGATCATCTCGGGCAGGTCGACTTCGATCCATCGCAGCGCTGGTGGTAGCGCCAGGCGGTAAGGGCGAACGTCCAGCCCCGCCGCAAGATTCATCACGACGTCGATTGTTTCGCTGTTCAGTATGCGCAGCAGAATATCGTCGAGCAGTTTGGTGCGAACTACCATCGCCCATGCCTGGCGTTTGCCCCCGCGCAACGCGTTGACGATTTGCTCACCGCGCTCGCCGGCGAGTTTGCGCGCAAAAGGATCGTTGAAGATTGCGTCGGGCCGCTCGGTCTCCATGGCGCGGTAAAAGGCGACCCACCGTGCCGTGTCAGAAATATTGCGAATTACAGAGCCTTTAGCGGCATTGGCGGCCATAGATTCCTCCGCTGATAAAAACCGACTTTGGGATGATTGGTTACGCAGAATAACACGCTCCTCGTCCGGAATAATTCATTTGCGCCGAGGCATCAGGAATGATTATCCTCTGATGTTTTCCGCCGTATTCGGAGGTGCACATTGACGCAAGTTCGCCGCATCGGATTCATTGCTCTGCTCGTTACTGTCTTTGCCTCGCTGGCGCCGGCTGCCTTAGCGCAGCAGTATCCCGAAAATCTCTATCAGGAGATGCGCTGGCGGATGATCGGACCCTTTCGTGGCGGCCGCACGAAAGCCATTTCCGGCGTAGCGAGCGAGCCAAACGTTTTCTACATTGCTCAGGTGAATGGCGGCGTTTGGAAAACAACCGATTACGGCGAAACGTGGAACCCAATCTTCGACGCCGAGCCCACGCAGTCCGTCGGGGCGCTGGAAGTAGCGCCCTCGAATCCAAACATTATTTATGTTGGCAGCGGCGAAGGATTGCAGCGCCCGGACCTTTCCGTTGGAAACGGAATGTACAAGTCAACTGACGCAGGCAAGACGTGGGTGCATCTCGGCCTCGACGACGCGGAGCAGATTGCTCAGCTCGCGATTGATCCTCGTGATCCGAACCGCGTTTACGTAGCTGTTGTCGGCCATCCTTACGGACCGAGCGAAATGCGCGGCATTTTCCGCACGACCGACGGTGGACAAACTTGGGAGAAGGTTCTGTCGAAGAATCAATACACAGGCGGCGGCGACGTCGAAATCGATCCGCAGAATCCGGATGTCGTTTACGCTTCACTGTGGGATTCAGTTTCCGGCCCGTGGGAAGATGGCAATGAATACAACGGCCCCAACAGCGGGCTTTACAAATCCACAGATGGCGGCTCGAACTGGACTCAGCTTACGCAGGGTTTACCAGAAGATGTCGTCCAGGCCGACTTTGCCATCGCGCCAAGCGAGCCCAGCCGCGTATATGCCACGGTAGCTTCCGGCCGCGCCGTCGGCATTTATCGGTCGGACGATGCGGGTGCCACTTGGACACGCATCACGGATGACCGGCGTCCCACCGGACGCATTGGCGGCGGCGATCTTTGCGTTCCCAAGGTCGACCCGAAGAACCCGGACGTTCTTTACGTCACCAGCACGGTCACGTGGAAGTCGGTCGACGGCGGAAAAACTTGGTCAGCGCTTAAGGGCGCCCCTGGCGGAGACGATTACCAAAACATCTGGATCAACCCGAATAACCCCGACACCATTCTTCTTACGTCGGACCAGGGCGCGGTTATCAGCGTCAACGGCGGAAAGACGTGGAGCAATTCCTGGTACGCCGAGCCGACCGCGCAGTTTTATCACGTCATAACCGACAACGAGTTTCCGTACAGAGTTTACGGTGGCCAGCAGGAAAGCGGCTCCGTTGGCATCGACAGCCGCGGAAACGATGGCGAGATCAATTTTCGTAACTGGCATCCAGTCGGTGTGATTGAATATGGCTACGTCGCGCCGGATCCACTGCATCCGGATATCGTCTATGGTGCAGGGCGGACAGAAGTTTCGAAGTACAACTGGGTCACCGGACAAAATCAGAAAGTCACACCCATCGCGGCCGCGTCGCCGAAATACCGCGCCGAACGTACCGAGCCGCTCATGTTTTCACCGATTGATCCGCACGTCCTCTACTACGCGACAAACTATCTCTTCAAGACAATCAATGGCGGCGAATCCTGGACGACAATTAGTCCCGATTTGACTCGCGAGCATCCCGGCATCCCCGCAAGTTTGGGCGATATGGCCGCGAAGAGCCCCGAAGCTGACAAGGAACGCGGCGCCATCTACGCGCTCGGCCCGTCACCCAAAGACATTAATCTGCTGTGGGCGGGCACCGACGACGGTTACATCTGGGTGACGCGCGATGGCGGGAAAAACTGGCACAACGTTACGCCGCCGCAGATGGGCCCGTGGTATAAAGTGACGCAGATCGTTGCGTCGCACGATGACCTGAACACTGCCTTTGCTTCCGTCAGTGGCTTCCGCATCAACGACATGAAGCCGTACATCTACCGCACCGATGACGGTGGAAAGCACTGGCAGTTGATCGTCGATGGATTGCCGGGCAACGAGCCTGTCGATACAGTGCGCGAAGATCCCGTGCGCAAGAACTTGCTTTTTGCGGGGACGGAAACTGCGGTCTGGGTTTCGTTCGATGCGGGCGATCACTGGCAGTCGCTGCAATTGAATCTGCCGCACACATCCATGCGCGATCTGTGGATTCACAATGACGATTTGCTCGTCGGGACACATGGACGCGGCTTCTGGATTTTGGACGACATTACTCCACTGCGCCAAATCACTGACAGTGTGGCGAAATCCGATGCTTACTTGTTTAAACCCGCGCCGGCTTATCGCTATCGTCGCGACACCAATACCGACACGCCGTTGCCGCCGGAGGTTCCGGCCGGACAGAATCCGCCCGACGGCGCGATTATCGACTATTACTTGCAGACCGCTCAAACGGGGAAAGTCGCCATCGGCATCTACGACTCCGCGAATCGTCCGGTGCGCTTCTATTCCAGCGCAGACGAAATGCCCTTCACTGCAGAATCTCTCGCCAAAACGCTTGCTGTCCCGACGTATTGGGTGCGCTGGCCGAAGATTCTCTCCGGCGATCCCGGAATGCACCGCTGGGTTTGGGACCTGCACTACACGGCGCCGAAGTCGCTGATGCACGACTATCCGATTTCTGCAGTGCCGCACGATACGCCGAGTTATCCGCTCGGTCCGCGCGCGGTTCCCGGCGTCTATACCATCGTTCTCACCGTTGGCGGCAATACTTATCGGCAAAGCGTGACGGTCAAAGAGGATCCTCGCGTCCATGTCACGCTCGCCGCTCTCACGGCGCAGTCGGACATGGAACAGCAGCTGACCGAAAGCATGAATCACACTTTTGACGCGATTCAGCAGATCAATAAATTCCGTCAGGAGCTGAAGAGCCGCTCCGGCGAATCGAGCGGAACTCAAGGAGAGCAGATTCCGGCCCTCGATAAGAAAGCAGCTGATCTCGCCGGCGCCGCTGGCCCGCGCGGATTTGGTGCACAAGGAGGCTCGGACAATTTCACGCGGCTCAATCTTGAATGCGCGCAGCTTTATACGCAGATCGACGGCGCAGACGCGGCGCCTGCAGAGGCGCAAGCCGCTGCTGCGCGCGACCTCGGGGCGAGAGTAAGCGCGCTGCTCGCAAACTGGAAACAGATTCAGATGCAATCCGCGCGAAGAAAATAGCGAGCATTTGACGCACCTTCGGATCGATGCGTCTGGCAGCCGACATAGTCACCGTCCAGGGAGCGCGAAAAGCGCTTCACTCCTTGGCCAATCCGCGCAAGGCGCGCATTCATCGCGGTTTCTTCAAGGAAACCGACGACATCTTTCTGGGCATTACGACGCCCCAGATCCGAATTCTTTCTCGCGAATACGAAAATCTGCCGCTTAGCTCCATCCTCCAGTTGATGAATTCGCGCGTTCACGATGAATGTTCTTTGGCTCACGCTGTTTTGGTGCGGAAATTCAGGGCTGCGGACGACCGCGTGCAGAAGCGCATCTTCGATTTCTACATCCGCAATCGCAAATACATTCGCAGCTGGGATGGCGTGGACGACAGCGCGCCCTATATCGTCGGCCCCTATCTATTACGTCGAAATAAGAAGCTCCTGCATGAACTGGCGCGCTCAAAAAATCTGTGGGATCGCCGGATCGCGATCGTCGCGACGTGGTGGTTCATCCGGCAGGGTCACATCGAGACTACGCTGAGACTCGCGCGCATTCTCCTCAGCGATGATGAAGACCTGATCCACAAAGCCAGCGCCTGGATGCTCCGCGAAGTCGGTAAGCGCGACCTGTCAGCGCTAAAGCGCTTTCTCCGCGCTCATTCTCACAAAATGCCGCGGACAGCTCTTCGCTATGCGATTGAGCGTTTCCCGCAGCAGGAAAGACTGATGTGGCTTGCGCGGAAGAAATCAGAGCGGCCGCCCAAAGCAAAACGAAACGCGATGGGCTGAACGCGACGAATCTATTGTCAGACGTTTGTAGGAAGCTTGCCATCGCGCAGCATCGGCATAGAGCGAAGGCGCACGCCGATGGCATCAAAGATAGCATTGCCGACGGCCGGGGCGAGCCCAACAATGGGCGTTTCTCCGGCGCCGAACGATGGCTCATCTTTGCGATCTACGAGCACCACTTCAATCTTCGGCTCATCCTTGAAGCGTGGGACTCGATACTGTGCGAAGTGAGGATTCAGAATCCGCCCGTTGTCAAACTCGATGGCCTCGTAGAGCGCCCCACCGATCCCCATCGTTATCGCTCCTGCAATCGAATTCTTCAAGCCGTCGGGATTCACCACTGCGCCGCAGTCAAAAGCTTGCGCCACGCGGACGATCTGCACCTCGCCGCTTGACCGGTCGACAGCAACCTCCGCGCACGTGGCAATATGCCCGCCCTTGTCAATCCCGCCAGCAAGGCCAAAACCATGCCCCGTCGTCTTTTTCCGCGCTTGCCATCCGAATTGCTGCGCCGCGGCCTGGTAAACATCCCGCAGCCTCGGGTTCTGTAAATTCTTCATTCGGAATTCCAGCGGGTCCATTCCGCAAGAGTGCGCCAGATCATCCATGTGAGATTCGCGCGCGAAATGATTCGCCGCCGCCGCAAGAGACCGGTACGAACCCTGGCGTAGCGGCGCTTTTACCGGGTGAAATTCGATCACTTGGTTCGCGATTTCGTACATCGGCGCAATCGCTGCGGGTCCCGAGTTGTAATTATGAAACTCCCAAGCCGCCAGCGTCCCGTCCGCGCTCACGCCACTCTTGATTTCAATCAAGCCTGCTGGCCGGAAATACGCCCACGTAAACTCTTCCTCACGCGTCCACAGTAAATGCACCGGCTTTCCGGCCGCCTGCGCGATCCGCGCCGCTTCCACTGCGCATTCACCTGAATGCTTTCCGCCGTAGGCTGCGCCCATATCCGGCATCAGTACACGAACTTTGTCCTCGGGCAGGTGGAACGCCTCCATCAGCTCCTGGCGAACTCCAAACGGACGCTGCGTCCCTGTCCACACCGTCAGCTTCCCATCGTTCCATTCCGCGAGAGCCACGCGCGGTTCGAGCGGGCAATGCGCGATGTACGCGATTGTGTACGTCGCATCCAAACGGTGCGCCGCCGAAGAGAGCGCATCCACCGAGCCTTTGGTCTGGCGGAACCGATTTTCTTCCTGCGGGTCCGTTTCCGCGTTCGCTTTTAGGTATTTGAAGAGTTCTCGGCTCGAAGACTGCTGTGTGGTCTTCCATTCCGCTTTGACAACGGCCGCAGCTCGCTCAGCGGTCAACTCATCCGGCGCAGCCACGCCGATAAAATCTCCGTCGCGCACCGCAATCACGCCCGGCATCGCCTTCGCCGCGCTCAAATCCGCGTTTGTCAGCGTCGCGCCGAACGCGATGGGCCGCACGACTTTCCCATACAGCATCCCCGGACGCTTCAAATCCGAAGTGTATTTGTGCCGGCCGGTGACGAAATCGCGTCCGCCAATTTTGTGAATCGGCTGTCCCGCAATTTTCCATTCTGTCGCCGGGGTCACGGGGTCGTCGGCGGGAATGTCCTGCGCGAGCAATTGTCCCTGCGCCAACTCTCCGTAGCTCATCGACCGATTGCTCGCTGGATCCGTCACCCTGCCGTTGGAAGCCATGAGCGTCTTCGCACCCGTATCCCACTGTTTCGCCGCAAGGCCAACGAGCAAATCGCGCGCCGCCCACGCCACGCGACGTAGTTGCGTGCCCATCTGCGGAGTGCTGCGGCTCCCGAATGTACCCATATCGAAAGGGGTGCGTTGCGTATCGCCCATCACCATTTCTATGGAGTCGAGCGAAACGTGAAGCTCATCCGCAACCGTTTGCGAGAGCGACGTTCGTATGTTCTGTCCGATTTCGACTTTGCCTGTAAAAACCGTGATGTGCCCGTCCGGCGGGATGTGCAGCCACAGATCAATCTCGCTCGGCATTTGTTCGCGCATTCCACGACCGCGGCCCGACTCTTGCGCAAACGCGTTCCTGGCAACCAAAAAAACTGCAATTCCGCCGCCGATCGATTTCATGAAGCTGCGGCGGTCCAAAGCGAAACGATGCAGCGGCAATTCCCGCGCTTCGTAACGCTCAAATTCCAGAGCGGCGTCGTTCAGGGTTTTTCCGCTCATGACACTTTCTCCTTCCTATGCGTCGCAGCAAGGCTGATTGCTTCCGTGATGCGTTGATAGGCGCCACAGCGGCAAATGTGGCCGTTCATGTATTCAACAATTTCTGCGTGGCTCGGATTGGGATTGTGTTCCAGTAAGGCCACGGCCCCCAAAATCATGCCCGACGTGCAATAGGCGCACTGCATCGCATCCACGTCGAGGAACGCCTGCTGCACCGGATGCAACTCCCCGTTTTTCTCCAGCCCTTCGATCGTCGTAATTTTTCGCTTGCCGACGTCTCCAACACGCGTCCTGCAGGAGTGTCGCGGATTCCCGTCGATCAGAACCGTGCAGGCGGCGCATTGCCCCTCACCGCAGCCGTATTTTGTGCCGGTAAGGTCCAACTGGTCGCGCAGCACGCTCAGCAGCGTCGCGTCAGCGTCTACATCAACTGGATACTGTCTTCCATTTACGTTCAGGTCGGTCACTCTGGCCATAGCGGATACCTCAGAAGCGGATATTCGATAAACCGCTTCCAGTCTAGTCCCAGCGTTTCATTCGCGTCAACAACGCAGAGTGCTGGCTCTCGTGCTAGTGCGGATGGCAGGTGTAAACGTACGCAGGCGGCACGTTACGCCAAACGATTTTCGAGCTCACCGACTCGAAATAACGATGCAGCAGCGGCCGCAGAGTAAGCTTTCGGAGCCGGCCATTCTCGAATTGCACGCTGCTCACATATTGAAATTGCGTTAGCACGGTGTTTGGCCGCAAAAAAGGCCTGAGCCCCTCGAAAATCTTTCTGCGCTGCGCCTCGGTCATGAAGGCCAGTCCGAGCGACGAAAGCACCACGTCTACGTGGTCCACGCCGCGCTTGCGGAGCTCTGCCTCGATGTTTTCCACATTCTCGTTGATGAGGACCAAACGTGGGTCATCGAAATGCGCCCGCAAGTAGGTGATAAATTCCGGGTTAATTTCGAACACGAACAAAGTGGCGGCGCGCGGCAATTCCTTGAGTAAGGCGCGCGTCATCACGCCCGTTCCCGCGCCGAGCTCGACGGCTACCGAGGCTTCCGAAAGGTGCAGCGGTTTGACCATCGCGGCCGCCAGATGCACGGAACTGGGCGCAACTGCAGCCACTGTGTGGAAACCTTTCAGGACTTGTGACGCAAAAACCTTCAGGCTCATGACGTTCACCTTGAGGGCTCTATTTACATCCTATACCGCTCACATACGTTGCACGCTAGTCCGGGGTTCCTCTACTTCGATCGGTTCCAGGTGCGCGCGCCGCAATTCCTCGTTGATCGGTGGCAAGTCCGTCGACAGAATCTCTTGCCACTTCTCCATCGCTGACTCCGCAACTTGCGCGTCTTGCGTAAACGCTGTCGACGCATCCGCCGATGGCGCTGCATCGCTGCTTTCCACGGCGCGTTCCACTTGTCCCAGCGCGCTCGCTGCATAGCGAAGCGTAGTGCGATCCGTAATGGTTGCGCCCGCGCTCGCCGCAAGAGGATTCCCCGGCGGAGGCCCGAGAACCGCCGCCACTTGCTTATCCAGAGCGTCGATCTTCTCCTCCAGCGATTGCCGGGAGGAGATCTTCGGCCGAAGCGACTTGATGCTGTTCTGCACGCTCTCCGCCTGCCGCGACGCTCCTTCAACTTGCGCTGTCTTTGCCAGAACCTGCTGAGACAAGTCCAACTGTTTCTGTAAATCTTCCTGCGACACTTTGATTCGCGGATCCATCTTCAGTGTCAACGGTTGCTGAACGCTCTGACCATCCACTTCGAGCTTCACCGCGTACTCGCCCGGCACGGCCCATGGACCTCCACCAAAGCCAAACATCGCAGCCAGAGCTTCTCTGCCTTGCCCGCCGCCTGTGCTCGGATAGTGCAGGTCCCACACAAAGCGGTGCATGCCCGGCGCTGCCGAAAGTGGCTCCGGCGGAGGCACCCAAGACGCAGGAACATCCAGTGTCTTAGGATTGATTGGCGGGAACCTGTCCGCGCTCGAATATCGGCGCACCAGTTTCCCGTTGCTGTCAAAAACCTGCAGCGTAACCGGTCCTTGCGGCACCGATTTCAGGTAGTAGTCCAGGATCGCTCCATCCGGAGGGTTCTCGCCCGCCGCAACTTCCGCCGGCAGAGGCGTGCCTTCATCCGATCCGGGACGCACGCGCCAAGCCGTTTCTGGCTTGAAGAGATACGCCGCTGAATTCGCTACCTCTGTCGATGCCTGCCGCAACGGAGTGATGTCGTCCAGTATCCAAAACGCTCGTCCGTGGGTTGCAATCACAAGATCAGCATCATGAACTTTAATGTCGCGTACCGGGACGGTCGGCATATTCAGTTTCAGCGGCTGCCATTGCCCGCCATCATCAAACGACACAAATACGCCCGTTTCTGTGCCTGCATAAAGAAGGCCGCGTCGCACGGGATCCTCGCGAACCACGTTCACGTAGCTGCCTTCCGGAATTCCCGACACAATCTCCTGCCAGTTCTTGCCGCTGTCGCGCGTCACGTAAATATATGGCTTCAGGTCGTCCAGCCTGTGTCGGTCTACTGCCGCGAACGCAACATTCGCGTCGTAATGTGACGCCTCGATGAACGTGACTTTACTCCACGTTGTGAGCGCTTGAGGAGTAACGTCCTGCCAGTTTTGCCCTCCATCGCTCGTGACCTGAATGCTGCCATCATCGCTGCCCGTCCAAATCAAGTCTTTGTTCAAAGGCGACGGTGAAATTGTGTAAATCAGCCCATGCCTCCCGTTGCCACCGATGTCATTTGCTGTTGTTGGATCGAGATTCGATGGCGTCCCCGGGTCTCCTCGCGAAAGGTCCGGGCTGATAATCTGCCAGCTTTGACCGCCATCTACTGTCTTGAACAGGACCTGCGTACCAAAATAAAGAGCATGGGGATCCGCCGGAGAAAACACCAGCGGTTGCGTCCACGTACGCCGGTAATCTCCCGGATGCGCCAGCGCAGGCGTCACGTCCTGGTCTTCACCAGTGAAAATATCGTACTTCGAAACCGTTCCCCCGAACAAAATTTCCGGATTCAACGGATCCGCCGCGATGTATCCGTTTTCGCCGCCGACGGTAATCGGCATCCAGTCCCGCGCGGTTATCCCGCGGTGACGGCTTCGACTCGTTGTGCCGCCTGCGCCACTATCCTGCTGCGCGCCATAAACCCAGTAGGGAAACCGGTTGTCCGTCTCAACGTGATAGAACTGCCCAATTGGTTGGTTGTACCAGGAACTCCACGTCGTTGCGTCGTCCACACTGATAATCACACCCTGATCGCAGCCCAAGATCATTCGATTCGGATCATCGGGTTCGATCCACAGAGTGTGATAATCGTCGCCGCCCGGCGCGCCTTTGATTGCCGTGAAACTCGCCCCGCCATCAGTCGAGCGATACGTCGAAGTGTTCATCACGTAGACGATGTCCGCATTTTTCGGCTCTACGGTAATGCCGCCGAAATACCATCCGCGTCCCCAGATGCGCGATTCATTGTCAGCGAGACGCCACGTCTTCCCCGCATCATCCGAGCGGTAAACGCCACCCTGTTTCGCATCAACAAGGGCGTACACGCGATTCGAGTCAGTTGGCGCCACGGCCACGCCGATTCGGCCAAGACCATCTGTTGGCAACCCGTCCGTCAATTGCGTCCAGTTGTCTCCGCCGTCGGTCGATTTGTAGAGCCCGCTGCCGGGGCCATTCGACGGTGGGTACACGTTCCACGGCGGCCGACGCGTCTGCCACAGTGCCGCGTAAATCGTGTTCGAGTTCTGCGGGTCAAATGCGATATCAATCGCGCCCGTGTTTTCGTCTTTGAATAGAACTTTCTTCCATGTCGCGCCGCCATCGGTCGAGCGAAAAACGCCCCGCTCCGCGTTCGGCCCATAGGAATGTCCCAGCGCCGCAACGTAGACTTTGTTCGCGTCATGTGGGTCGACAAGGATCGCGCCGATCTGCCGCGTATCTTCAAGCCCGATCTGCTTCCACGTTTCCCCTGCGTCCGTGGACTTGTACATTCCATTGCCGTACGAAATGTCCGAGCGCATGTCCGGCTCGCCCGAGCCAACGTAAACTACATTTGTATCCGATGGCGCGACCGCTACCGCGCCAATAGATGCAATCTTCTCCGCGTCAAATACCGGCTTCCACACGCGGCCTGCGTCCGTCGTCTTCCACACGCCTCCGCCCACGGCGCCAAAATAAAAAACATCCGGATGGCCCGGCACGCCCGCCACCGCCACCGCGCGCCCGCTGCGAAACGGCCCAATCATGCGCCAGCGCATGCCGTTATAAAGACTTGAATCCATTTGTTGCGCCATTGCAGGCGTGGAATATACAGAGATCAACGCTGCCGACATTGCGAACACAGCACAGATTAAGAAAACGATACGGCCATGAGTTCTCACGTTCAGGTTCTCCTCGGCATCAATCAGCGAAAAGAAATGCGAGTATATACCCGCGAAGCCTGATTCGATTACAGAGCGCAACGTGGAATGTGGCAGCCTCTAAAGAAAATGCGACCACCGCGCCCGAAATGAAATCAAACATGTATACAATGGAGCGATACGAGGTGAGCCATGGATTTGCCTAAGCGAACTTTGGGTTTGAGCAGTCTTGAGATTACGACTCTCGGTTTAGGCACATGGGCGATTGGTGGAGGAGACTGGGCCTTTGCTTGGGGGCCGCAGGATGACGCCCAGTCCCTCAAAGCCATGCGCCACGCAATTGAGTTGGGAATCAATTGGATCGACACCGCGGCAGTCTACGGCCTTGGTCACTCCGAGGAAGTCGTCGGCAAATTTCTGCACGAACTCTCGCCCTCCGAGCGTCCGCTCGTTTTCACCAAGTGCGGCGTCGTTTGGGATGACGCCCAGCGCATGGTTCCCGGCAAGCGCATTTTGAAACCTGAGTCGATTCGCCGCGAATGCGAAGCATCTCTTCACCGTCTCGGCGTCGAGCGCATCGACCTTTACCAGTTTCACTGGCCCGACGAGTCCGGCACGCGCATCGAAGATTCCTGGGCCACTATGTCGCAGCTCATCAGCGAAGGCAAAGTTCACGTCGGTGGCGTTTGCAATTTCGATTCAGCGCTGATGCAACGGTGCGAGCCAATCCATCATGTTGACTCGCTTCAGCCGCCTTTTTCGTTGATTCGCCGCCAAATCGCCGAGAAAGAAATTCCTTGGTGTGCGCAACACAAAACCGGAGTCATTTGCTACAGTCCCATGCAATCTGGATTGCTCACCGAGTCATTCTCTGCTGATCGCGTCGCGAAAATGCCCAAAGATGACTGGCGCAAGCGCTCCGACGAATTCCAGCAGCCCAAGCTAGGGAAAAATATCAGCCTGCGCGATACGCTCCGTCCCATTGCTCAGCGTCACGGCGTCTCTGTGCACGATGTCGCGATTGCGTGGACGCTCGCATGGCCCGGCGTCACCGGAGCGATCGTGGGAGCGCGTTCGCCAGAGCAAGTGGACGGCTGGATTCGTGCCGCGAACCTCAAGTTTGGTTCCGCTGATCTGGATGAAATCGCCTCGGCCATTTCTCGCACAGGGGCAGGCTCAGGCCCGGTCCGCCCGCCCGAGTCCGCGAGTCACAGTCCGGCGGATACACCGCGACGAAAAGCGACTGCATAAGCCCGGGGCGAGTGACGCGCACTCGCGCCCGTCGCACCGACGGACCTGAGCCTCAATTCACAACTTCTCCATTCCGGCGATCCTTGCTAGACTTCTACAAGCCCGCCAGTCACACAATCAACCGGAGGAATAAATGAAGCCCCTATACCTGCTGGCAACTCTTCTCGCGCTATCCTTGGCGCAGGCGGCATTTGCTGACTCCGTCGTTCTCAAGAACGGCGACCACTTGACCGGAACGATTACGGCGATCGGCAAAGCGGAAATTACTCTCAAAACTGACGCTGCCGGCGATCTCAAAATAAAGTGGTCTGCCGTGCAGCAACTCTCCTCCGACAAGCCCCTCTACGTTGCCACACCGGAGAAAACCACTATCACGGGTACGGTTACTTCTGACGGCAAAGACTTCATCGTTCACACAGCCACGGCCGGCGACGTCACCATTCCCGTCACGCAAATCACCATCGTCCGCACGGAGTCAGACCAGCAGGCCTATGAGAAAAGCCTCCATCCTGGTTTGCTCAACGATTGGACGGGAGCCGTCAACATCGGCTTCGCTCTCGCTCGCGGCAACAGCAACACGACCAACCTGAACACCGCCTTCGCGGCGGATCGAAAGACGCTCTCCGACGAATTCAAGTTGGCTGCTTCGTCGATTTATTCGACCAGCGGCACTTCGACCACCGGCGCTCCAGGCGGCGTAACCGCGAATGAAATTTTGGGCGATGTTGCGTATGACAGGAATATCACCAAGAAATTCTTCGTCTTCGGCAGCGGGGATTTCACTCACGACGCGCTGCAGGACTTGAATCTGCGCGCCATTTATACGGGCGGCTTGGGCTGGCATGCGATAAACACGGCCAACACAACCCTCGACGCTCTTTTCGGCATTAACTATACGCGTGAGAGTTACAGCACGAGCGCTTCAACAACTACGCCTTCGGTGAGTGTAGATCGGAATTTGCCCGGCATTACTGCAGGCGAAAACTTTACGCACAAGATCGGAGCAGGCACTGTCTTCACCGAAACATTCGACTTTTACCCGGATATCAGCGACTTCAGCCAGTACCGTTTTTCACTGGACGCCGCGGTTGTCACCAAGATTAAGAAATGGCTC
Organism: Candidatus Acidiferrales bacterium; assembly: GCA_035264005.1. Lineage (GTDB taxonomy): Bacteria > Acidobacteriota > Terriglobia > Acidiferrales > UBA7541 > DAHUXN01. Next base: position 39,077 of record DATFQU010000161.1, read on the forward strand.
GGCTGGCAGACATCGCTCAGCGATCGCTACGTCACCAACCCGCCCATCGCCGGCACAAAGTCAAACGATGTGATTCTGTCCACCGGCTTCAACATCTCCTTCGCGCACTAGCCGTCCGCCGGCGGCGCCGGGCGCATCCTCAAACCGCCTTAGAACTTGACCAGGATATCCATGTCGATGAACGACTGGTTTTTGCGGAGGTCAGGAAACCAAATGCTGCCGATTCCTCCACCGCATGCTATCTCTGCCGCAGCCAGCGTTGTTTGTCCGGAGGATGCTCCGCCAATGCACGCAAAATCTTCGGGGAAACTGTTGTTGCCGCCCGGCGGTGTAATCCCTCCGCGCCCAGTCCAATAGGGCACGCTCGCATGACGATAGTCATACTCCCATCGGAACGTGATGTATTGTTTCGGCATGTAATCAAACGTATAGGACGAGTCCCATGCTTTGAAGGAGTCCCCTGGGTTCTCGGTAAAGTAGGGTGAATTCGTCGCTGCGGTGATCGCCGTTTCGCCATTGATCGGCGGCAACAGAACCAGATATCTTCCGGGATTATTGATTTTTCCTCCCCCGATCGTCATTCCAAACAGGTCTTTGTGGAACCAGAATCTGTTGTACAACATGTAGCCCAAAAAGCTCTGCTTCGGCCCACCCTTGCTGTCACCGTGGCAACTCACTCCTCCGCCATACTCGCAACCCATATCTCCCGTCAAAGAAAACGCCATCTTATCCAGTGTATTTTCTGGCCGGTCGAAGTATTTCACCTCGATACTGTCGTCGGTGTGAAGTCGCCTGCGCCCCGGCGCGAATAAATCGTCTTCGCCGACGCCGTAGTTGTTGGAAATCACGTTAATCCAGCCCGTCGGAGTCCACTTGATTTGTCCGCCGATGCCCGGTGAGTGATTCGCCGATCCGTACGCCTGCCATCCATTGATGAACCAGGGCTCGATTTTCAAATGTGCCGTGGGGAAAATCTGCACGCGCAGGCCATTGAAAAACCACGGGGTGTTCGACGAAACATACGAAGGCTGATAGGCCCAGTTGTCGAAGTTGTAGAAGCTGAACAGGCCGATGTATGACATGAAAATTCCCGCATCAACATTGACCCCGTGCAACACGTCGAAATGGTATCCCCCGTATCCCTCCGAAATATAGCGATACGCATCCGCAAGATTGTATTGGCCATTTCCAGGGCTCGGGTCGTTTCGCGGAATGGCCTGTGAATACATTCCGAACTGCGTCATGATCCGTCCCTCGACATTGTCATAGTGAAAGTTTCCGCCGACGCCGAGATCTTCGAGTTGCACTTCCTGCGAACGGAAAACTTCCGTTGATCCACCCATCGAGTGATCTGCGGGACGGTTGAAGTCGAAGGTATACGTCGTATCCACTCTTATCTCCGGCGTGAAAAATTTAGAATCGAACGCCGGAGTCTCTGTTCTCGGATTGCCATTGAGCCACGTCCAGTCGTGGTCCGAAAACGGTTCGATCTTCGCGGGTTTCTGCGCGGCGGCCGATGATGATGCCTGTCTTGGCGGCGCCAAGGACGAAGATTCGCTCCTGTCCGAATTCGGCGCCGTGGAGTTCGTCGCGGGCGGCAACTCTTCGGCATCGGTTGAGTCGCCCTTGCTCGCATTGAAGAAGCCTGACTCTGTGCTTGGTATCGGCGCCGCTGAAGAAACGGTGGACGGTGCACTCGTTTTCGCGGCAGCGGCATTCCTCGAATGTCCCGTCTTCTGATCCTGATTCCTGAGTTGGGCCTCTAGCTCGGCAATGCGTTTCTTCATCGCATCTAGTTCCTGAAGAATGGCGGCGCGGTCGGCAGCGCTGGCCTGCTGATCTGGAGCTGACGCGTTCTGCCCGGTAGAGCCGGTGGAACTGGTGTCTTGCGCAAGACAGGGCATACACCATGCCCCTACAACTGCAACGGTTATTCCAACCCGCACCGCGCAATCCTGCAGAAATTTCGTCATACACGCCTCCTGTCGCTAGCTCGATTATGCAGGAGCGATGATGACCGTTAATGCCTCAGAAAGTCGTAAAAGCAGTCTAAAAGTTTCGTAACGCTAACCTCTCCGAATCGCGCGCTTTACATTCCTTCCCGCAATCGGTAGAGTGCGCGTCATGTCATATATAAAACGAGCACTCTCACTCCTTGTTTTCGCAGCCTTCGCGTTTTGTTTCTATCCATCTCTGGCCGGTTCGCAGACTCAGGAAGCCTCGGCCACATCCCAAGCCGTCCCCACGCCTGTTTCAGTTCTCGGCCATACGCCGGGCGACGACTTTTACCTCGCGAATTACGATGAATCGAAAGCCTATTTCCAACAGCTCGCAAAAACGTCAAATCGCATCAAGATTATCGACGTCGGCAAAACCACGCGCGGCCTCGACTGGCAAATCGCCATCATTTCTTCGCCCGAGAACTTGGCGCAGCTCGACAAATACGAAGACATCAATCGCCGCCTCACCTGGGCTCGCGGCATTGACGATTCCGCTGCGCGCGACCTCGCGCGTCAGGGCAAAATCTTCGTCCACATCGACGGTGGCATGCATTCCACGGAAGTCGCCGGCGCGCAGCATTCCATCATTCTCGCCTACAAACTTCTGTCTGCTCAGAACGATCCCGAAATCGACGCCATCCTTAACAACGTAATCCTCGTGCTCTGGCCCACATTAAATCCTGACGGCCAAAACGAAGTGGTCGCCTGGTATCGCAAAAATCTCGGCACATCTTACGAAGTCAGCCCGTTGCCCGATCTCTACCAGGAATACGTCGGCCACGATAACAATCGCGACGGCTACATGAACAACATGCTCGAATCTCAGGAGGTCACGCATCAGGAGCTCATCTGGAATCCTGAGATTTTCTATACGCAGCATCAAACCGCGCCATTCCCCGCGCGCATTTTTATTCCGCCATTCGTCGAGCCGATTTCTTCGAACATTCAGCCCATCCTCATGCGCTGGCTCAGTGCTCTCGGCATCGACATGGCTGCCTATCTCGACGAACACGATATGCCCGGCGCCATCAACCGCGTCGGATTCGACAACTGGTATCCCGGCTTTCAGGATTTCACCGGAATTTTCCGCAACTCCGTTTCTTTTTTCACGGAAACCGCGCTTTACGGCTACGCCACGCCGCACTTCTACACCGTCCGCGATTTCCCGCAGGATTTTCGCTCGCTCGATTCGCAAGTCTTTTATAGCAGCCCTTGGACCGGCGGTTGGTGGCGCCTCGGCGACGCCGTGCGCTACATGGTCGGCGCGTCGATGTCAGTTCTCGACACGGCCGCGAAGTATCACGAACAAATGCTCTACAACAAATATCAAGCTGGTCGCGACAATATCGCCCGCTTCACCAACAACCCGCCGTACGCTTACGTGATCTCCACCGAGCAGCGCGATTTGGGAGAAGCTGCCACCCTCGTCGACAAATTAATGATCAATGGAATCGAAGTTCATCAAGCCACGCAACCTTTCGCAGCTAATGGACGGAACTATCCCATTGGCTCGTGGGTCGTTCTGATGGACCAGCCGTTCGCAGGTTTAGTCAAAGAACTCTTCGAGCCGCAGAAGTATCCTGACTTGCGTGAAAACGGCACGCCCATCAGGCCTTATGACGTCGCCGGCTGGACTCTTCCCATGCAAATGGGCGTCAACGCCGATGCCGTCCTTCAGCCCGTTTCCTCGGCTGACCGAACGAACCTGAAGCTGCTCGATAAATTCTCCGCTCCCGCGGGCAACATTGAAGGTTCCGGTTCAGTTTTCCTTCTCGATCCGCGCACCAATGGCCATTTCAAAGCGATGAACGAGATTCTCGGCTCCGGTGCGCGCGTCAGCTTCACCACGGATTCCACGGACGGCATGCCAGCTGGAGCGGCGGTGATGACTGGTATGACTCGCGACCGTGTTGCCGCGCTTTCGAGTGATTTGTCGCTCTCAATTCGCGCTGTCGAGAAAGCCCCGGAAGACGCCATCGCAACCAAGAAGCCGCGCGTGGGTCTCTATCGTGCGTGGACCGCCGACATCGACGAAGGGTGGACTCGCTGGATTTTGAAGAACTACGGTTTCGCCCCGATCACTCTTCACAACGGAGACATTCAGGCCAGCCATCTTCTCGACAACCTCGACGCCATCATTTTGCCCGATTCCGAACCGAATCAGATTCTCAACGGTTTCGCGCCTGGCTCAGTCCCGGGCGAATACGTCGGCGGCATTGGCCAAACGGGCGTCGAATCCCTGCGCGAATTCGTCGCTAGCGGCGGCACGTTGATCGCCTTCAACAACGCTTCGCTCTTTGTCATCGAACAATTCGGCCTGCCCGTCACAAACGTGCTCGCGAATCTCAAGCCTGACGAGTTTTACTGCTCGGGTTCGCTCTTGCGCGTCGAGATTCCCGATGCAAACCGTCCTGGCCTCTGGGGCCTGCCCCGCGATCCTGCGGTCATGTTCGAGCGCGGTCCGGCTTTTGCCACTACTCCGGGCTTCCGCGGCGCCGTGCTCGCTTCTTATCCCGAAAACGTCAGCCCACTCGCCAGCGGCTACTTGCTCCATCCCGAACGCATCGAAGGCAAAGCCGCTGCTCTCGAAGTCGCATACGGCAGCGGCCGCATCTATCTCTTCGGCTTCAAACCGCAATGGCGCGCGCAGTCTCACGGCACGTACAAATTCTTTTTCGACGCCATTTACGACTCGCCGAGCCTCGCGAAGCCGTCTTCGTTCCCGAAATCGCCCACGCCGCTGCCGACTGCAACTCCGGCGGCGTCGCCAACTCAGAAACCTGACAGGGGAGCGAGGCAGGGAAGGCCGAACGGACCCGGAAAATAAACCTTCGACGAACGAATCTCACCTTACACAACTGCGTGGATTGCCCTGCCTTGCCTCTTTTTCTAGGCTGGTGTTTACGTTTTGTTGAAGCGACCGGGACAGGGAAGAATGGCTTCGAAAAACAAACGATGGGTCCGGAACGTCAAAACAGATTCGACTCATCCTCCGCCGGGCCTGTTTACCAAAAGCGCCCGAACGATTGCGCGAACCCTTGCTTCGAAGAGAGTTTCGCCAAAAGGCCCGCAGTCGGGGATGCGCATGCTCAACTATTTCATTAATCGCGGTGGGCGCGGCCTGAGCCCCTCGCGTCGCGCTGAACTTGAAAGAGCAAAGTCGCTGCCGTCGAAGCGCCTTTATCGCGGCAGCACGGCTCACAAGCGCAAAAGAGCCGGGCGGTAACACAAAAATTTGTTCCGCGCTCTCTCATGCCACCGCGTTTAGTTCAACGACCCTTCTGCCTTCATCAGTTCCGCGTTCAGCAGCGCCGCGCCGGCCGCTCCGCGAATCGTGTTGTGCCCGAGCAACACGAACTTGTGTCCCAGCACAGGACACGTGCGCAATCGCCCCGCCTGCACCGCCATTCCGCCGAACCGCTCCACGTCAAAGCGTGGCTGCGGCCGGTCTGCGGCATCCAGATAAACGATCGCTCGTCGCGGCGCGCTTGGCAAATTAAGCGCCTGAGGTTTTCCGGCGAATTTCTCAAACGCCGCAAGTATTTCGTCGCGCTCCACGCCATTTTCAAACCCAACCGACACAGCTTCTGTGTGCCCGTTCACCACCGGCACCCGCGTCGTCTGCGCGCTGATCGCCATTTCCGCAGCCTCGAATGTCTCGCCGCGAAAATTCCCAAGGATTTTCCGCGTTTCGTTCTCGATTTTCTCTTCTTCTCCTGCAATAAACGGGATCACATTTCCCATCACGTCGAGCGACGCAACGCCCGGATGCCCTGCGCCCGAAAGCGCCTGCATCGTCGTCACCAGCACTTTCTTCGGTTCAAGTTCG
>DATFQU010000162.1:0-4626 GCA_035264005.1 Candidatus Acidiferrales bacterium
CGCTCTATCGACGGCTTCCATTGAAGCTGCTCTTCCGTTGCCAGTGAAACCAGCTTCTCCAAAATAATCGGCGTCTGCTCCAAAACTTCCAGGCCCGGCAACGTGGCCTGATTCATGGCGGATTTCATCGTTCGCCTCCCCAGCGATGCGTTCCGATTCCTTTATACCGCATCTCGCCGCACCGGAGAAACGTCACGCGCCCGCAAAGCCATTCGCCGCTCTTGCGCATCCTACAAACTTGGGAAATCGCCGGAGCATCTTGCCCGGCGCTCGCGCGCGTGGTACACCCTTAAGATTCTTTACGCGGAGGGTTCGTGGCGCAAATTTGGGCCCTGGTGGACGATATTTTCTTTCAGGCGAAAATGCTGGCGACGGCGAAACACGCTGGAGTGGAAATGAAGTCTTTTACCTCCGGCGACGCGCTTGTCGCCGAGGTCAATCAGGCTGCGCCGAAGCTCATTGTCGTGGACTTGAACGCGCGTCAGGCGCCGGTCGAAACAATCGCGTCGCTGTGTTCGCGCGACTCGAAGATTCCCGTGGTCGCTTTTTTTTCTCATGTGCAAGCGGACCTCGCGCAGCGGGCACGCCAGGCCGGCTGCACTGAAGTGATGCCGCGCTCGAAATTCACGAAGGACCTCGCCGCGATTTTTTCGCGCGCAAAATCATGAAAAGAATCCCTCGCGCGCCAATTCTGCTCGCCACGCTTGTTGCGCTACTTTTTTGTCCGCGTCTCTTCGCTCAATCGCAGTCTGCGCCTGCCACGGCTGATTCCGATCCAATATCGGCGCTCACGGCCGCTCTCGGCGCAGCTTGCCGCCAGAATAGCGAAAGTTTTTCCGCGTACTTGACCGCCGCAAACTCCGCCGCCTTCAACAAGCTTCCATCGGACGACCGCATCTCTCTGATGGAGCGCTTTGTCCTTCTCGACACTCGCGGCCGCACATTGCTCTCGAACAGCACCGAAGGCCGCCCGCAGATTCGCTGCGAAGCCACCGACGCCACGCAAGAGTTCACGTTCGGCGTGCCGCTTGTGCACGACAATCTCGCGTACGTTCCGACCACCATCTCGGCGGCCGATACAATCCGCATCGGGCTTGTGCGCGAGGACGGCAATTGGAAGCTGCTTTCGCTCGGCATGTTGCTGATTGATATTCCTTCGCTGCAAAAAGAGTGGGCCGCGCAGGCGCTCAAAATTCGCGAGCAGGACGCGATCGACGCCCTGCAGGGTCTCGCTCAAGCCGTGCAAACTTACCAACGCGCTTTCGGCAAGCTGCCCGATAGTCTCGAGCAGCTTGGCCCTCCCAAGGAGGGCGGCGTTTCACCCATCGCCGCCAAACTCGTCGACGCATCTCTCGCTGCGGGCTCTGCCAACGGCTACAAGTTCCGCTATCGCGTCGTCGCGCCTGCCGATTCGGAAAATCCGGGATTCGAAATTGCCGCCATTCCCGCCGAATACGGAAAAACTGGTGATCGCTCGTTCCTCTACGACAAAGACGGCAAAATCCATGCCGCCGACAAGAAAGGCGCAGTCGCGACGGTCGACGATCCGCTGATTCCTACGCCCGATGTGAACGGGCCTTAAGCTTCCCAACTTCGTGTCGACGTAAATTCCTGCGGCCCATTTACTTCATAATGGCGAACCCTGCTAGAATCCCCGCATGCAAACACCTTCGCTTTTGCCGATTCTTGTGTTACTCACCTTCTGCGCGCCTTTCGCCTCTGCGTCTCGGCAACAATCCGCACCAGCGCCTACTCCTGACTATTCGTCCCAGGCAAACGCGGTCGTCACGAATCTTAACGCCCGCCATTTCGACGAAGTTTCAGCGCAACTTGACGCGACCATGGCCGCCGCGGTCACCGCAGACAAACTCGCGCAAGGTTGGGACCAGGTGGTGGCGCAGGCGGGCGCATTTCAAAAAATCACTTCAACAAACGTCACCGAGAGTTCCGGCTATCACATGGCGACAGTGACCTGCGCGTTTGAAAAAATGGCGCTCAATGTAATCGTGACGTTCGATAGCGCCGGGCGCATCGCTGGACTGCGTATCGTTCCTGCGCAAGACTCACAAGCCGCGCCGCCCGCTTCTCCGTGGAATGCGCCGCCCTACGCCGACCAAGCGAAATTCCACGAAGAACCGGTCACCGTTTCCGACGGACAGTGGCAGCTTCCCGGCGCCCTGACCTTGCCCAATGGCAAGGGTCCATTTACTGCCGTCGTTCTGATTTCAGGCTCCGGCCCTAACGACGCCGACGAAACCATCGGCCCAAATAAAGTTTTCAAGGACATTGCGTGGGGCTTGGCGACTCACGGATTCGCTGTCTTGCGCTTCGCAAAACGCACGCATCAATACGGCGCAAAGAGTTCCGCCGATCCCAACAGTTTCACCGTAAGAGACGAATACCTAGATGACGCCCGCGCCGCCGTCGCACTGCTCGCATCGCGGCCAGAAATAAATGCTCACCGCATCTTCGTCGCCGGACACAGCGAAGGCGGCTACCTTGCGCCGCGCATCGCCGCGAGCGATTCACGCATTGCGGGAATTATCATCCTTGAAGGCAGCACGCGACCCATCGAGCAGCTTGCTCTCGAACAGGTGCAATACCAGGCGAAGCTCGGCGGCCCGAACGCGGCGCAAATCGAGCAAATGATTCCCCAACTCCAGGCGCAGGTTAAAGCCATCGAGGATCCCAACCTCAAGGCCGGAGTGATGCTTCCTTTTCTCACCGCGCAAGTCCCATCGTCTTACTTTCTCGATCTGCGCACGTACGATCCTTGCGCTGTGGCCGCTGGCCTGAAAATTCCCATCTATGTCACGCAGGGCGGCCGCGATTACCAGGTCATGGCGTCTGAGTTCGACAACTGGCAGAAGGCGTTGGCCGGGCATTCGAACGCTACCCTAAGACTCTATCCCGCGCTGAACCATATTCTGATCCCGGGCACCGGCCCGTCCAAGCCGGAAGAATATTTCGTTGCTGGTCAGCACGTGTCTCCTGAAATCGTCAGTGACGTCGCTGCCTGGCTCAACGCACGCTGATATCTGCGCGACCTAGGCATCTCGTCGAGCTTATCGTCGCGCCTTGCGCCGTCGCGTGCGCTTCGCTCCGGCCCTTTTTGTGGGTTTGATATGATGCAGTGCGGCACCTTTGTGAATCGCGACGTGGTCTGTCTTGTCGCTCTTGATCAAGTATTGCGGCTCATCCTTCGTAGCGTGATGCGTGTAGCCCTTGATGGAGATATTCGAGGTGACTTTCTTTATGACCCTCCCGTGAACGATTCCCGCCTCGGAATTCCACTTCACGTGATCCCCGCGCTTGAATGTTTTCGCCATTTTGCCCATAAAACCTCACTCAAGGCCGGCGTGGTCAGAATACACCCTCAGCTTTCTATGAACATCTTGTTACAGCCCGTTCTATCGCTTGTTTTTTGGGAACCGCGGTCACTTTTTTCTCACCACTGACCACTGGTCACTGACCACTGTCTTTGATATTCTATCGCCCGTCTGAGACGGCGCCCCAGCCGGCCGGAATTCACCCCGCGTGTACCGCAGGCGAGCCCCACGGCTCTGTGAATGCCGCCGAACTGTCGCAGCAAGGCCGGAAGGTGCGCAAATGGCTGCTGGAGACCTAAACCTTATGGCCGCTCGCACCGCAACCACGCAAACGTCCGAAGTCCGCATCGCGCATTCGCCCGATAGCGACGACGCTTTCATGTTCTACGCGCTTGCCACCGGCAAGCTCCGCGTGCCCGGCCTCAAATTCACGCACGTTCTTTCGGATATCGAATCCCTGAACAAAGCCGCGGAAGTCGAAACCTATGACGTCACCGCCGTCAGCGTTTACGCCTATCCGTTCCTCGCCGACAAATACGTCCTGCTCGATTGCGGCGCCAGCTTCGGCGAAGGCTACGGCCCCATCGTCGTTTCCTCACGCGCTATGAAGAAAACGGAACTGAAAGGCCGCAAGGTCGCCATTCCCGGCACGCGCACTACTTCGTATCTCGCTCTGAAACTCTTCGAGCCTGACGTCGAAACCGTCACCATGCCGTTCGACAAAATCCTCGACGCAGTCAACAGCCGCGAAGTCGAAGCCGGCCTGCTGATTCACGAAGGCCAGCTCCTCTACGCGCAGTCCGGCGCGCACAAAGTCGTCGATCTGGGAGTTTGGTGGCACGAGCAAACCGGCCTTCCGCTTCCTCTCGGCGCCAACGCCATTCGCCGCACGCTCGGCAACGACCTCGCTCGCCAGGTCGCCGGAGCCATTCGCGGCAGCGTCGCCTATGCTCTCGACCATCGCGAGGAAGCGCTGAACTACGCCCTGCAATTCGCGCGCGATATGGACCCTGCGCTCGCCGACAAATTCGTCGGCATGTACGTCAACCGCTGGACTCTGAACTTCGGCGAGGAAGGCCGCAAAGCCGTCAACGAACTCGTTTCCCGCGCCAAGTCCGCCGGCCTCATGCCCGCCAACGCCCGCGTCGAATTCCTCCAGGAATAAACTCGCTCACCTCGGAGCCCTCGCGCCGTCCTCGAAAAACTGAATCTTTCCAGCCTGTGCGTCCGTATATCCCAATGACGAGCTGCCCTTGTTCTTGGTGGATTGAGTTCTCGACCCTGCGTCTTGACGTCG
>DATFQU010000163.1:0-16431 GCA_035264005.1 Candidatus Acidiferrales bacterium
TCCTGATGCCGCTGACGGACTACGTTTTCGGGAGCCTGCAAACACCTATTCTGATTTTGAGCGGCGCGGTAGCGTTCGTTTTGCTGATCGCTTGCGCGAATATCGCGGGACTTTTGCTGGCGAAAGCTTCGGGACGCTCGAAGGAACTCGCGGTTCGCGCCGCGCTGGGCGCTTCGCGCGCGCGTTTGATGACGCAAGCTCTTTGCGAAAATCTTGCTCTCGGCATCCTCGGCATTATCGCCGGACTGATCCTCGCTGAATTCGGCCTGAAAGCGTTGCTCTTTGCCGCGCCAAAGGAAATGGCCACTGGCATCAGCTTTCCGCTCGACGGCTACGTTCTGGGATTCACTATATTGGCGGGCCTGGTCGCGGTACTTATTTTTGGCACGGTTCCGGCTTGGCACATGTCGCACGCCGATCCATACAACGCGCTACGCGAATCGGGTCGGTCATCCACGGGAAGCCGCGGACGCCAGCGCTTCCGCGCGTTCCTTGTGGCGGGCGAACTCGCGCTTGGCCTTGTTCTCCTCGCTGGAACTGCGCTCTTGCTCAAGAGTTTGTCGCGGCTCGGCGACGTGAATCCGGGCTTCCAGCCAAACGGCGTCACTGCCTCTGCGGTCGCGCTTCCGGACGCGCAATACCACACGCAGGAGAAGCAGGACGCATTTTTTCTTGCCGTCCTCGACCGTCTCTCTCAGTCGCCCGGCATCACCGCTGCGGGTGGCGGCTTTCCGCTTCCGTTTGGCGGAGTTGACGGGACGGCGTCGTTCCAGATTGAAGGACAGCCGACTGGTCCGAATGATCCCGGCCCGCTTGGCGCGGTTCGCACCGTGACGCCGGGGTATTTCAAAGCGCTAGGGATTCCGTTCCTGAGGGGCCGCAACTTCACCGACGAAGACCGCAAAGGTTCGCAAGCCGTGGTGATCATTGACGAGAATCTTGCAAAGCAATACTGGTCCGGCCAGGATCCCATCGGCAAACACATGAGGAACGGCAGCAATTCTCCGTGGGCCACGATTGTCGGCATCGTTGGCAATATTCGCTTCACGACGCTGGCCGGCGAAGAGCAGTCTGGCGCCATCACGATGGCTTCCGGTAAAGGGTCGTATTACTTCCCGATCTATCAGAGCCAGGCGCCGTTTGGTTTTCTGATTGCGAAGACAGCGGGCAACACGAATGCGGGCGATGCGGCGATTCGCCAGGCCGTGCACGCTGTGGACGCCAATCTGCCGGTGTCCAACGTGGAAACGATGGAAGCGCGCATTCTCGATTCGCTCGGGCCGCAGAGCTTCGCGACGAATCTGCTGGCGGTTTTCGCGGGCTTGGCGGTTTTGCTCGCGGCCATCGGGCTCTACGGACTTATCAGCTACAGCGTCGCCGAACGCACGAATGAAATTGGCATTCGCATGGCGCTTGGTGCGCGGCCGATTGACGTGCTGAAAATGGTTCTCACGCAAGGCGCAAAGCTCGCGCTCGCTGGCGCCGCGGCGGGTATCATCGTAGGCATCCTGCTGATGCGCGCAATGCAGAGCGTGCTTTACGGCGTCAGCTCCGCTGATCCGATTTCGTTCGCGGGCGCGGCGATTTTGCTGCTGCTCATCGCGCTGCTCGCGTGTTACGTTCCCGCGCGGCGCGCCACGCGCGTCGATCCCATGATCGCGCTGAGGTACGAATGAGGTTTCGAGGGCGGTTGGCCGAAGCAGACATATATAGATAGTGTCCGCAAACGCGCAGTAGCCTCCCGCAAGCGGACAATTCCTCCGGGCTGCCGGTCAGAATTGTCCGTATCTGACTAATCCATCTATACTTAGCTCCGTGTGCTTCGGAAGCAAATCTGCGGATACGCCGTTCAGAGACGCGCGAGGGGTGTGCTGATGAAGACCGCATGGCAGGACTTAGCCTACGCTTTTCGGATCCTCCGCAAGTCGCCCATGTTCAGCATCATCGCCGTCCTTACGCTTGCCCTGGGAATTGGCGCGAACACGGCGATTTTCAGCTACGTGGACGCGTGGATGATCAAGCCGCTGCCGTATCCGCAGGCGGAACGGCTGATGGTTTTCCAGGAGCACAACACGAAAAAGGGATGGACGGACGACACGGTAACTTCAACGGCGGATTTCCTGGATTTTCAAAAGCAGGCGACTTCCTTCGAACAAACTGCAGGATACGCCGGCTGGAATTTCAATTTGACGGGCAATGGCGCTCCGGCGCTTGTGGACGGCGGGCGCGTGAGCGGGAATTTCTTCGCCACGCTGGGCGCGAAGCCGCTCATGGGGCGAACATTTCTGCCGAGTGACGACGTGGCAGGCGCGCCGCGCGTGGCCATCCTCAGCGAGGGATTGTGGAGGAGCCGGTACGGACAGGACCCGAAAATCATCGGCCGGTCGATCGACATCAACGCGGAAGCGTACACAGTTGTTGGCGTGATGCCGGGAAAGTTCTTGTTTCCGCTGATCGGAATCTCGAACATCTGGACGCCGTTCGCGTTCACGCCAGAGGAGCGCGCGGACCGCAATAGTTCGTGGTTTCAGGCGTTTGGAAGACTGAAGCCGGGCGCGACGGAAGAGCAGGCTGCCGCTGAAACAGACGCAGTATTCGCCGGACTGCAAAAAGAATATCCAAAAACCGACACGGACATAACCATGCTGGTCACGTCCATGACCAAGGCAATCGGAGACAACGAAGGCGTGCCGCAAGTGAAGATCTGCTTTTGGCTGGTTGGACTGATTTTGCTGATTGCGTGCGCGAACGTGGCGAATCTGATGCTGGCGCGCGCCACACAACGCACAAAAGAAATGGCCGTGCGCGGGGCTCTCGGCGCAACGCGGCGAAGGCTGATTCGGCAACTGCTCACGGAATCTTTGTTGCTGTTTTTTGTAGGAGGCGTGGCGGGCACACTTTTCGGAATGTGGGGAATGGCGTGGATTGAATCGCAAATTCCGGGGAGCGTTCGCGGATACCTGGTGAATTACGGCCAGGTGAACATGGATACCACCACGCTGCTATTCACGCTCGGGATCGCGCTGCTGTGCGGAGTTATTTTTGGGCTGGCGCCGGCGTTTCAGAGCTCCAGCGTGGATTTGAACCAGGCGCTGAAAGAAGCGTCGGGAAAGGCTTCGGGCGGCGGGCGCAGCGCGCGGTTGCGCAAGGTTTTCGTCGCGGGAGAAATCGCGCTGGCGGTTGTGGTGCTGATCTCTACGACGCTACTGGTGAAAAGCTTCATCATCGCCGCGACGGCGAGCCCGGGCTTCAACGCTTCCAACTTGATGACCGCGCAACTGGCAGTGCCGAAAACAAAATACAACAGTGACGCGATGCTGCGAAACTTCAACGAAGCTGCTCTTTCGCGGATTCGCGCGCTGCCGGGTGTGACCGCCGCGGGGGCGGCCAGCGCGCTATCGTTCGGTGCGTTCGGGCAGTCCTACGAAGTGGAGGCGGTGGGCAAGCCGGCTCCGCGGCCGGGCGAAGAACTCGGCGCGCACTGGACGGCCGTGTCGCCTGAGTATTTTTCCGCGATGCAAATCCCGTTGCTGAAAGGACGTGTGTTTACATCCGCGGACATTCCGGGGAGCGGGAACGTTGCGATGATTGACGAAAGTCTGGCGGGCAAATTCTGGCCGAGCGAAGATCCAGTGGGGCAAAAGCTGACGTACGGCCCCAATCACATCGTTTGCACAATCGTTGGCGTGGTAAAGAACGTGAAGCTGTATCAGTTGCGGGAAGTGCCTCCGCGGCGCGAAATGTACGTTCCGTTCGCACAGGCTCCCACGCTCACGATGGGATTCGTGGCGCGCACGGCTGGCACGATAACGGGCATCGGAGATGCGATTCGGAATTCCATTTGGGCCATGGACGCGGACCAGCCGGTTTCGTCCGTGGAGGAAATGTCCACTTTGATGAGAGTGCAGGACGCGGGGAACCTAATTCTGACAAAACTGATGGTTGCCTTCGGAGTGCTGGCGCTGTTCTTGTGCGGGATTGGAATTTATGGAGTGATGGCGCACATGGTGGCGCAGCGCACGCACGAAATCGGAATTCGCATCGCGCTGGGCGCCGCGCCCGGAAACGTGATGCTTCTGGTGATTTCACAGGGGCTGAAACTGGCGATCATTGGCATCGTGATCGGGGTTGCAGGGGCGTTCGGAGTGACTGGCCTGCTTGCGGACAACCTTTATCAGGTGACGACGCGAGATCCGGCAACGTTTGTGAGTGTCGCCGTCGGGTTCGCGCTGGTGGCGATTGCGGCGTGCTACGTGCCCGCGCGGCGGGCGATGAAAGTAAGTCCGATTGTCGCGCTGAGGTACGAGTGACCACGTCCTACAATTGGCTGTGGGTTGGGGTATCGCTCTTCATGGCGCTCGCCGTACCCCTGACGCCAGCCCGCGCGCAAGATCCTTCAGGGCAAGCGCTGATGGATGCGAATCATTGGAAACGCGTGCGGTCTCTGGCGCAGCGGTTGGCGCAGTCGCAGCCAAATGACGCCAACACTTTTTATCTTCTGGCGGAAGAGAAGCAGGCGTTCGGTGACGATGCAGGAGCTTTGCCGCTGGCACAAAAAGCGGTGATGCTCAATGGCAACAGCGCCGCATATCACATGTGCCTTTCAGAGATTTATGGTGACATGGCGGAACACGCGGGAATATTCAAACAGATGAGCCTGGCGCGCTCATTTAAGAGCGAAGCGGAGAAAGCGGCGGCGCTGGACCCAAAGAACACCGACGTTCGCTTTCATCTGGTGCAGTTCTATCTCGAAGCCCCGAGCCTCATCGGAGGGGGCAAAGACAAGGCTTACACCGAAGCGACGGAAATCGCCCGCCTCAATAACGCGAAGGGCTTCGTCGCGCAAGCGATAATCGCGACGCATGAAAAGGACACGGCGAAGGCTTTGTCCTTGTACGAAAAAGCGGTTCAGGCGGACCCCAATGACTATGACGCGATGATTTCGCTGGCGTCGCTCTATTCCAGCGATTCAATTCATCGCTACGATGACGCAGAACGCTTGTGCCGCGAGGCGTTGAAAGCTGCGTCGGATCGGATCGCAGCCTACACGATCCTGGCCACGATATACGCGCAACACGGGGAATGGAGCGATCTTGACGGGATCCTGGCCGATGCTGCGAAAAATGTTCCCGACGATGCCGGAGCACATTATCAGGCCGGCAAGGTGCTGCTGGTGAAAGGCGATTCGCTGCCGCGAGCAGAAAATTATTTCCGCCTGTATCTGACGCAGGAGCCCGAGGCGGGGAGTCCGCCGCTCTCTGCGGCTCATTGGCGGCTCGCCGGCGTTCTGGAGAAAGAGAATCGCAAACAGGAGGCGATCGCCGAACTCCAGACCGCGCTCGGGCTGCAGCCGAATTTTGCGCAGGCAAAGGAAGACTTGAAGCGGCTGAAGTAGCGAAGGACACGGAGGTATGAGCGTGAACACATTTCTGCAAGACATTCGATACGCGATCCGCACGATGCGCAAGTCGCCGGGATTTGCGGTGGTTGCCATTCTGACGCTGGCGCTGGGCATTGGCGCAAACACTGCGATATTCACGGTGATCAATTCGGTCTTGCTCAACAATTTGCCGGTGGAGCATCCGGAGCAACTCGTTCTGCTGACCAATCCGAATGAGCAGGGCGGGGGAATCGGCTTTAGCGACGGCGTGCGTGACGTCTTGACGTACCCCGAATTTCAATCGATCGAGCAGAATAATAAAGTGTTCTCGGGGGTCCTCGCCGCAGACAGCTCTACAAGCTCTCTTCCTGCGGAGGTCGAAGCCGCAGGGAACGGCGGCGCCTCCGCTGCCTCGCCCTCTCCCGCCCACATAAAGCTCGTTAGCGGATCGTACTTTTCGGTGCTCGGCGTTGATCCAATTCTCGGCCGCGCATTCGGGACAGAAGTGGACAAATTGCGCGATGCGAATCCTGTCGCCGTGATTAGCTACGGATTCTGGCAGTCGCGTTTCGCCGGCGCGAGCGATGTGGTCGGACGAAAGCTCCGCGTTTTGCAAACAACGTATACAGTCGCCGGCGTCACACCTCCGCAATTCCACGGTGAAACCGTTGGCGCAAATCCCGAGGTCTTTATTCCGCTCAGCATGCAGAGCGAGGTTTTCCCCGGTCGCGATTACCTCTCGCAGGAGACAGATCCTTTCGAGAAGGTCGAATGGCTCCAGGTGATTGGCCGCCTGAAGCCGGGCGTCAGCCTGGTGCAGGCGAAGGCCGCGATTGACGTGGAATTTCAGCAGATGATGCAAGCGCAGGCTGCGGGAATGTCCGCGCAGAGCAAGCAAAAGTTTATGACTCAGAGCCTCGCGGTGACGGGAGGCAGCCGGGGCGCCTCCACGCTGCGGGGCGATTTTGGCAAGCCACTGGAAATTCTGATGGCCGTGGTCGGGCTGATTTTGCTGATCGCGTGCGCAAACATTGCGAATATTCTTCTGGCGCGCGGCGCGGCGCGACAAAAGGAAATCGCGGTGCGCGTTGCGCTCGGCGCGGGAGGCGCACGTCTGTTTCGCCAGATGCTCACAGAAAGCATCCTGCTTGCGGCGATTGGCGGTGCGGTCGGGCTTTTGTTTGCGGAGTGGGCGGAAGTTGCCCTGCTTCGCATGGTTTCCGCCGGAACCGGCCCAGTTGGCCAAGTTCCGCTCGATCTGCATCCGAACGCCAAAATTCTTGCCTTCACGCTTGGCGTTTCTGTGCTGACAGGAATTCTCTTCGGAGTCGCGCCGGCTCTTCGTGCAATGCGCTTGGACCTTAACGCTGTCTTGAAGGCCGCGATGCGGGGTTCTTCGCGGGCGTCGTCGCGTCCTGGACGCATGCCTATCGGCAAAGTTTTGGTAGTTGCTCAGGTAGCGCTATCGCTTTTGCTTCTGGTGGTCGCGGGGCTTTTTGTGCGCAGCTTCCGCAATCTGTCCGAATCGAAACTCGGTTACGACCGCGATCACGTCGTGCAATTCGAAACGAATGCCGTCACATACGGCTATCAGCGTGCCGAGGTGATTCCACTTTACGAAGAGATATTGCAGCGTCTTCGCGCCATTCCGGGGGTACGCGGTGTGAGTCTTTCCGATAACGGGCTTTTGAGCGGCACAGATTCGCAGGATCCCTTCACGCTGGAGGGCGAAGGCAAGGCGCGTGCAGATGAAGAAGTACGATACGACTGGGTAGGGCCGGACTTCTTCGCCACTGCGGGCATTCCGATCCTCGAGGGCCGCGACCTTGGCTCGCAAGACAGCGGTAATGGCCAGCGCGTTGCAGTCATCAATCAGACCTTCGCGCGGCGGTTCTTCCCGAAATTGAATCCCATCGGGCAACGCGTCGTTGTGCGCGACTCGGAAAACAATTTCGACTTCGTGATTGTCGGCGTGGCCGCGGATTCGAAACACGGCAGCGTTCGCGAGAAGCCGTTCCCGCGCTTTTACGCGCCGTTTTTCAACCCCGAGGGACGTTCCTGGCCGACGCGCGCGACATTCGTGGTGCGCACGTTCGGTGATCCAGCCAGCGTGAGCTCTTCGATTCGCGCGGTGGTGAAAGATGTGGCGGCGAATTTGCCGCCCGTTACGACCATAACGATGGACCAACAGCTTGCGGATTCGCTCGCGACGGACCGGATGATTACCGAGCTTTCCGGGGCGTTCGGCGCGCTCGCGATCATTCTGGTGTGCATCGGGCTTTACGGGATCATGGCCTACGCCGTTGCGGGGCGCACGAACGAAATCGGCATACGCGTAGCGCTTGGCGCGCAGAGGAAGAATGTGTTGTGGCTGGTGCTGAAGGAGTCGTTGTTGCTTGTGCTGGTTGGCGTTGTTATTGGCGTGCCGATCGTCTTCGCTGCGGGAAAGTGGATTTCCAGCTTGCTCTTCGGAGTGAAATCGGCGGATCCACTGGCGCTCGGCCTGGCGATGCTGTTGATGTTCGTGGTCGGCGTGGTCGCTTGTTACGTTCCGGCGGCGCGGGCAATGCGGGTCGATCCTATGATTGCGCTGAGGTATGAGTGAGGTTGTTGTAGCTCAGGTCCCCGCCTGCACGGTTTTGTCGGGCTGACCTGAGGCTGTTGCGGCGGGCAGGCGTTGCGTCAGTCGGCCAAAAGCTGCGGACGGGACGCGAGCTACATAGCGAAATCATGCTTCACTTATAAGGAGGAGGCGCGATGTCGACCGTGCTGCAGGACATACGTTACGGGCTGCGGATGCTGAGGCGGTCGCCCGGGTTCACGGCGATTGCGGTAATTACGCTGGCGCTGGGCATTGGCGCGAACACGGCGATTTTCTCGGTGATCAATTCCGTGTTGCTTGAGCCGCTGCCGTTCAAGAATCCGTCGCAGCTCGTCGCGCTGCGTGAAACGGAGAGCGCGCCGGGGAATTTTCCGCTTGATGGCGCGGACTATCTCGATTGGCGAGCGCAGAACAAGACGTTCGCCGCGATGAGCCTCATCGGCTATCCGCAAGGGATGAATGCCAGTGGAGCGGGTGAACCGGAAGTGGTATCGGTGAACGCAACCGAGGCGACTTTTTTCGATACGCTAGGGATCGAGCCGCTCATCGGACGGACGTTTGCCAAAGGCGAAGATGCTGCGGGGAAGAACCACGAGGCGATCCTGAGCTACGGTTTCTGGAAGCGCCATTTCGCCAGCGATCCGAGCGCGCTGGGCAAGACCGTCGAGCTGGACGATGAAGCCTACAGCATCATCGGTGTGATGCCAGCTCGGTTCGACTACCCGGTGGCAACTGACATTTGGACGCCGATGGACATGACGTCGCCGATCGTGCACAACCGCGGCAGTCACTGGGCGAGCGCCATTGGACGTCTGAGGGATGGGGTGAGCGTCGCACAGGCACGCGCCGACTTGCTTGCGATTTCTGCGAGCATCAACAAAACATATCGCGCGCCGAACGATCAGGATATCCACTCGCTTGTTTTTCCGCTGAAGGACTATCTGGTCGGGTATTCGCGGCCGCAGCTTCTCATCCTGTTCGGCGCGGTGGCACTGGTGTTGCTGGTGGCGTGCGCGAATATTGCAAATTTGCTCTTGGCGCGTTCGACTGGGCGTGTCCGAGAGATGGCTGTGCGGGCCGTGATGGGGGCAGGCCGGTGGCGGCTGGCGCGGCAGCTCTTGACCGAAAGCATCCTCCTGTCTTTAGGCGGCGCGGTCTTAGGATTCTTTGGCGCCTGGTGGGGCGTGTCCGCGCTGACCGCGACGCAAACCTCGCCGATTCCGCGGGTCAATCCTTTGGAAGTAAATACGACGGTGCTGCTCTTCACGATGGCGGTGAGCGTGTTGGTGGGGGTGTTGTTTGGCCTTGCGCCCGCGCTGCACACTTCGCAGCCGGACTTGAGTGAGGAGCTGAAATCGAGTGCCACCGCAGTTGTCAGTGCGACGGGGAGGGGCCGCGCGGTACGCAATACGCTGATCGTGGCGGAAATCGCTGTGTCGCTCGCGTTGTTGGTTGGCGCAGGTCTTTTGCTGCGAAGCTTCGCGGGACTGCGCTCGGCGAAGATCGGAGTGGATCCGCATAACGTGCTGACGATGCACATCAATCTGCCCGAAGCGAGATACAAGACCGGTCAAGCAGAAAACGAGTTTTTCGATCAGTTGATTTCGCGCGTCGATCAAATTCCCGGGGTGCAAGCGGCGACCGTTACAACCGTGACGGCACTCGAGGGCGGGTGGAACGGCTACATCAGGGTGCCGGGAAACACCAATCCGAAGCTTGCCAATCAGCTCGTCGAGGACAATTACGTCACGCCGCAGTACTTCAAAACGTTCGGCGTTCCACTGATCAAGGGTCGCATCTTCACCCAGGCGGACATGCAAAACGCTGTTGCGGAAGGCGAAAAGCTCGTTGCCTTGGGAGAAGAAATGGAGAAAAACCCGAAGATGAAAATGCCTGCGGGCTTTTCGTATCCGGTGATCATCAACGAAACGATGGCGAAGCTGTTCTGGCCAAACCAGGATCCGATCGGAAAGACCTACATGCAGTTCGGCGGCGGCCCGGACGAAGTGGTCATTGGAGTCGTCGGCGATGAGACACAGCAGCAGATCCGCAGTGGATCTGCGCCCGAAAATTACGTGCCATTGCCGCTGCAGCTGAGCTTTTCGCCGGGATTTTCCGGGGTTGTTTCGCTGAAAACCGAAATCGCGCCGAAGGGCGTGTTGAACGCAGTTCGCGGAGCCGTGCGCAGTTTGGACACCACCATTGGCGTCTATCACGTTCGTACGATGGACGACATTATCGCCGAGAACATGCAGGACACGACGACGTACGCATTTTTGCTGGCCACATTTGCGGGAGTAGCAATGTTGCTCGCGGCGATTGGTTTGTATGGAGTGATGTCGTATCTGGTGACGCAGCGCACACATGAAATCGGAATTCGCATGGCACTCGGTGCGCAGCGGGGCGACGTGCTGCGGTTAGTGATGGGTAATGGCGCGAAGCTCATCGCGATTGGCACCGTGCTGGGGGTGGGCGCAGCGCTCGGGCTGACGCAAGTGATGAGCGCGACGCTTTTCGGCGTTACTGCGACCGATCCACTGACGTATGTTGTAGTGGCTGTGCTGCTGGCGCTGGTGGCGCTGCTCGCTTGCTACATTCCGGCGCGGCGGGCGATGCGCGTCGATCCCATGGTGGCGCTCAGATATGAGTGAGGTGTTGTAGCTCAGGTCCCGCCCGACCGGCTTTGTCGGGCTGACCTGAGGTTTTTGCAGTCGGCGTGCCTCGCGTCAGTCCGCCAAAAGCTGCGGACGGGACGCAAGTTACATAAGGAATCGTTCGCCGCCTATAAGGAGACAGCGCGATGTCGGCATTGCAAGACATTCGTTACGCACTGCGGATGATGCGAAGAACGCCACTCTTCACCGCAGCGGTGGTGTTGACCGTGGCGCTGGCCATCGCTGCGAATACCGCGATTTTCAGCGTGGTTTACGCCGTGCTGCTGAAACCGTTGCCGTACGCGGAGCCGAACCGCATCGTTCAGGTGTTCGAGAAGAACGACAAAATCAACATCGCGAACATCGGCGCTTCGGGGCTGAATTTTCAGGCCTGGCGCGAGCAAGCGCAGTCGTTCACGGACCTTGGCGGACTGGGCTTCAGCAGTTACACGCTGACGGGCAGCGGCGAACCGGAGCAGCTTGCCGGAAACCTGGTGAGTCCATCGTTTATTCGGGCTCTCGGTGTTAAGCCTGTTGCGGGCCGCGCATTCACCGATAACGATGAGAAACTTGGCGCGTTCCCGGTAGCCATGCTCGGTGAAGGCCTGTGGAAGCGAAGCTTCGGGGCGGACGCTTCGGTCATTGGGCGCACGATTTTGCTGAACGACGCGCCAACCACGGTTGTCGGAATCGCTCCGGCTTCGCTGAATCTTTTTTCCGGCGCGGACATTTACACGCCTCTCATCATTGATCCTGCAAGAGAGAACCGGCTCAGCCATTTGCTGATTGTATTCGGCAAATTGAAACCGGGCGTGTCGATGCGGCAGGCGCAATCGGAGTTGAACGCGATTTCCCGCCGGATCGACCAGCAGTATCCGGAAATGCACGACTGGAAAATCGGCACGCTCAGTTTGTTCGATACGTTCGTCAGCTCGGACTTGAAAACCGGATTGGAAGTGCTTCTGTGGGCGGTTGCTTTTGTGCTCCTCATCGCCTGCGCGAACATTGCGAATTTACTGCTCGCGCGAGCCGCCACGCGCCAGAGCGAAATGGCGGTGCGGACGGCAATCGGCGCGAGCCGCGCGCGTTTGCTGCAGCAACTGCTTGTTGAGAGCGTTTTGCTTTCTGTTTTTGGCGGAGTTGCCGGAGTGCTTGCGGCAATGTGGGGAGTGCGCGCCATCAACTTGGCGCTGCCGCCGAACACATTACCGGTGCCGGCGATTCAGATGGATCCCGCAGTGCTGTGGTTCGGCGTTTGCCTGACGATTCTGACTGGGCTGCTCTTCGGCTTCGCTCCGGCGTGGCGCACAGCAAAGGTGGACTTGAGCGGCACGCTGAAACAAGGCGGACGCGGCGGTTCGGGACGAATGTCCGCGCGCCTGCGCAACACGCTCGCGGCGGCGGAGCTTGCGCTGGCGACCATTTTGCTCATTGGCGCTGGACTCTTTATTCGGACGCTCGCGAATCTCGGCAACGTGCACTTGGGTTTCTCGCCGCAGGCACTCGTCACCTTTCAGCTCGCGCCGCCAACCGCGAAGTATCCTCCGACAGGTAAAGCTCAGCAGTTTTATCGTGAACTTGTGGACTCCCTGCGTTCGCTTCCCGGAGTGCGCGGCGCGGCAGTATCGAGCGGCATCCCGTTTGGAGCAGGGAACTACACCACACATCCCATGTTTACGAGCGGCCCTTCTGCGCTCGCGCCGGGCACGCGAGTGCCGATTGACTGGCGGTGCGTCAGCCCGAGCTATTTTGGAGTGATGAACATTCCGCTGATGCGCGGGCGCGACTTCACCGACGCTGATAGCCTAACGAGCCCGCTTGTGATTATCGTGAGTGCGGCGACGGCGAAGAAGTTCTGGGGCGATAGCGACGCGATCGGCCACGTGCTGCATCCGAATGCCAAACCGAACCTGAGTTTCACAGTTGTGGGTGTGGTTGGCGACGTGCGCTCGACGGCGCTTACGCAGGAATCGCCCGCGCTGTATTATCCCGTCGGCCAGCGCCTCGCTTCACTGATGGATGTGGTGGTGCGCGGCGACCGTTCTGCTGAGGCGTTGATGCCAGCGATTCGCGAACGGGTGCACGCTCTCGACTCGCAGCTTGCGCTCGCCAACGTACGCACAATGGAGCAATGGCTTTCCAACAGCTCCGCGCAACCGCGTCTTAATACCGTATTGCTGAGTGTTTTCGCGGCCGTGGCGCTGCTGATCGCTTCGATTGGAATTTACGGCGTGCTGGCCTATTCCGTCAGCCAGCGAACCAACGAGCTCGGCGTGCGCATGGCGCTGGGCGCGACGCCGAAGGGCGTTTTGCGGCTGATTGTCCGCGAAGGAATGTTGGTCGGAGTGCTTGGAATTGGAGTGGGCTTGCTTGGCGCGTTCGTTATGGGACGAGCGCTTTCGAGCCTGGTTTTTGGCGTGTCAGTGCGTGACCCGGAGATTTTCGCCGGCGTGGCCGTTGCGCTGGGAATTGTGGCGCTCGCGGCGTGTTACATCCCCGCGCTTCGCGCTTCCCGCGTGGATCCGATGGAAGCGCTCAGGCATGAATAGATGAACAAACTGCTGCAAGACGTTCGCTTCGCCTTTCGCGCGATGGCGCGCCGCCCGCTGCTCTCGTTAGCGGTCGTAGTGGCGCTGGCGACTGGCATAGGGCTGAACGCTTCGGTCTTCGCTCTTCTCGATGGCTTTTGGTTCCGCGCGCCGGTCGAAAACGATCCAAGTAGCTTTGTTCAAGCCATCCCGAGCTATTCGGGCTGGTTCGACACAGCGAAAGAATTCCAGGGATTCACGGTAACGGATTACGACGCGATTCGCGCGCGGGCGAAGTCGCTTGCCGAAGTTGCGGGATCCAACGGCGGCGGCCTGGCGAAAGTGGACAACGATTCGGCCGGAACCCGCCTCGGCCTGGTCACATGCAATTTCTTCCACGTTTACGGCTGGCAACTGCGGTTGGGCCGGTCGTTTCTTCCTGAGGAATGCGCTACTCCCAGTGCGGCGCCGGTGGTGGTAATCAGCGAAGCTCTATGGAATGCGCGCTACTCTTCGGATCCGCGTGTAATTGGCAAAACCATCCGCATCAACCGGCATCCGTTCACCGTGATCGGTGTCATCAGCGCGCGTGCACCGCTTTGGATTGGCGGCGACCTGTGGGTTCCGTACACGATGCAGCCACAGATCTACAACGGTTATGACGGGTTCAAACTGCATCCCGATTATCCGTGGATCCAGATTGTCGGCAGGTTGAAGCCCGGCCACTCGCGCGCTGATGCGCAAGCGGAAGTGCAGCTCATCGAAGCGCAGCAGGACCGCCTGATTCCTGGCCGCAAGACCGGCGTGCAGCTCACGAATGGTTCATTGTTTCAAGATCCAAACTTGCGGCAGATGGGATTCATCATGTTCCCGGTGATCATGGGCCCGATGGTGCTGATTCTTCTTGTGGCCTGCACCAACGTCATCATGCTTTTGCTTTCGCGCGCCGCGACGCGCAGAGGCGAAGTGGCTATCCGGCTCGCGCTGGGCGCTGGCCGCGGGCGTTTGTTGCGGATGCTCACCACCGAAGGCTTGATTGTCTCGGCAATCGCTGGAGCGATTAGCTTGTATCTCACCTACAAACTCCCGGGAATTTTCTGGTCGTTCTCTCTCCGGCGCGGTGGCTTCCAAGTGTTGGGGCCCGACTGGATTGTGTTCGCGTTTCTTGGCTGCGTGACGCTGCTCGCTGGTTGCATTGCCGGGCTCGCGCCCGCGCGGGAATCGTTGACAGTGGACCTGCTCACGAGCTTGAAAGGGCAAGAGGGCGCGACAACGATGCGCTCGCGCACGCGAAACATTTTGATCGTCGCGCAGATGGCCATGAGTTTTGTGCTCGTCGCCGCCGGCGTTCTTTTTGTGCAAATGCAGCGCTCGATCACGTCTGTAAACCCGGGTTTTGAAACGCGCCAGGTATTTCTTGTGCCGCTGCAGGTTTCCGCGCTGGATACGCCGCAAACAGCGGCAGCGTTTTATCGGACGGTCCGCGACCGCGTGCGCGAAATTCCGGGAGTTCGCTCGATAAGCTATACGACGGTTCCTCCGTTTTCTTATGCGTCGCCGGAAGAAGTCCGCCTTCCCAGAGAAGGAAAGGGGCAGGGCCGCCAGGCCGGAGTGCTGCAAGTCTCGACCGATTATTTCACGACCATGGGAATGTCGATTATCCGGGGGCGAGCGTTTCAGGATTCCGACGCAGTCGCGAAAGCCACGCCCGTTGCAGTCGTTTCGCAGAGATTTGCCGAAGACTTCTGGCACGGACAGGATCCTCTCGGGAAAGTTGTCGTGCTCGCAGACAACACCCAATACCTCGTCGTTGGAGTCGCAAGCAACACGAAATCGAGCGAGTTCGACGAGCCCGATGGCCCACGGCTTTTCATCC
This sequence comes from Candidatus Acidiferrales bacterium, assembly GCA_035264005.1. Lineage (GTDB taxonomy): Bacteria > Acidobacteriota > Terriglobia > Acidiferrales > UBA7541 > DAHUXN01. The sequence goes on from DATFQU010000163.1 coordinate 15,041, forward strand.
CGCAAAGCCCGCAGGCGTTCACAGGCTCGCTGCTCGTCCGGTTCGACGGCGAAGCGCGATCGCTCGCGCCGGTCATTACGAAAACGATTCGCGATCTGGATTCAACGCAGCCCGCGCTGCCGCAAACATTGCGCTCAATGATGGAAGATCGCGCGGAGAGAATCCGGCCGCTCACGGAAGTAATCCTTTTCATGGCCTGCGTGGCGCTCTTGCTCGCGCTCTCGGGAGTCTACGGCGTCGTGGCGTTTTCGATGACGCAGCGCATCCGCGAGTTCGGCATCCGCATGGTACTCGGCGCGACGAAGGAATCGATTGTGCGTTCCGTGCTCGCCGCCGGAATGCGCCAGATCGGCATCGGCCTGTTCGCCGGAGTGTTGCTGGCGCTGCCCTCGGCGTACGTGTTTCGGCGAATTATCGGCAATTCCAGTGTGTTCGACTGGAGCACCTACGCCATCTCGGCGGTATTGCTGACGGTGGCGGCGCTTTGCGCGTATTACGTTCCCGCGCGCCGCGCGATGAAGGTCGATCCGATAGTGGCGTTAAGGTACGAATGAGGTGTTGTAGCTCAGGTCCCGTCCGGCGGGTTGTTTTGTCGGGCTGACCTGAGGTTGTTGCGGTCGACATGCCTCGCGTCAGTCCGCCACAACCTGCGGACAGGACGCGAGCTACACAATTGAATCGCTTGTCGCTTGTAAGGAGGCGCCACGATGAGAACACTGATGCAGGACATCAAGTACGGCGTGCGGATGCTGGTGAAGAATCCCGGCGTGACGCTGCTGGCGGTATGCGCGCTGGCCCTCGGTATCGGCGCGAACGCGGCGATTTTCAGCGTCGCTGATCCGCTGCTGCTGCGACCCGAGCCGTTCCCGAACTTGAGCCGCCTCGCATTGATTTATAACAAAGTGGGCTCGCTTACCGACGAGAACTCGATGCTCGCGCCAGACTACGAGGCGATTCGCACGCAGAACCACTCTCTCGAGCAGCTCGCGGCTCGCGCCAACATGGACGCAAACTTGACAGGCCAGGGCGATCCCGAGCGCGCGCAAGCAGAAAAAGTGACGCCGAATTTTCTCAGCGTGCTTGGCGTGCAGCCGCTGTTGGGCCGCAGCTTCACACAGCAGGAGGGTACACCGGGAAATGACGCGGAAGCGATTTTGAGCTACGGGTTGTGGGAGAGCAAGTTCGGCGGTGACTCGAACATAATCGGCAAAGAAACGCATATCAACGGGCGGAGCTACACGATTGTTGGCGTGATGGGAAAGGATTTTGAGTATCCGACAGCGACGGATTTGTGGGTCCCGCTGGCGTTTACGGATGCGGACAAAGCCGATCACCAGAGCAACTACCTGTTTCCGATTGGACTGCTGAAAAGCGGCGTTTCGGTGACGGCG
>DATFQU010000164.1:0-3066 GCA_035264005.1 Candidatus Acidiferrales bacterium
CGGGACTCCTGTCGTGCTGATTCGAGGAATTGCCGTGCTTTGGAGTACGCCTTCCGAATTCATCCAAGTAACATGTTACGCGGCGCTGCGGTATCTTACTGATTTTAAAGCCGGCTGGAGTTTTGGCGAAGGACAGGCATGAGCTATTCGTAGCGCAATGCGACCATGGGATCCACACGCATTGCGCGGCGCGCCGGGACGTAGCAAGCCGCGAGCGCTACAAGCGCCAGCAGTAAGGCCACGCAGATGAACGTGAGAGGATCGGTGCCGCTGACGCCAAACAACAGGCTGGCCATGAGGCGCGTTAAACCGAGCGCCGCCACCAATCCAATGGCGACGCCCACCAGCGTCATTTTCAGTCCATCGCCCAATACCATGCGGAGCACGTCTGGGCGATCCGCGCCCAGCGCCACGCGGACACCAATCTCACGCGTCCGTTCGCCGACGAGGTAGGAAACGACGCCATAAATCCCCACGACTGCCAGTCCCAATGCCATTGCTGCGAAAACGCCGAGCAGCACCATCGAGAAGCGCCGCGCGTTCAACGAGTTGGCGATAATCTCCTCCATCGTCTGCGTCTGGGACATGACATGCTCGCCGCTGAGGGCTTTTATCGCTGCCCGAATCGAATCGCCAATGGCGGCGGCCCCGGCACTGTATCGGACGATAGCACCGGTTCCGTTCCACGAGAGCTGCATCGCAGCGTCGGGCAACTGCATGTACGGCAAATACAGCTGCGCGCGCAGCGACTCGGTGTCGTCGGAATCCAGGCCCCACTGTTTCACGTGGCCCACCACGCCGACGATTTCTGCTGCGCCTCCTTTGTTCTTCAAAACGATGCGACGCCCGATGGGGTCCTCGTTGCCGAAGTATTGCTTCGCAAAAACATCGTCAACCGCGGCGACGCGCGGCGAAGTTTCGTTGTCATGCGCGGTGAAAAATCGCCCGCGCAGCAGCGGAGTATGCATCACCTGCAAGTAATCCTCTTCGACGACGTAGCTTAGCGCCCATTTCATCTCGTCATCGTTCGCGGGTTTGGGCTGGCCCTCGATCCAGAAAAGATCTTCGTCGTCGCTGCTCAGAGGCAGGGCTCCCCACGACAAGGATGCAGCCCTCACTCCCGGAGCCGCCTTGATTTGCTGGTCTACGCTGCGAAGCGCGGCCCGAATGCCATCCGCTGTAGCCGTTCGCATCGCGGATGGCAAAGCCACGCCAAAGGTCAGAACGTTGTGGGAATCGAAGCCTGGATTCACATTCCATAGCGCCCTCAAGCTGCGAATCATCAGCCCCGCGGAAACGAGCAAGACTAGCGCAAGAGCCGTCTCCACAACTACCAAGAGCCTTTGTGGGCGATGGCGGGAGCCGCTGCCTCCGCGGCCTCCTTCCTTCAACGTGTCTTGTAGAGTCACCCGCGTCCCTTTCAGGCCAGGGGCAAGGCCAAAGAAAATTCCGCAGCCCAAAGAAACCACCAGCGTGAAAAACAGTACGCGTCCATCCACCCCGACCTCTGGCGCGCGCGGGAGCCCAGGCGGTAGCCGCCGCAATCCCGCCTGAGTGCCCCACGTTGCGAGGAGCAGACCAAAACCTCCGGCAGTAATCGAGAGCAGCAAGCTTTCCGTCAAAAGCTGGCCGAGAATCCTGCGGCGGCTTGCGCCCAGCGCCGTGCGCACCGCGAATTCACGCGCACGTGCCGCAGAACGCGCCAGCATCAGACTCGCGACGTTCACGCACGAAATCAGGAGCACGAATCCCACCGCGCCAAGAAGCACCAGCAGCAACGTCTTGACGTTGCCTACCATATCCTGCTTCATGGGAAAGATCTCCGCGCCGATGCCCTTGTTCGAGTCCGGATAAGCGACCGCGAGGTTTTGCGAGATTTCCCCTAGGTCGGCACGCGCCTGTTCAATGGTCACGCCCGGCTTCAGTCGGCCGATTCCATGGAAGCCGAGCCCGGCGTCCCGGTGCATAAGAATGGGATTGCCCCATTGGCCGGCCGGCACGTAAACATCGATGTTGTTAAAGCTGCCCAGCGTCAGCTTGAACCTCGCCGGAATCACACCGACGATCGTATAGCCCACACCGTCGAGCGTCAGGGTCTGCCCAATAGCCTTCGCCGAACCATCGAATTTCCGGCTCCATAGCCCTTCACTAATCAACGCGATGGGTGCCGCTCCAACGCGATCCTCGCCCGGCCCGAATGTACGTCCGATCAGAGCATTGACCCCAAGCACCGCGAACAAATCCCAAGTAATGTACCTGGCTCGGACCTGTTCGGCTTCGCCGCGTCCCGTCAAATTGAAGCTGTAACCGCGTGAGATGGCCATGCCGGAGAAAGTCCGATTGTCTTTCTGCCAGTCAAGAAAATTGGGAAACGAAATCGAGCCCGTGGCGAAGTTCGGCTTGCTTTCATGGATTGTGACGAGCTGTTCCGGGTTGGGATACGGCAGTGGACTCAGGAGCACACCGTTGACCACCGAAAATACCGCAGTGTTTGCTCCGATGCCGAGAGCGAGGGTGAGGATGGCAACTGCCGCGAAGCCTGGAGACTTGCGCAACGTGCGCGCGCCGTAGCGAACATCCTGCGCCATGTTCTCGAACCATTCCCAGCCCCAAGCGATGCGGCTTTCTTCCTTCATGTAGGTTGCGTTGCCAAACCGGCGCCGGGCAGCGGCCCGAGCCTCGTTTGCCGTCATGCCGGACTCGAACTGTTCCTCTTGCCGCAATTCCAAATGCAGGCGCACCTCCTCTTCGAGGTCAGCATCAAACTGTCGCCGATGCATCAGCATGCTGAGGCGTCTTGCCAATTCGCGCAGCCAGTCCATAACGGAGTTCCTTTCAGACAGCCTCAATCACACGCGTGATCGCTCCGATGACGCGTTCGAACTGCGACATCTCGACGGCCAACTGTTTGCGGCCTGCTGCAGTCAGCTGGTAGTAACGAGCGCGGCGGTTGCCAGCCGTCGTGCCCCACTCCGCGGTCACCCATCCCTTGATGAGCATCCGCTGCAACGCGGGGTACAACGAGCCTTCTTCGACTTGGAGAACGTCATCCGATATCCGCTGAAT
>DATFQU010000165.1:0-17017 GCA_035264005.1 Candidatus Acidiferrales bacterium
TCATCCGGATCATCCGAAAGCGCATCCAACTCTTTCCCGCTGATCACGATCGCACCGGCATTGTTCGCGGGATTCACGTCCAGCGTCGGCGCTTGAGCGCTTACCGTCACTTGTTGCTGCGATTCCTGAATTTCAAGCGACATGTTCACTTCGGCGATCTGCAGCGCCTTGATCACCACATCGTCTTTCTCGAAAAGCGCAAAGCCTTTCGCAATCGCCTCTACTTTGTAAGTTCCCGGCGCCAATCCCTTCACTTCATAGGATCCCTGCCGGTTGGTGGTTACGCTCAGCGGCTGTCCCGTTGCTGGAGTCACCAAGACATTCGCTCCGCCAATCACCGCTCCCGAGGGATCCTTCACTTGCCCGCGCAATGTGCCGGTGCCGCTCTGCGCCAGCGCGCAGCTGCCCATCAAAATCAAAAATAATCCAATAACGGTGATACGAATCCGCATTCAAATCGCTCCTGTTGGCTTATTCATTGCGCTTTCGAAGAAAGTTCCCGGAATTCGCCGGGATGCGCACTCTGCAAAATCCTTACAGTTCCTTCATGGTTGGTCGCCGCCCCCAGCCGGGGCCCCCAAACTCCACGGCGACAGCGTCATTGCTTGCGCGCCGCTCGGAGCTTCCAAAATCGGTTCCACGCCTCCAAGAAGTGTAATCGCCGTCACTTCTCCGGAAACGGCTCCTTCCGTTGAAACAATCATCACCGCTTCGCCCTTCTGCAAATTCGCCAGCGTCGCGGCCGGCAACCGGTTCAGCATTTGCTGCAAATCTCCACCGCCCCCGCCGCGCTGAAATCTCCCGGAACCCTGCCCTTCTCCTCCCGCCGGACTGCCTCCTCCACGATTTCCGCCCGCCGTGCCGCTTCCCGCCGCTCCCTGTTGGCCGCCGCCCTGTGAGTTTTTCAGACGCATCGCGATGAACTGCGCCATTTGCGGAGCGAGCTGCCTGATCTCCGACTGCGGCGTAAACTTCACCAGGAACACTTTCTTCGAAATCAAATCCTTCACCGTCACCGTATTCGCCGAAGCGTCGATTGCCGTGATCGTTCCGGCAATGTTCCGAAACGCGCCTGACACAATTTCCTGCGCAGCGAAATCGCTTCCGTCCGCACTCCTGGTTCCGCGCGCCCGCAACTGATCTCCCGGATGAATCTGATCAATCGTCCCCACCTTCGCTTCGTCGAATTGCACCGAATCCGGCGCGTATCGCCGCAGAACCGTATCCTTCATGGTGTGAATCGCGACCGTTTTCGTCCCGCCCATCGCCGCCATGGTGATTGAGATCGTCCCGCTTGCAGGATCTACGCTCTTCACCAAACCGCCCACTCCGCGCTGCCATTCCTGTTCTTCCGAGGCGTGCTTGGCCTGCAAATCCGTCCTCGTCATCGCGATGACGCTCGTCGCATTCATCGGCGCGCCCTCGCTTCCGGCCTGCCCGCGCACCAGGATTCTGTCGCCCACCTGCAGATCCTGCAGGTGAATCGTCGTGGCTCCCTGCAAAGTCGTTTGCCCCGGCGCCACGCGCACGAATTTCGTTGAATCGTCCACCGTCACGCTAACCGTCGCGCCCGCGTCATTCGTCAGCGTGATTGTGTTCCCAACGATCGCCTTGATCGTCCCGATCACGCGCGTCGCGCTGCTCTGCGCGGCTGCCTGCTGCGACGCGAATTCTGCGCGCTTCGCCGTTGAGCACAGCGCCGTCGACGCAAAAGCAACGGCCAAAGCTGTGGCCACCGCCCCTGCGATCACTCCTCTGCCAAAATGCATAGATTTCTACCCTGCCGCTCTTTCAATGGGAGGCAATTCGGATGGCGCACCCAGCCGCCGTGACTCCTCACTTATCTGCTGCACTTTAGACGCACGCACCACTACTGCGCGTTACGTCAAACTTCCCGAGGGTGCTTCCTGAAGAACCTGCACGTATTTTGACGGTTCGACCACCGCTAGCCGCTGATCACTGGCCACTGCTCTTGAACTCCGCCACTCCAATCTGTATTTGCGTGCCCCTCAGCCGCCAGTACTCTGGACTGTTCCGCTGCGGCATTTGCCCCGGTCTCGCGCCGTTCCCTTCGCGCGGCACATTCGGTTTCACTGTCCATATTCCATAAACCCGCCCATCGAGCGCCGCGATTCCTGTGTAATCGCCCATGAAAACTCCCTGCGCGTCAAACGCCTCCGGATTCCACGCATAATTCGCAAATGTTTTTCCGCCATCCGTCGAACGCGCCAGCGTCACAATCTGTTTATGGTTCTCTGGATCCCCGCGCCGGTCATAAAACACTACGTTCACCGATCCGTCCGCCGGATCCACTGCCATCCATTGGAAAAACTGATCGCCTCCATCGTGCTGCGCATCATTGTTCACGCGCAGCGCTGGACTCCACGCCTTCCCGTGATCCTCCGACGTCGAGCAAAACACATCCACATCGCCATTCCTGTAATCGCTCCACGTCACGTACAATCTCCCGCCCTTTTTCCCTCCGCGCGGATCAATCCCAATCTGCGGAAACCCATTCGCTCGCGCCACCGCATCAATACCGAACATAATCGGCGCTGTCTCAATAATGTTGCGCGTCTTCGAAAAAGTCTGCCCTCCGTCTTTCGACGTCGTCAGCACAATATTCTTCCCATCCGCCCACACCGCATAAATCGTCCCGTCCGGCCCGACCACCCCCGCAAATCCCTCCAGCGCGCCGTTGTCGTCGCGCGGCAATCCGGGCCCGTTATCAATTTCGATCGGCTTCGACCACGTCTTGCCGTCGTCCGTCGAACGCACAAACAGCAGCTCCGAATTCGTCAGCGTCCATCGCGTCCATCCTATATATAGGTTCCCCGCATACGGCCCTTTGCTGTTGTCCGCAATGATGTACGGCTTGTCCTCAAACGGAATCCCGGGCCGCTGCGGCTGCGCGCTCACTGCAATTTCCTTTTCGTCCCAAGTCTTCCCGCCGTCCATCGATCGCTTGATATAAATTCCATTCCGATTCGCGTTGTGTCCCCAATAATTCGACGTCCCCAGCTTGTCGAACGCGATATAGCAGAGAAATGCGTGGCCCTGATTGTCGTACGTCACGCTCACATCTCCCGACACGTGATACTCCTTCGACTCCACGTTTTCCGCCGTCCACGTTTTCCCCGCGTCCGTCGAATAAGCGATGTGCGCGTTGTCCTGATACGCCGCCAGCACGTTGTCCGGATGATTCACGTCCACTGCGATTGAAGGTTCCGTAAAATACCCTGGCTCCGGCGTCACCATCGTCAACGCTGCTCCCGGCGCTGACGGCAACGCCGCCGAAACCGTCTGAGGGGCTCCGTTCCCTAATTGAACCATCGTCTGCCCCGCGCAAACTCCCGCCGCAAACAGAATTCCTGCAACGATCAGCACTCCGGCCCGCCAATTCTTCATGATTGCGTCCTCTCCTATGAAGTCTTTACTCGAAAATGATCGTCTTATTCCCTTGCAACACGATGCGGTTCTCAATGTGCCACCGCACCGCCCGCGACAGCACTACTTTTTCCAAATCGCGCCCCTTTTCGACCAATTCCTCCAACGCGTCGCGATGCGAAATGCGCGCCACGCCCTGTTCGATGATCGGCCCGTCGTCCAGCGCTTCGGTAACGTAATGGGCCGTCGCTCCAATCAACTTCACGCCGCGCTCGTACGCCTGCAGATGTGGCTTCGGCCCCACGAATGCCGGAAGAAACGAATGGTGGATATTAATGATCTGCTGCGGATAATCGCGAATGAACTCCGCCGAAAGCACCTGCATGTACCGCGCCAGCACGATCAAGTCGATGCGGTTTCCTCGAATCAACTCCAACTCGCGCCGCTCCGCCTCCGCTTTGGTCTCCTTCGTCACCGGAATCATGTGATACGGAATCCCGTAAAAATCCGCGTGCCTCTTGGCATCCGGATGATTGCTCACAATCAACGGAATCTCGCACTTCAGCTCGTCCATCCTCTGCCTATAGAGCAGGTCCACCAAACAGTGATCGAACTTCGAAACGAAGATCGCCACGCGCGGCCGGTAACTCGACATCGCCAGCCGAAATCGCATCGAAAATTTCTCTGCGATGGGCGCGAATCGTTGCGGAAAATCCTTCACGTCAAGCTGAAATCCCGCCAGGTCCCATTCGATCCGCGCAAAGTAAAACCGATCCAGTTCCGTCTGGTGCAGTTCGAATCGGAGAATGTTCCCGCCATGGCGGTAGATGAACTCCGCGATGGCAGCATCCAGCCCCTTCTGGTCTGGACACTGCACCAGCAATATCGCGCTATTCTTCACCTGTGCCTGACTCTCTCTTCTGAAAAATCCAGCTCACTATTTCCTCCCTGTCATTCCGAGCGACTCCCGATTCTTTTCATCGGGCCGACGAGGAATCTGCAGGTGCAACTTCACCGCTTTTCCAACCAGCGTCCAAACCACTCTTCCGCGATGTCCGCCCACGCAGGATTTTTCTTCCCAATCAAATCTATCTTCTTTTCCCGCCGCCACGACTTCACCTGCTTCTCCTGGGCAATTGCTGCGCGAATGTCAGCAAATGCTTCGTAATACACCAACCGGCTTGTCCGGTAACGGGACGAGAAGCATTGAGCCACAACCCGTTTGTGCTCGGACGTCCGGCGGTACAGGCTGTTGGTTACGCCGATGTAAAGATTTTTTGACCGGCTCGACAAAATATACACAAAGTACGCTTTCTCTCTGCTCACGTGTGACCCCTAGGGCTTTTCACCTCGTTCGCATCAAAAAATCTCGTCGTGCATTTTTCTCTCCGACATCGGCAGCGGTGACGGCCTTCCTCGCCTCGCCTGTCCCTCCGACCGTGTCATTCCGAGCGAGTCCCGGTCGTTCTTACCGGGACGACGAGGAATCTGCAGGTGCTTTTGCTTTTCAGTTGCGAGTGCTGCTTTCTGAACGCCATCCAACGCGAACGTCAGGCTCTTAGAGTCAGAGCTTCAGCTTTGACACAAAAAAACGCTTTTCGATAATCTTTTCCTATCGCGCGCTTTATCCGCGCGATGTCGTCGTTTTTATCTGGCCGCTCGCCATTAGTCACTCGTCACTGTCTTTTTCCCATCAACATCAGCGACCGCTGCGCAAACGGCAAATAGAGCAGCGCCGCCGTCACGGCAATCGCCGCGCCAATTCCAATCTGCTCCACCGCCAAAAACGGCGCGAGTGCCCACAATTCATCGAGCGGCAACAGCGCTGGAAAAAGCCAGCGGAATTTTTCTGCCAACCCGCGGTAATGAAAAGCCGCCGCCGTAATCAAGTAAAGCCGCGTCGGTATTCCCGCCGCCGCTGTAATAATCAGCACTACCAAAATCAGTCGCGCTGGCTCTCCCGACTCTCTCAACAACGTGTCCACTTCGCGAATCCGCACCAGCGAAAGGATGTAAAAAACCAAATAAATCAGCTGAATTAGCAAGAATAGCGTGTTCGCCAAACCGCTCGACACCACTGGCAACTCGCGTGCGTCGCTCAGCACCGTTGAACGTCTCGCCTCGCCGTCGGCCATCAATAAATCTTCGCGCGTTTCGACCGCCACTGAACTCTGCGCCGCTCCGCCTGCCACGACTTCCACCGGTGCGATAAATCGGTAGCCCTTCCGCGGCAGCGTCTGAATGAATCGCGGATTCGCCGCCTCATCCCCCAGCGCATTCCGCAGCTGATTGACCGCCGTGTTCACTCCGTGATCGAAATCCACAAAAGTGTCCGAAGCCCACAGCCGCTCCCGCAACTCCTCCCGCGTCACCAAATCCCGCGGCCGCTCCAGCAGCATCACCAGCACCCGCGCCGCCTGCTCCCGTAGCCTCGTCCGTACCTTCCCATCGCGGCGCAGTTCTCCCGTCTCCTCGTTCAAGTCAAATACGCCGAAACGAAACATTCGTCCTTTTGCCTTCGTCTCCGCCACGCCTTTGCTCTCCCCGCGAGGCACTCATTCTACGAGAGAACTTTCTCCAAGTGTCTGATTTTCCTTGCCCTTATCGATTGACTTTTCTCGGATGCAGAAATTACCTCCAGAGCATCGACTCGTTCGCGCTCCTCTGCCATTTTCCTCGCATGAAACGGAGCAAACGCATGCCAAACACAATTTCGAAGCAGCTTTCGATGTTGGCCATTCTGATCGCCAGCGCCGCTCTCGCACCCCGCTTTTCCCTCGCCGCGCAACTCACCGCCAAAACCGCGCAGGCCTTCGACCAATACGTCGCCGCTAAAGAAGCCCACGCCGACCGCGACCTCGCCGCAAAGCAAAACTTCCTTTACATCGACGCTCTCCCACGGGACGAAGCAACCGACGCCTATTCCAAACTTAATCACGGCCAAATTCTCGTCCAGCGTGACGAGGAATGCACCGCTCCCGCTTGCACCTCGATCCCGGGCGGCCTCATCCATGACTGGATCGGCATCGTCTTTGTCCCGGGCGTCTCTCTCTCGCAAGCCCTCGCGACTCTCCAGGACTACAACCACGACGCGATCTTCTATCCCTCCGAAGTCGTGAAATCCAAGCTCCTCGCACAATCTCCCAACGAATTCCACATCTACCTGCGCCTCAAACAGGTTCACATCATCACCGTTGTTCTCGACACGCAATACGAAGTTCACTACACAAGCATCGACGCCGACCGCGAAGTCGCCCTCTCGCGCAGTACAGCTATCGCTGAAGTTGAACACGCCGGCACACACACCGAGCGTGACGAGCCATCCGGCCAGCCCGGCGACAAAGACCACGGATTCCTCTGGCGCCTCAATTCCTACTGGCGTTTCTATCAGGCCGATGGCGGCGTCTACATTCAATGCAACGCTGTTTCTCTCACGCGCGATGTCCCTGCCGGACTCGGCTGGCTCATCGGTTCTTTCATCGAATCAATTCCCGCGGCTTCGCTTCGCTCCACGCTTTCTGAAACGCGCACTGCTCTACAGAAACAAGCAAATCTCGCAAAGGAGAACACACAATGACCGTAAAACTAATGACTGCCGACGAATTGAATTCTCGTCGTGCACTAAAGCCGCCCGCTACAACAGTGGATAAAGATATCTCTTCATTCAAAAACGCCACCGCCTGCAAGAAAGTTTCACAGCCGCGCCAGAACGCAAAGTCTTGCTCTGGCTCGCCGCGCGCATCCCCGCAAAAATAAATTCCGACCATCTGACGCTTCTCGGCTTCGTTTCCATGTTGCTCGCGGGCGCGAGCTACGCTCTTGCGCGCTGGAATGCGCTCGGCCTGCTGCTCGCCACACTTTTTCTCGCGCTCAACTGGTTCGGAGACAGTCTCGACGGCACGCTCGCACGCGTCCGCAATTGCCAGCGCCCCCGCTACGGCTTTTATGTCGACCACATCATCGACTCCATAGGTGCAACTTTCCTCATGGGCGGCCTTGCTGTTTCCGGCGCTTTCGACTGGCGCATCGCCGCCGGAATGCTCATCGCGTTTCTGCTTCTGTCCATCGAGAGCTACCTGGCCACGTACACGCTCGGCGTTTTTCGCATGTCCTTCGCAAAATTCGGCCCCACAGAAATTCGCATTCTTCTCGCTCTCGCAAATCTCGCGCTCTGGCTTCGACCCAACGCGAAAGTGCCCGGCCTCGCTTGGCGCGTCTTCGATTTTGGCGGCTTGATTGCCATCACCGGAATGCTCTTGATGTTCACCGTTGCCGCCATCTCCCACACGCGCACTCTCTACTTGCAGGAAACCCACCGATGACCATCCCGTCAAAGGGCAGGTTCTTGCTTCTTTCGTGTTGGCTGAAATTCAACTCAGTCGGCGCGATGGGGATCTGCGTTCAAATACTCGCCGTGTACCTTCTCGGCTCTGTTTTCGATTTGGATTTTCATTGGGCCACCGCGCTCGCCGTCGAGACGGCCGTACTCCACAATTTCTTTTGGCACGAACAGTTCACCTGGTCGGATCGTCGCGCTGCTGCGCGCGACCGCATTCTGCGCCGGCTACTCGCGTTCAACGGAACCACCGGCGTCGTGTCCATCGGCGGCAACTTACTTTTCGTTTCGTTGTTCATGCACGAGCTGCACGCGCCGCTGCTTGCTGCGAACCTGTTGGCGATTGCCGCGTGTTCGCTGATCAATTTCATCGTCAACGACAAACTCGTCTTTCGCCGTGCTCCCAAGTCACCCGAACCATCCCGCCTCGCTTCTCAGTGAACCGATTTCACGGTATCCTTGCGCAGGAGAATTTCGACGCAATGAGCCTGATCGAAAAAGTTCAGCAGGATTTGACTGCGGCGATGAAGGAAAAAGACGAGCTGCGGCTGAGCGTTCTGCGCATGGTCAAGTCCGCGCTGAAGAATAAAGAGATTGAAAAAATGCGGCCGCTCGAAGGCATGGAAGCTCTCCAAGTCCTGCAAACGCTGGTGAAGCAGCGGCACGAATCCGTCGAGCAATTTACAAAGGGGGGCCGTGACGATCTGGCGCAAAAAGAAGCGCAGGAAATCAAAATCATCGAAGGCTATCTCCCCCCTGCTCCCAACGATACGGAAATCGCCCGCGCCGTCGAAGACGCCATCTCGGAGACCGGCGCGGATTCCCTCAAACAAATGGGCGCGGTGGTCAAAGCGGCGCGCGCCAAGCTTGAAGGAAAGACCGTCGACGGAAAAGTGTTGAGCGACAAAGTCCGCGAGAGGCTCTCGTAAGAAGAAGACCGCATTCTAGTCCCGATTAGAAATTGTGAAGTGGTTTGTTTTGTGCGAGTTAATTTCTCGCGACTGGCATTTTGTGTCCCGATTAGAAAATGACAGTGATTAGGGGCTCTTCGATTTCGCTCCCTTCGGCCACGCTCAGGGCAGGCAGGACAAGCCTTCGCCAAGGTTACGGCGCGGCGAGCAAGGCGGCGCGGTAGCGTTTGGAAAAGTGCTCGAAAATTATCGATTAGAAATCTTGAAGCGACTGATTTTGCGCGGCTTAAGGAAAACCTCTAATAAATGCCACTCCTCGCGAGAAAACCTTGCGCGGATAAAACGCGCAAAAGGAAGAACCATTGAAGAGTGTTCATTAACACCATCTGCTCTTGGGCGGGTGAAGCGCCCCGCAGAAGCGTCCGGGGCAGGCGCAACAGGAAGGATCATCGAAAGGCGTTCAGTGTTCGGGGGGACGAAATGCCTTCGGGAAAACGCATTTGACTGGCGATTAGAGACGACTCCCTTCCTTTGTTTTCTGCAAGTTAGGCTCATTTCTAATAATCCAGGGGTCTGGCGATTAGAAACTGAAAAGCGCATGAAAGACGACGGTGCTGATGCGGCCCGAGCGCGAGCAAACGGGCTGCGAAACGCGGGTGTTCGGAAATGAACGATGGAGCGAAAAAAAGCGTGAAAAAACTCGATTAGAAATGAATCCGCTGCTTTGTTTTGTGCAAGTTGCGTCATGTTCTAATTTCCCATAGAAACTCGATTAGAATTCCCGCTGCGGCGGGGCAGAAGGACGGCCCGGATAGACGACCGATGTTGCTTCGGGTTTCCTCGGCTTCGCTTCACGATGCATTTGAGTCCTTTGTCCTTCATAAGGGCCAAATGTGGCCCTTTTGATCCCCATAAATGGAAAAAGCCGCGTCGCCGCGGCCTGACTCCCCTCTCTTCCCACCCTTTTCCCCTTCGGCTGGAGGATTCAGCCGAAGATACTGTGTACCATAGAGTTAACTAAAAGTCAAGGAAAATGAGTGAGTACGCCGCGAAGGGCCACGGCCTGTGGAAAAAACAGAATGGCCTCTCTTAACACTTAGAACTAGCTCGAGTGCTTGAGCACGACGGCGGCGCGTTCATCGGCGGCAATCGCATCGAATGTGGCGCGAAGTTCTTTGAATTTTGGAACAGGAATCATCACGTCATTAACCTGATATGTGCGGGTGTAGCGCAGCACATTTCCGTCGAGAGTTGTTTTGCTGCTGTACGAAATGTAGCCACAATCCGTTTTCACCGGCGGCGGCAATTCGTCCACTGTGTAACCGACAGGCAGCGTGAAATCAAATTCGTCCGTTTGCAACGTAGCCTCATCGTATTCGACAGGATACTTGCGCTCGGCGCCGGAAAGCACGGCCGAACTTTTTTCTCCGAGCACATGAGGCCGAAGAATGATCAGATCGCCAGCTTCTTTGGCGTAATTGGGCGCGGAGAAACGATAGTCCTCGGTGAAAGGCTCATCGAAGTTAGTGAGATTGCCGATGCTCGCGCCTTGCAGCTGAAAATTATCGAGGAATGTTCCGAGAAATTGATCGATCACTTTCTCGCGATCTTTCGGCTCGACGTCGAGAAACTGCGCTCGGCTCTGAACAGCGGGGCCGCCCCAGCGGACTTCTTTGACATTGCCGGTGATACCGCCCGAAGGGTCGATGGTAAATTGACCGACGCGCATCAATCGGTTCGTTGACGGCGGCAACACAGGCAGATGCACGAGCTGGCCGCCATCGGGAGCAACGAGCAAAACGTAGTTGCTCTGCTCATAGTCGGGAAGATATCCGACAGGAGTGTAGGTGTCTGTGGGATCGAAGAAGAGCAGTTTGCCGAGCTTGGGGTCGTCGATAACTGCGTACAAATTCTGTGTGGGGACGTCGCTGGGCAAATGAATCGCCAGAATCATGTGATTGAAACTGACGACGGACGCAAACTCCGGTTGCACGATGCCGCGATCGACCTGAGCAACCGCATAATAGGAATCGAATCCCGCGGCTTTTAACATCGCGCTGAGCAAAGTCGCTTTGTCCTTGCAATCGCCGTATTGGTTTTTGAAAACGTCTGCAGCAGCGTGAGGCTGAAAGCCTCCGATCCCGATTTCAATCGCGACGTACCGGATGTGGCGCTGCATGTAAGAAGTAATGGCCTCAATTTTTTCGAGAGGCGTTTTCGCCTGGGCAGTCAGAGACGCGACTTCCGCAGAGATTTCCGGAGTAACGTCGCGGCGTGATGCGGAAAGGCCGGAGTACCACAGACCTAGATCATGCCAGGAGCCCCCTTGTTGGGCCTGGGGAGTGTTTTCTGGAGAGAAATATTTGACGTCAAAGCGACCGGCAACAGCGCGCCAGGGCGGCATGTCATCTTCGATTGTAACTGCCGGCACGTCGGTGACTTGCCACGTTAATTGATTCGAGCCGGAGGATTGCGGTTCAACTTGATTGTAGTTCGACCAGTGAGACGCGTACTTCCAGCCATCCGGAATTTGAAGAGTGTAAACCGCACGCAGGACTGGAATGCGCTCCTGAAAATCCCAAACGTCCTGAAAAATGTAAGGGCGGCCTTTCTGGACGTACTCGTATCCGATGATGTTGCCGGGATCTGCCGCGGGAATCTCGAGAACTTTCACCTTCAGGTCATCGTAGAACTCCCCGCCGGCGAGCTGAGTTTCGGCAGAGTCGTGGTCTTTCACCTCGTAGACTTTACCGTCTGCGGGAATACTCCAAGCCTTTAGATAGCTGAGAGGTGTGATTTTGGAAAAGTAAATGCTGACCGTACCGTAATCTTTGCCTCCAGGCCGCAAGATCTTGTAGGCCTCGCGATAGCGAGTCTCAACGTCGCCATTGGGCTTGGCGGTGGTTTGCTGTTCGGAATAAAGGACCACAGCAACTGCATCTTTGGGGACTGAAGCAGGAACAGGCTGGCGAGCGGCAGCCGTCAGCCAATCGGGCGAACTCGCGGAGCGGGCCGGAGCTGCGCTGACGAGAGCAACAACAAAGATGGCGCCAACAAAGAGGCTAGTTCTGATGTGCGGATGTGGCCGCTTCCAAGACGGCTTGTTCATCATCACCTGTCTTAACCAAACTGAATACATGCCGAATAGAGCCGTATAGCGACGCGGGATAGATCGAATCTTCCACATCCAGCGTGCGTTTCACTTGCAAAATGTTGCCTTGCTTAGTTGGAAGCATGGTGTACCGAATGGCTCCCTCCGGAACATTCGGGATATTCTGAGGGAGGCTTTCCAGCTGATAACTGGCAGGCAGCGTAATAGAAACATCATCGCGTTGTTGGTAGGGGACAGCAAAGTAGACGTTATTGACTCGAGTAGGCGATTGGAACGAGCGCGGCTCGGGGGCAATAAACGGAGTCAACGGCAGCAGTAATCTGTGGCCAGCCGAAGCCGCGTAACTCGGGATCGTCAAGGTGCCGGAGATAACTAGCGGTACCGACGAATCTTCCCAGCCGGAGATTTTCGTGACGTCGAATTTCGCGCTGGAGGGGAGCCAGCGCTTAATTTCGTCAGTAATGTCTTTCTTGCGTCCAGCTTCATCATCGGCTCGCTCCTCCTGCCGAGTCGAGCTTGCGCGGACACCGGTGTAATCGACTTCCAGAGTGCCGGAAAGCGAACCATCCTCCCCTAGATGGAGTGTGGCGTGCCGTTCCGTGACAGAATCGGAACTTCTCGGGAGAACTACTTGCACAAAGTCGCCGCCCTCTCTGTTGATTCGCAAGCCAGTGACGCCGGTTTCGTTCCAAGGAAGAAGTCCAAAGGGGTAGAACTTGGCGGCGGGATCCAGAAAAAGATCGCGGCCATCGAGCTTGACACAGACGATGTCGTCATTCAGCTCGGAAACGTCCTGAAAATCGGGATAAAAGAAGTGTTCGTCGCGCGGGGCGAGCAGAACCTGATTGGCTTCGAATCCTGCGGCGCGCGCCAAACCGATGAAGACATCGTTGATTTCACGATTGTCGCCATAGTTGCGTTTGAGAACGTCTTCCACGTTATTGTTTTGCTGGATCTTCTGACGTTTCCATTCCTGAGTCGTGCGGTCCTCATAGGAGAGATTGCGAATCAGCTGAACCCGAGCGTAGAGCTTACGAAGTTTTGTTTCGGGGGAATCGGAGGCAGTGGTGGTCGCGGCGACGATCTGCTGGAGCGCGTTCTTTTTGTTGATGTAATCGTCCACGCTCTGGTTAATGGTCTTGTCCATTTGCTTCCAATAGGCGTCCTTGGACAGATGCGAGAGCGAATCCGGCTTAAAGATGAATTCCACGCGGCCGCGCAGCATGTCCTTGGGCACCATGTAATCCTCATCGGTCATGCCGGGAATGTTATGCAGGGCAAGCGTATACTCGCCGTTCTTTTGTTTCTGAAGATTAACGGGCTGACCGACGTTCACAGAACGGAAGTAAAGAGAATAGGATGAGGACGACAAACCGGCTGCGTGAATTGAGAAGTCGGCATCGCGAGTGAATAGATCCTGCTGCACCGACCAGCTGACGTCCCAGTAGTAGTCGGAGTCTTTCTGAAGTTTGTACATGTACTCGATGATGCAGCCGGGCTGGACATCGGGGAGAGTAAATGTCTTCTCCAGAACCTTGATGCCGCCGGCCTTGACGATTTCCTTCTCGAATACCTGGCCAGCGAAGGGAACGATAGAGCCATCGGGGCGGATCGTGCGGGCGCGAATGTCTTCGACGTGATCGCGTCCCTTGATGAACGGGACTTCAACGTCGGCCTGGCTTTTGCCCTCTTCGGTGAAAATCTTGATCCGGTAATACTCGGTGACGAAGGATTGCTCGCTATCAGTGTGCTCGCGGCGGTAAAGAATCATGGCGTGCGAGCCGGGGCTCGCGGGATTGTCCTTAAGAGCGAGGTCCGCCGGATTGATCGGTTGCCATTCATCCGCAGCTGGCGTGCCTGCAGGAAAAGCCAAAACCAGAGAAATGACACAGAAGCCCGAGAAAAGCGAAAGGAAGTTCGTAAGACGCATTTACGCACCCTGTCGAACAGGCAAGCACTCTCTTGGCAATCTAATTCCCAAGGACACTAGTTACACTGTTCGTAACGTGCCGTGAAACTATCCGGCTTCGGCGAAGTTGTCAAATAATTTCAAGTTATTGCGGCGTACAGGTATGACGAATCGGTACTGCTTGCGAGGCAGAACGAGTGATGTTACCGTGCGTGCGACTCCAAGCCTCTTTCCAGGACTCATAGGACGCGGCCCGGCGGAAACGCTGCTTCAAATTCCGGAGGTAAGGATTGGCAACGAAACCGTGGAGCTCGATTGCGCCGCCGGGCGAATTCCATCCGTACATTCCCGCTGAGCAAAACACTCCTGAGCTGACGCGGCGCGCAATCATACTGGGAATTTTCGCGGGATTGTTTTTCGGCGCGATCACCGTCTACGTGGGACTGCGCGCGGGGCTGACGGTTTCGGCTTCGATTCCCATCGCGGTGCTGTCGATCAGCATTCTGCGCGCGTTCGGTAAATCGACAATTCTCGAAAACAACATTGTGCAGACGACGGGCTCGGCGGGCGAGTCGATTGCGGGCGGCGTGATTTTCACTTTGCCGGCGCTGATTTTCCTGGGATTTCCGCTGCAGTACTGGGGCGTGTTTTTCCTGGCGCTGCTGGGCGGATGGCTAGGCGTGCTGTTCATGATTCCGCTGCGGCGACAGCTGATTGTGAAGGAGCACGGGAATTTGCTTTATCCCGAGGGCACGGCGTGCGCGGACGTGCTGGTGGCGGGAGACAAAGGCGGGTCGTTCGCGAGCCGCGTGTTCTGGGGATTTGGGCTGGGCGGGCTGTACGCGTTCCTGATGGAGACGATGGGATTCTGGCCGGACACGCCGGAGTACAAGCCAGGATGGCTGCCGGGCGCGTCGATGCGGGCGAACATCACGCCGGAATATATGGGCGTGGGATACATCATCGGGCCGCGCGTGGCGGGGCTGCTGTTTGCGGGCGGCGTTTTTTCGTGGCTGGTGCTGATGCCGACGATCAAGTTTTTCGGCGGGCTGATGACGCAGCCGCTCTTCCCAGGATTGATTCCGATTGGGCAAATGACGCCGGACGATTTGTACCGGTCGTATATACGGCCGATGGGCGCGGGAGCCGTGGCGGCGGCTGGCGTGATTACGCTGGTGAAGACGCTGCCGACGATTGTGTCGGCACTGAGCGCGGGGCTGAAAGATATTCGCAAGAGCCGCGCGGTGAATGCGGTGGCGACGGCGGTGAGCCGCGTGGACCGCGATTTCTCGATGAAGATTGTGGTGCTGGGTTCGCTGGCGATTGTGGCGATGATGTGGGTGCTGCTGACGTTTCGTCCGATTCCGGGAGCGAAGACGGGACTGCTGTCGAATCTGATCGCGGCGGTGTTTGTGGTGGTGTTTGGATTTTTGTTCGTGACGGTTTCGTCGCGGATCTGCGGGCTGATTGGAAATTCATCGAATCCGATCAGTGGAATGGCGATTGCGACGCTGATGGCGACGTGCGCGATGTTTTTGGTGGCGCATTGGACGGGCGCGGCGTTTTCGGCGCTGGCGCTGACGATTGGCGGAGTGGTGTGCGTGGCGTCGTCGAATGCGGGCGGAACTTCGCAGGATTTGAAGACGGGATATCTGGTGGGCGCGACGCCTTCGAAACAGCAACTGGCGCTGATGATCGGCGTGATGACTTCGGTGTTTGCGGTCGGCGGAACGCTGAATTTGATGAATGTGGGGCTGGAAGAATACAAGCCGGCGAACATTGCGGTGAACATCAATCAACTGCCGTCGGGCGTGAGCGTGGAGCAGCAGAGTTTTGCGCATGGCGGGAAAAATTATGTGCTGCTGAACGCGATTGGGTCGCATGTGGTTCCGGATGGAAATTATTTGTACGACCCGGCGGCGCAAGAGATTGACGTGCAATGGGTGCACGGAATTGGGAGCGAAAAAGCGTCGGCGCCGCAAGCGCGGCTGATGGCTACGGTGATCAACGGGATTTTGCAGAGGCAGCTTCCGTGGCGGCTGGTGCTGGTGGGCGTGTTTCTGGTGATTGCGATTGAGCTGCTGGGGATACGTTCGCTGCCGTTTGCTGTGGGCGCGTATCTGCCGATCGACACGACGATGGCGATTTTTGCGGGCGGCGTGATTCGCTGGCTGGCGGAGCGCGGAACGAAACAAGCGAACCCGGCAGACAGCGACATTGGGCCGGGGCCGCTCTACGCGAGCGGGTTGATTGCGGGTGGAGGAATTTTCGGGCTGGTCGGGATTGTGATTTATTTGTTTGGCGATCCGAACTTCAAATACCACTTCTTGCCGCAGCATTTTCTGCACATTGGGCCGAGCGTGATGGGCGCGCTGGCTGATAGCAGAATTTTTGCAGTGGTGATGTTCGTGGCACTGGGCGCGACGCAGTTTTATTTTGCAAGGAAGAAGATGGATTGATCGCTGTCAGAATGCAATTTGATCGAGTCAGGCAGAAAGATAGAAGGCTCCCAATAATTCAAGCAGCTCTCCGACAGCCGAAATTGCATTTTCGAACTTAGCGTTTTCGCGCCTAGTTTCGTAGGTTCCCTTAGTATCGTGTTTGAGAGTAGTGGTTTGACCATGAATTCCCCGTACGTCTGTATTCTCCCAGGCCCGCCCGGTTTGCTGCTGAAATTTCTTCTCAGCCTCCACTCGCAAGGTCCCCACATCGCCACCGTGACCGACGACCGTTTTCAAAAAGCGGTCATAGGTGGCAGAGATCCGATAGAGCGCGCTGTTGAAGTGAAAGCCAGCCATCCACGCTCCATCTGTGCGCACTTTTCCTTCGGATAGTTGTTCTGCACGGACTCTTACCTTATCGATTTCGATGGGTTTGTCAGTCCGGTTTACAAAACCACCTTTGTGCGCATATATGAGCGCGTATACAGCTCCTAGAAAGTCGTCAAGCCCGGCCATTAGTTCACGGCTGCTTTTAACGGATCCCGACTCCAGCAGTCTTACAATTCTGGCAGCGTAGTCGGAGAGCTGTTGAAAGACAGGGTCATTGAGATCAACTGTGTCAAAGGCATGCTGTTGCCGCGAAAGGGAGGATTCCACTGGGTCCTCAAAGCTTATGGCTAATTCCGAACAGTTGATACTAGCACACTGGCCTTCGTGCTTTGACTCTGCGGCGCGGGGCGCATAGACTTCGATTGACCGGACATGGCGCGATACTCTTCGGGCTCGACGGGATTTACCTTCGATTGGGACTGGTCGATCACTCCGGCGATCAAGGTTCTGGTGATCGCGTGCACGGTTGTGTATCTGGTGCAAGTGTTGTCGGGGGTTTTCTTTCACGCTCCGGGATGGAACTTCTGGATC
>DATFQU010000166.1:0-2243 GCA_035264005.1 Candidatus Acidiferrales bacterium
ACCAGCGCAGCCGGAAAAAGCACCACCGGATTCACGCTCTGGCGCAAGCCGGAGGGCCACAACGCAACCGCAAATCCTGACACCGTGGCCACCAGCCCGGCCCAGAAAAAGTTCGCGCTGAACACCTGCCCCAGGGGGATGCCCGTCGAATAGGTCAGGGTGAAGGAATTTGTGATCAGGAAAAAGATTTGCGATAAAGCCACTCCCAACGCACTCCACCGGATCAGCTTCCAGCCCGAGCGCAGCAGGCCCTCGCCGCGGCTTTGCCCTTCGCGCGCCACAAAAATGAAAAAGAACAGACCACCAATCAAAACGGTCTGAAAACACAGAATCGCCGCGCGCAGCAACACGGCCAGGAAGCCGGAAAGAGCCAGCAGTTGAGCCATGATTCTCTTCTTAGGAACCCGTCACTGTAAAAGGCACCTCGCCGCGAGTGATGTGTCCGTCCGGAGCAAGCACCTGCCAGCGAATCTTGTACGCGCCCGCCTTCAGTCCCTTGGCCACTGACGTCAACGTGTCGGGCGCGGGTTGCTTTTCGATTGCCAGGCTGGTTGTCGATTGGTCGGGATTCAACAGTTCCAACTTCGAGAGGGCTGCATCCACACGCACGTTGTAGTGCAGCCGAACCGGCACATCAGGACCCGGCACCGTCCCATTCGACATCGGGCTCGAGTCCTTTAGGATGGCGTGCCCCTCCACCAGAGACGCCACCAGCAACAGCGCCCCTACTGGCGCAAGCCATAGCGCCATCCGCACTTTCGAAAACTTCGCTGTCCTCATCATTCACTCTCCGTCCTGCTCATTCGTACGGGGCGGAATTACCACTATAGCAGGCTCGCGCAACGTTCTGGCCACCGCCACACGGGTCGTAGCCGCGGGAACTTATGCGAGGAATCAGGGATGGACTCAACGAATGGGCGGTACAAGGCGAGTTCTGACAGCCCTCGGGAGTGTTGCAGTTCGTGGGAATCGCTGTGCGCTGATGACCTGGTCGGCGCGAGAACTGTTGCTGTTCTGGGGCAGGCCGATCGCTGGCCACTGCCCACTTCTTCCTCATTCGTACCGCAGCGCCTCCACGGGATCGAGTTTCGCCGCCTGCATTGCCGGCAGCCAGCCGCTGATCACGCCGACCAAGATCAGAATCAACGTGGAGAGAAACAGCGTTGTGGTCGACAAAGTGAGATGAATATCCACTTTTCCGCTGTCATCCTCATAGGCCGGTCCCAAAAACGGCAGCGTCCCGATCGCCGACGTAAGCACCCACGAGATCAACATCCCCACCACTCCCGCGGCCAGCGTCAGCACCAGAGCTTCCAGCAGAAACTGCCAGCGGATATGCCACTTCCGCGCGCCCAAAGCCCTTCTCAAACCAATTTCCCGGACCCGCTCTTCGACCGACACCAGCATAATGTTCATCACGCCCACGCCGCCGATTCCCAGCGTCATCGCGCCAATCAGAAATAACAACCCTTCAATTCCGAGTGTGATTCCGTCGTAGATGGGCTTGAACTCTTGGCGCCCAAACATCGTAATAGCGCGCTTGTCATTCGGTGAAAAATGCTGGCGGTTCGCTATGGCCGTGCGGAACTGCTGCATTGCCTGCGCTTCAAACTGCGGCGCCACTGGCTCCATCACCATCACGCTCGCATAACGCGCGTCCCACAAATCTGCCGCCGCTGAATACGGAATGAACGCGGACTCGTCGTCGCAATTGAAATAGCAACTGTCCGAAAACTTCATATCCATCGTGCCGATAACGGTGAACCGCACGCCGTTGATCCGCACCGTCTCTCCTACCGCAGGTGTTCCGCTGAACAATTTTTTCTTCAGCCGCGCCCCCAGGAACACTACGCGCCGTCTTTCTTCAACATCCTCCGCCGAAATCCACCGGCCGTCACTCGGCACCTCGTTGCGCATTTCTCCGTACTCGGAATAAACGCCGCGAGTCGCCGAATCCGACAGCCGCTCGTCGTGCGAAATTCCCTTCCACTTCACGGTCTCGAGCGTGACACGCTTGATGAGCGGTGATTGGGCCTTCACCCAATCCGCATCTTCTTGCTGGAAGTGAACCTCCTTCCCGGCCCGCTCTCCGCCAGCCTGTTCACTGGTCGTTCCCGGCCAACAAATCACCGCCGCCTTGCCAAAGACCTCAAACGTATAGATCAGCACGCTGCGGAATCCGGAGCCGTAGCTCAGGAGCAGCGTTACCGCCACGATTCCCCAGGAGATGCCGGTCATCGTCA
>DATFQU010000167.1:0-12454 GCA_035264005.1 Candidatus Acidiferrales bacterium
TCCCTGAGAAATCGAGATACAGAATCGCTCCGGCATAGATGCCGCGGCGCGTGGGCTCGAGTTCGTCGATGATTTCCATGGCGCGAATTTTCGGCGCGCCGCTGAGGGTGCCCGCGGGAAAGCAGGCCATGAGCGCGTCGAGGCAGTCCACGTTTTCGCGCAGCTTCCCGCGCAGGCTCGACACGAGATGCATCACGTGCGAGTAGCGCTCGACGAACATCAGGCGCTCAACTTTCACCGAGCCGTATTCGCAGACGCGGCCGAGATCGTTGCGGCCGAGGTCAACGAGCATGATGTGTTCGGCGCGCTCCTTGGGGTCGGCGAGAAGTTTTTTTTCGAGGGCTTGGTCTTCCTGCGCGTCGCGCCCGCGCGGAAGAGTGCCGGCGATGGGACGATAAAACGCGTCGCGTCCCTGAATTTTGACGAGCATTTCGGGCGAGCTGCCGACGACGGACACGTCGCCGAGGTGCAAAAAATAAAGATACGGCGAAGGATTCACGACGCGCAGCGCACGATAAATTTCGAAAGGATCAGCCGAAGTGCGCGCGGAAAAGCGCTGGCTGGGCACGACCTGGAAAATGTCTCCGGCGCGGATGTATTCCTTGGCGCGCGAAACGGCGGCCAGGTATTTCGATTTCGTGAAATTGGAAGTGAACTGCAACGGCGCGCGATTGCCATTCGCAGCGGCCCTCGGCAGCGGCTGTTCGAGTTTGCGGCGAATGCGCGAGACTTCCGCGGCGGCGACGTCGTATTTCTTGCGCAGGTGGCGCTGGCCGTCGGTGAGCACGTTGCGGACGATCCAGACGCGGTGGCGGACGTGGTCGAATGCGACGAGGCCGTGGAAAAACATGAGCACCGCGTCATCGAGCTTCAATTCGTCTTCGCCAGTCGACGGAATGCGTTCGATGAGGCGAACCATGTCGTATGCGAAGTATCCGATGGCGCCGCCGACAAGCGGCGGAAGGCCGGGAATGCGCACAGGACGATAACGCTTCATGCGTTTGCGCAAAATTTCGATGGGATTGCCTTGGATGATTTCGTGGCCGTCGGGCGTTTCGATGGTGCAAGTGGTTCCGCGCGAGCGAAAAACTTCGGCGGGATCGGCGCCGAGAAAAGTGTAGCGCGCGATGTTCTCGCCGCCTTCGACGCTTTCAAGCAGGCAGGAATAGCTCGATGTGCGCGCGAGCTTGAGATACGCGGCCACAGGCGTCAGCAGATCAGCGGTGAACGTCTCATAGACCGGCACGAAGTTACCCTTGCGCGCGAGTTTGCGGAACGTGTTGAAGTCGGGTTCGATCATGACTCTTTCTGCTTTCGCTCCTCCGCTTCTAACTTTCGCAGGACGGCGCGACGCATCAGTGCTTCAGGGGCGCGCATTCCGGTCCAAATTTCCCACTGCGCGATCCCCTGAGCGAGGAACATCTCGACTCCTAAAATCGTTTCGATGCCCTTCGCAGCTGCCAGTTGCAAAAGTTTGGTGCGCCGTGGCCGGTAAATCGTGTCGAAGACGATTCGGCAATTCAGTTCATTCGCGTTCAGCGGCGATTGGCGCGTGTTTGGATGCATCCCGACCGGAGTTGCGTTCACGATGGCGTCAAAAAATTCGCGCTTCAGCGCCGCGCGCGGCATGGTATCGCCGCCAGCTTCACGAGCCAGTTTCCGCCCCCGTTCCATCCGTCGCGCATAAATCGAGATGGCCGCTCCGCCCTTCGCAAGCGCAAACGCAACCGCGCGCGCCGCGCCGCCAGCCCCAAGAATAAGGACGCGGCTCCCCGCAATAGGCATTCGCCGCTCAATGGCGCGAAGCACGCCAACGTAATCTGTATTGTAGCCGAACAGCTTTCCTCCGCCGCGAACAACAACCGTATTGACTGCGCCGATTGCCGCTGCCAGCGGATCACAATCGTCCAGGTGGCGCAGAATTTTCTCCTTGTGCGGCAATGTGATGCTGAAGCCGCAGATGCCGAGCGGCTCGATGGCACGGAGGAAATCCTTCAAGTCGGCGACGCGAAACGGAAGATAAACCGCGTCGAGTTTGCGTGCGCGGAACGCCGTGTTGTGCAAGACGGGAGAGAGCGAATGCGCGATGGGATTGCCGATTATTCCGTAGACGCGCGTGCGTCGCGTGATGGCGCTGGCGCGATACAGGTCGTGCAATTCACCGAGCGGAATTTGACCTGGAGCGGTTGCTTCTTCGACAGGAGCGTACGAAAGAGCGCTCCCGAAGCGCGGCGCGAGCACGCGAGCGGGCGTCGCCACTTCGCCCATGGGCACGGCGACGACGTTGTGATCTTGCGGGTGGCGCGCCAGCGCGAGGACGCGCAGGCTATCGGCGAGTGAATCGCATTCCGTGGCGATTTTCACGGCATCGAAGCCAAAACCGTCGCACGTTTCGCCGAGCTTCCGCGCAAGTCGAGCGAGGCGGCGCGGGTCAGGCGTGCCGTGAAAATCGTGATGCGAAAGAATGCGCTTCGCGTGCGCCGTATACAGCCCGAGAGTAAACCGCGGCAGCTCCGCCGTGGTTTCAACTTCCAAGTCAACCCACTCGCAGCCCGCATTTATGGCAGAACGCAGCAAATTGAGCTGCTCGACGACCGTGCCGGAGAATTTCCCGCCCGCCTGCCTACCGCGGCACGTCGCAATGAACGTGGCCCGGCCCAGAATTCTGTTTTTTTTCAACTGCGCGAGGAGCCGCGCGGCCTCCTGCGCGTTCGCGAGCCAATCGAGGCGCAACTCAATTGTGTTGGTATAGCGGAGTGCGCTGCGAATTTGGCGCAGAACATCGCCCGCGGTGCGCGCTGCGACCACACCGCAGACACTATCCTTTTCGAAGATGCGCGCCCTTTTCATGCTGTCCTTGCGTACAGGTTTGAGTTCCATAGGATGCGTTACCCGATACGGTAAACGCAACAAGACAGTGCCTTGACCCTCCTTGGACGCTTCGCTACGCTCGAATCATTGAGTGGAATGTTTTGCCGCTCTCCGATTGTCAGCGGCTATGCCACGCGATTTTCTAAACTGAGGAGTGATCGAAATGCGCAGAAATACTTTGGTTGTAGCACTGTCTCTTGCACTCTTGCCCGTTGCCGCCTGGGGGCAGCAACAGGACACACCCTCTGCGCAGGCCGCAACTCCCGCGCAGGCTGCGCCAGCGGCTCAGACGATGCCGCTGACCACGCAGCAAGACGTCTACTGTTCGGGAATGATGACGACGGCGCCTGTGTCCCGAGGCACGAAAATCATTTCCGGCGAACAGTCGCTTTACAAGATCAGCTTCTATGAGGGCGACTACGTCTACATTAACCGCGGCGCGGACAAGGGAGTAAAGGTCGGCGATATATTTTCCGTCATGCGTCCGGTGGACAACTGGACGGGCATTCCGTGGTTTGTATCGCAAGACCGGCTGATGCGCGAGATGGGCCAGATGTGGGAAGACGAGGGTCGCCTAAAGGTGGTTGATGTGCAGCCCAAAGTCTCTGTGGCGCAAATTATGAGCGGCCCTTGCAATTTCATGCAGCGGGGAGACGTTGTTGAGCCTTTCGTCGAGCGTGAAGTGCCCGAAATCAAGTCGGAAGCAAGCTTCGACCGGCTGGCCGCGCCAAGCGGGAAGAAAAAGGGTCTAGTGGTCGTCACCAAAGGATACGGGATCGCGTCCGGGACGAACGACATCGTGTATGTCAATCTGGGCAGCAAGCAAGGCTTGAAGGCAGGAGATTATTTGCGCATCTACAGATATCAGGACAACGAAGATAGCAGCGTTTGGCAGACTCCGGACATGGGAACCAGCGTGGAGGGGTATGGCTCTGGACCGGCGTTCTCGCCGAAACAACTGCCGCGCGAAATCCTGGGTGAAGGAGTCGTTTTGCGCACCACGCCAAACGCCGCAACGGTGCTGGTCACCCTTAGCCTTCGCGAAATCTACGACGGAGATCACTGCGAGATCGAGTGACTTGGGCTCGCGGGTGATCAGTTCTGATTTACGGAGGCCGCGCAATCGGCCTCCGAAAAAACCTCAGCCGTAAAAACCTCTATACGCGTTTCCGGGCTTTTCCAGGCCGCTGGAGGCAGTCCGGCCTTTTCGCAAGTTTCCTCCAGGAAGCGCTCGCGCGTCCAACGGTATTTCGTGGCGACTTGTGGCAGAAGGATGCCGCGTTTTTCCCCTCGCGAGATCACCACGCCGTGAATCCCCGGCTCCACTTCTTGGGGCGCGACGCGCTTCGGCGAAGAAAGCACGGACAGCTCGACCTGCAATTCGGCCAGGTCCTCTGGTCGAAGCCGCGAAAAGCGGGGATCATCGAGCGCAGCCGCTACGGCACATTCGGCAACCACGCGAGCGAGCGTTTCTCGAACGAGCACGCGTCCGATGCATCCGCGCAAACGGCCGCGGCGATGCAGCGTGACGAAGGCTCCTCGCTGGGCCTCGAGACTTCCCGGTAGCTCAGGAATCTCCAGCGCCTCGCGGCCGGTCAGTGCAGACTCGATAGCTCTTCTGGCAATTTGCAGCAGTAAACGCTTCTCGTCGTTATGGAGTGACGGTGGGCACATCGGGGGTATTTTTCTTCTGTTCGAGGACCAGCGGGATGCTCTGACGCTGCTTGAAGCGGTGATCCACCTGGCTCCAGAACATCAGGAAATAATGCACCGCGGATACGACCGCACTGATGACCACCAGCCACAGCAAAACGTAAGCGAGCAGCTTTATGCCCGCGTGCCGCGCGGAATAAATCACGATGCAGCCCGCGAGCACTTGCAAAAACAGCTTTGTCTTGCCGAGCGGTGAAGCGGGAATCACCAGTCCTTCCACTGACGCAATGCTTCGCAAGCCGTCCACGATGAACTCGCGCCCGATGATCACCACCACCATCCACGCCGGGACAAGACGCATCGCCACCAGAGGAATAAACGCCGCGCAAATCAGAAGTTTGTCGGCGATTGGATCCAACAAAATTCCGAGAGTAGTGACCTGGGCGCGCTTGCGCGCAAAATAGCCGTCAGCAGCATCCGTCGCCGCAGCAGCGAGCAGAATCAGCACACCCCAAACTTCAAAGTGGACGGACAGTCCCCAAAACTCCCAGTTGGGCCATTGTGTCAGGAGGACAACCACCAGCAGCGGCACGAAGAAAATTCGGAGGATCGTTAGACTGTTGGGGAGATTCATTTTCTGCCTCGACCCAAGGGACTCCCTCGCCGCTGAGGACGGGAGATACAAAAACTATAGTGCTCCGGCGGGACGGAGTCAATGCGGTTGGTGCGAAGTCCAGTGTAACTCCTGAATTCTCAGGTAGAAAGGCCGGAAACCGTGCAGTGAGGCTATTTTACCTATGAGTATATTGGCCGGCTAGTTGAAGCGGGCCTGTTAGTGGAGTGGATAACTGTGGAAATCACTGTGGAAATTGGGGTGTTTTGGGTTCGGCGCCGGGATGCCGGACAGCCTGCGAGATCCACTACGAAGAGTTGACACCTGACCATATCCTACACAAAATGCAAAGGATACAGTTCTCTGGCGAATACCCAACGTTCCGACGCAGGCTTCTGACAGCATTCAGACGGCCATTTGCAATTTGCACAAACGCGGAGCACAGAAAAACCAAACGGTAAACAGTGCGCTGCGTGAAAACCAGCCTTCCAATACACAAAAAACGGCCCGTTTTTCGCGAAAATTGCGCTTACTGAGGGGAAGAAAACGAATCCAAGCGCGCGGCAAGCGACGCAGGCACTTCCGCTTGCAAGCGAATGTGGCCGTCGAGCACTTCGGAATTGAGCACGCGCCCGCACGCGTAAATCATCGCGAGCTCGCGGCCATGCGACATCGGCACGGTCAAGCGGCGCTCGACAATTGGATCAACCGGCATGGCTTTGTCGATGCAACGGATCAGAGCTTCGAGTCCCGCTCCTGTGTGAGCAGACGCAAGAATTTTCTCGCGCGGGTTTTCCTGCGAAAAAGATGCCGTGTCGCACGATTCGCGCAACGCCTCAAGCTCTGCCGGAGCGAGGCGGTCGATTTTGTTGAACACGCGCAGCCGCGGCCTGTCCGCGACGCCGAGTTCCTCCAAGACTTTTTCTACTTCCGCATCGTGCTCGGCGTGCGATGGGTTCGACACGTCCGTGACCTGCAGAATCACCGCAGCTTCCTGCACTTCTTCGAGCGTCGCGCGAAACGCAGCGATCAGATCCGGCGGCAAATCGCGGATGAAACCTACCGTATCGGAAAGCAAAACGCGCCGCCGCGAAGGCAACCGCAGTGAGCGAACCGTTGGATCAAGCGTTGCAAACATTTTCGACGAAGTCAGCACTGCCGCGTGAGTGAGCGCGTTAAACAAAGTCGATTTGCCCGCGTTGGTGTAGCCGACGAGTGCAACAGTTCCAAGCGGCACGCCCTGGCGCGCGCGGCGCCGCAACGAACGCTGTCTGCGTACCACTTCGATGGCCTGCTGGATTTTCCGAATGCGGTCGCGAATCCGGCGGCGGTCTGTTTCGAGTTTTTGTTCGCCAGGCCCGCGCGTTCCGATTCCGCCGCCAAGCCGCGAAAGTTCCCGCGACGTTCCAGCCAGGCGTGGCAACAGGTAGTTGAGCTGCGCAAGCTCCACCTGAAGCTGGCCTTCGCGGCTCTGCGCATGGCGCGCAAAAATATCGAGAATCAACTGGGTGCGGTCGACGACGCGGCAGCCAACTCCGCGCTCAACGTTCCGATGCTGTGACGGCGAAAGATTGCGGTCGAAAATTACAAGGCCAGCGTCCATGCGTTCCGCTTCGCGCTGCAACTCGGAAAGCGCGCCGCGCCCGAGAAGTGTCGCCGCGTCGAGCGAGTCGCGCATCTGCAAGCGCGTTCCAACCACGCGAGCGCCCGCGCTTCGCGCCAATTCGTCCAGTTCCGCGAGGGATTCGCGTTCAACGGCGGCGCCGCTTGCGCCCACTCTGCTTTTCGGCTGCTTCAAACCGACGCCTACGAGCAGCGTTCGTTCCGCATTATCCAAAGGCGAAGGAGATTTCATTCGTGAGGGGTGGGAGAACCGGCGGCCTTGCGCGATGCGATGTTCATCAAGACAATTATACTCCTATCGCGTCTGCATGGCCTCCTGGCTCGCCAGCGCAGAAGCGGCCAGCACAAAACGCGAAAGCAGTTCGGCGAGGGCTGGTTCGTTTTCGTCCTGAGGGATGGCCCGCGTCATGCGATCCATCCAGCCGAGGTACAGAAACATCGCAGCATTGGCCCACTCCGAGGCCTGCGCTGAGGTAAACCCAATCTCTCGAAAAACACGCGACAAATAGTCGAGGCGCTTTCGATCCGCGGTCGCCACGCGCACTGCAACGGCGGCGTCTTGTCTCGCCCAAGCGGAAATGGCCATTTCCAAGCGCGCGTAACCGGGACCTGAAAGAAACTCGAACAGTCGCGCCCAGCGTTCTACCGGGTTTGATACCCGCTCGCCGTCCGTGTTCCAGTCGCTCTGCTGGATCTCCCATCGCTCCAGAATCGCCTCGAGCAGGTCGCCCCGGTCCTTGAAATGCCAGTAGAAGCTGCCCTTGCTGATGTTGAGCTGCTTGGCAAGGCTTTCCACACGAACCGCGTCGACGCCCTTCGAGGCAAGAATGACGATTCCTGCGTCCACCCAATCGCGGCGATCCAGGCGAGTTCCGCTGTGGCGGCGAGTAGCCATAGGCTTTTCGGTTCGGCGATTCTACTGTACGGATAGGAATGGGGTCAATCCGGCAACCAGCCCCGCAGGGCATCGAACATACGGATGCGTACTGCGATTAGCCTTGCGGTCGCGCGATTTCGAGGGCTTCTCGCTGAATTTTCACGTCGTGCCCGAAGCTGGCCAGCCAGTGGACCTCGGCCTCGCGCCGGAACCAGGTGATCTGGCGCTTTGCGTACTGGCGCGTCGCCTGCTGGATCTCCGGCACGATGGCGTCAAGCGGGCGCGGGGCAGGGCTGGCAATGTGTTCTCTAATCTGCCCGTAACCCAAGAACGTAAAGGGTTTCGCATTCGGAGGAACTCCGCGATGAGTCAGGCCGCGTACTTCCTCCACCCAGCCCGACTGGAACATAGTTTCAACCCGGCGGTCAATCTGCGCGTAGAGCTGTTCGCGGGGCGGCATCAAGCCGATTTTCAGAACGTGGAAGCCGGTCAGCCCCGTTCGATTGCGCCCCCGAAGCTCGCTGGCGGGCTTTCCAGTGAGAAAGCAAACTTCAATGGCACGAATGATCTTTTGCGTGTCGCGAAGGGCGATTTGCGCGGCACCTGCGGGATCGCATTTCACAAGAATGCGATGTAAATACTCGGCTCCACGGGCCGCGGCCCTTTGCCGCAAGCGTTCGCGAACCGCCTCCGACCGCCCCGGAAGATCATCGAGCCCCTCGAGTAACGCACGCAAATAGAGGCCGGTACCAACGGTCAGAATGGGCAGCTTGCCACGGGCGGAAATATCACCGAGCGCCTGCAAAGCGTGGCGGCGGTAGTCTCCGGCGGTGAACACATCCTCCGGTTCCGCAAGGTCGGTCAGGTGATGCGGAATTCCCTTCTGCTCGGCGACCGGCAGCTTGCCTGTCCCGATGTCGAAATGTCGGTAAATCTGCGTCGAGTCGCAACACACCACTTCCCCCCCGAGCTTCAACGCGAGTTCCACAGCCAGCGTCGATTTGCCCGACGCCGTCGGGCCTAGAATCACGAGCAGTCGGCGCTCCGCACTCATGGATGGAAGGTCCGAAAGCGAACCAGCAGATAAATCAGGACGATGAGCGCCAGCAGAAACGCGCCCAGAAGTTGCGTGCGGTTGAGCTTCACTGATTCAAATTGTAATCGAGCGGCAGGTTGTAAAGAAAAATAACGCGAAGCTCGATGTAAGGCCGCGTATAGGCCTGCGGTAACGGCTCGAACGGATTCGACTCCGTCAGTGCCGCCCCCGCGGCGCGATCCAGTGGCTCTTTACCCGACGTGCGTTCGAGCATCGGAAATGGACTCGGCATGTCTCCGTTGGTCATGATGCGGAACTGCATTACCACCACACCCTTATCTCCCATCCGCGCCGAAATCGGCCACACGGTGATCCAGTTCTGCTTCACGCGCGCAATCAGCCGCGCGAGGTAATTCGAAAAATCCACTCCATCGGTCGGCGTAAGAATCTGTACGCCAGCCCCAAGCAATCCCTGGCCATTGGCCCCGCTTGAAGGACCCGCGCCGGGAACCGTTCCTTGAACAGCGACCGAATTCGAGCGGCTGGGATTCTGCAGCGCCTCCTGAGTCTGCTGTTCCAGTTCCCTGCCCGGAGACATATTGGGTAATTGCAAATTGAAGTGCTGTTTCGGCGGCGGCTGAGGTTCAATCGGTTTGAACTCCGGCTCAGGTTTCGGCGCGGGCTGCGGCGGTGGCTGAGGCGCCGGCTGCGAGGGCGCTACTTGCTCCGGCTGCGGCGGCGCAGCATTCTTCGGGCCAGCGAGCGGAGCGGGCGTCGGTTGCGCGGGCACGTCGAGTTTCTTCAGGATCCGCGGGTCGAGCCGAATACGGTCGCTCGGCCTTTCGCGTGGAGGCTGAATTTTGGGCACTTCCTTCACCGACGGAGGCAGAAACACCGACGAAAGCTGCTGCCGCGCAAGCTGCACTTGCTGCGCGGGCTGATTCACCGTAAAAAACTTCGGAGCCAGCAAGACAAAAAGAATCACCGCGACGTGAACGATCAAAGAAAACGACCGCGCCACCCATTGCCAATCGGTCTTCTTCGCATCGTCCGGACTGGCGAGAAGGTTCACTTCGCCGGTGGTGAAGAGATCCGGCTCGAGCACATCTTCGAAAATCCCGACCGGCAGTTGCTGCGCGGGCTGGAACGATTTTTCGAGCTTCGCTTCCGGCGGCACCACCACGCGCGTCTCCAAGACCGCGAGCGGCACATGGGAGGGAATCGTTGAAGTGGACTCCTCCATGCGCTTCACGGGCATGTCGCGCGGAATGAGCATGCGGCTCGCCAGCACGTCGAGAGGCAAATACGCGGGAATACTTGTGCGCGCGTCGAGTTCGCCCGGCGGAAGCTCAGAGGGCACAACAATGCGTGAATCGAGCTGCGAGGTTTTCCTGTGCCCGTTTTGGCCGGGGGCCTCTTTCTCGACGGGCGAAATCTTCACCGGGACCAGAGTCCGAGGAATCATTTCAGTGTAAGTGCGGCGGCAAGCTCCGGTTTTACGCGATTGGCGTGCTCGATGATTCCGCCCATGACGCGCTCGGCCAGTTTGAGCGCGCGGCGGCCCGCTTCGCCGTCAACGAGCGGCGTTTTTCGCTCTCGCACAGCGGCAACGAACGAGCGCAGTTCCGCCTTGAGCGGTTCTTCCGGTTCAGTTGGCAGTTTTTCAAAATCGATCGCTGGCTGCGAGCCTTCGCCGACCACGCGAATCCGCGTCACATCCTGCCGCGTGTAATCGATAGAAATATATTCGCGCGACTGGAAAAACCGCAATTTGCGGACGCGCTCGGTGGAAACGCGGCTCGCCGTCACGTTGGCGACTGCGCCGGATTCGAATTCGATGCGCGCGTGCGCGATGTCCACTTTATCCGTCAGAACGGGAATGCCAACTGCCTGAATATCCCGCGCCGGAGAATTCAGCAGCGAAAGCAGAATGTCTAGATCGTGAATCATCACATCGAAAACAACGTCCACATCCAGGCTGCGTGGCGAAAAAACTCCCAGGCGATGCACTTCGAAGAAAAGCGGTCGTCCCACAATTTTTTGTACTGCGACAACCGCGGGATTGAATCGCTCCAGATGCCCGACCTGCAAAATGCGTCCGGCTTTTTTTGCCTCTGCAATCAGCCGGTCCGCTTCCACCAGAGAAGCCGCAATGGGCTTTTCCACCAGCACATCCACGCCACGCTCAAAGAGTTCCGAAGTGATCTGCGCATGTAGTTTAGTCGGAACAACCACACACGCGGCCTGCACCTGCTCTGCGAGGTCAGCCACGTCGGGGAACGCCTGCGTATTAAACTCGGCTGCCACCTGCCGCGCACGCTCCAGATCCGCGTCCTGGACGCCGACAAGTTCCGCCCCCGGCAAATCATGCAAAACGCGTACGTGGTTGCGCCCAAAATCGCCCACGCCCACCACGCCGACGCGAATTTTCTTGTCAGTCAACTCTGGCCTTCCCTGGTGCACTTCCGGACACACTTCGCGTGTCTTTGTCTGATGCGCGCGCTGCGCCTTTTGCCGTATCTTTGCCCGTTTGCGGCATTTCGGTTCCGCCGAGCGCTTCAAACGCTTCGATGGCGATGCCAGCTGCGTCCGCTTCCGCAAGCAATCGCTCGCGGTCGAAGAGCAGCGTGCGCCGCGCATCGATGGCCAGCGCAGTCGCATTTGAGCGGCGCATTACAGCGATGGTTTCCATACCCGCGACAGGCACGTCGAAACGCATGTCCTGCGAAGGCTTGCTGACTTTCACCACCACCAGACGCTTCCCTTGTGTAAGACGTGCAGCGCGTTCGATGGTTTCGTCCGTACCTTCCATCGCTTCGATAGCCACGCACGCGCGTCCGGAAATCACCACCGTCTGCCCCAGATCCACTTCCGCGAGCCGCCGCGCCACTTCCCTGCCATACGCGATGTCCGCTGCTTCTTCTTCATTCGGCGCGCGCCGCGTGAGCACTCCTTTTTCCGGCAGCAGCGCGCCCAAGAACGTCGTCGAATCCACCAGGTGAATTCCTTCTTCTTCCAGCAAACGCGCTACAGCCCCGATCAGCGAATCCGTATTTTTCTTCGAGAGCGACAGCAGCAGCTTCGCGAGCTTCCAGTCCGGCCGAATCGAACTGAAAATCTTGTTGTGCTTCACCTGCCCTGCCATC
This sequence comes from Candidatus Acidiferrales bacterium, assembly GCA_035264005.1. GTDB lineage: Bacteria > Acidobacteriota > Terriglobia > Acidiferrales > UBA7541 > DAHUXN01. The sequence goes on from DATFQU010000167.1 coordinate 11,820, forward strand.
ACCGCCTGTTTCACACCTTCTTCGTGCAGCAACTCGATCGTGCGTGTCAGCTCGCCGAGGCTCACCCAATGTATTCGCCGCGCGACCCTCTCGAGTTCCGGAGATGCTTCTTCGCGAATCGCAATCACGGCCATGTCGATGCCCCGGCTGCGCGCTCCCTCCAGCACGAGAAACGGAAATTTCCCGTTGCCCGCAATCAGACCCCATCCCGCGCTGGCGCTCGTGGTATTCGTTTCCGTCATGTTGTCTTACTTGATCAGACCGCGCTCTGCGGTCTCGATGAACTGAATCAGCTCGGACACATCCTCGGAACCATTCAGCGTTGCGCGCATGCGCTCGATCGCTTGCGAAGTATTCAGTTTTGACCGCACAAGCAGCCGGAAAGCGCGCTCTATCGTTTTGATGCGCTCCGGCGCGAATCCGTGCCTCTCCAAACCAAGCGCATTCACCCCCAGCGAACGCACGTCGCGCGCCTGCACAACTTTGGAAAACGGCGGCACATCCTGCGTGATCGCCGTCAGCGCGCCGATGTACGCGTAACGTCCCACTCTGCAAAATTGATGAATCGTGCAAAACGCGCCAATCGTCGCGTAATCCTCCACGCGGACGTGCCCCGCCAGCGTTCCGCCATTCAC
>DATFQU010000168.1:0-3316 GCA_035264005.1 Candidatus Acidiferrales bacterium
GCCTGGGGCTATTTCCCGCACGAGCATGCCCGTTCCCGTGCTTATCGGTGGAGCGAAGACGGTCTCGGTGGAATTTGCGATCGCCACCAGTATCTCTGTTTCGCACTGTCCTTGTGGAATCGGCGAGATGCCTTCTTGAAGGAACGCGCCTTTGGATTGACCGGCGAGGAAGGAAATCACGGCGAGGACGTCAAAGAATACTACTTTTATCTCGACAGCACGCCCAGCCATTCCTACATGAAATACCTGTACAAGTATCCGCACGCGGCCTATCCGTACGAGCTTTTGCGAGCTGAAGCGCGTTTGCGAAGCAAGGCGGACCCGGAATACGAATTGGTGGACACCGGAATTTTTCACGAGAATCGCTACTTCGACGTTTTCGCCGAATATGCCAAGCAAGACCCCGAAGATCTGCTCATTCGCATCACCGTCTGCAATCGCGGGCCGGAAGCAGCTCCGATTGAGATTCTGCCGACCCTCTGGTTCCGGAATACCTGGCGCTGGGGCCGTGATGACCGGCTGCCGTCGTTGACAGCGGAGAATTCAAGCTTACAGCGCGATCGTGGTTACAGTGCGATCCTCTCGCAGCACTGGGCTCTCGGTGAATACGGTTTGTTCTGCAAGGATGCTGACGAACTACTCTTCACTGACAACGAAACGAACTATCAACGTTTGTTCGGCTCTGCATTGTCCTCAGCGTTCACGAAAGACGCGTTTCATCGTTACATCGTGAACGACGAACGAACTGCCCCGAATCCGGGCAGAAAGGGGACGAAGGCTGCGGCGCGTTATTCACGAACTATACCGTCAGGTGGGACCCTGGTGCTTGAACTGCGACTGACCGTCCGACAAACGAAGAAACCCCAGGACGCCCCGTTCTCCGATTTCGACGCCGTCTTTGCGCAGCGGAAGAAGGAAGCTGACGAATTCTATGACGCGGTATTGCCCGGGGGTCTTTCTGCCGATGAGAAATTGGTGGCGCGACAGGCTTATGCGGGAATGTTGTGGTCCAAGCAGTATTACCACTATGTGGTGACCGACTGGTTGGACGGCGACCTTGGTCAGCCCGCCCCGCCGGCTGAGCGTCGCCAGGGCCGCAATCAGGAGTGGACGCATCTATTCGCCCGTGACGTCATTTCCATGCCCGACAAATGGGAATTTCCCTGGTTCGCTTCATGGGATCTCGCCTTTCATTGCGTCACGCTTGCCCCGGTCGACCCGCAGTTTGCGAAAGACCAGATCATCTTGATGCTCCGCGAGTGGTACATGCATCCGAACGGACAAATCCCTGCGTATGAATGGGATTTCAACGGCGTCAATCCGCCCGTTCTCGCCCTTGCAGCAGGGGCCATCTTTGAAATTGAGAAGACGGCCACCGGCGAGGGTGATTACGCCTTCCTTGAGCGCGTCTTCCAGAAAATGCTGCTCAACTTCACCTGGTGGGTGAACCGCAAGGACGCCCTCGGCAAGAACATTTTCCAGGGCGGATTCCTCGGGATGGACAATATTGGTGTATTCGACCGCGATCATCTCCCAGTCGGTTACGTGCTCGGGCAAGCCGACGGTACGAGTTGGATGGCCGCCTTCGCTAAAAGCATGTTGTCTGCAGCGCTAAGGCTCGCTACACAGAACCTGGGTTATGAAGACCTCGCTAGCAAATTCTGGGAACACTACGTGTACATCGCCAATTCGATGAATAGCGAAAACGACCCACAAAAGACCTTGTGGGACGCCGAGGACGGCTTTTTCTACGATAATCTAATCACCTCAGACCGTAAGCTCGTGCCAATTCGCGCCCGCACGATGGTCGGGTTTGTGCCCATTTTCGGCACTACCGTTGTGCCGGCCGACATCTTAGAACGGTATCCCGATTTTCGGCGACGCCGCCAGTGGTTCATCGAACATCGCCCGGACCTTGTGAAAAGCGTCGAAGCGATGGTCGTTCCGGGACCAAACAATAATCTGATTGTTGGTTTGGTGCGCCGCGAGCAACTGGAGAGCATGCTGCGCTATATGCTGGACGAAAAAGAATTTCTTTCCCCGTATGGCATTCGTTCTGTTTCAATCTACCATCGCGATCACCCGCTCGAGATCAATCTAGGCGGCCGGATCTTCCGCCTCGATTACGAACCCGGAGAGTCACAAACCTCTCTATTCGGTGGAAATTCCAATTGGCGTGGGCCCATCTGGATGCCCGTCAATTTCCTGATCGTGCTCGCGCTTAGCGAATACCACAAATACTATGGCGATAGTTTCCGCGTAGAATGCCCCACCGGCTCAGGCCGATTTATGAATCTGGCCGAAGTTGCCAACGAAATTAGCTGCCGCCTGGGAAACTTGTTCCTGCGCAACCGAGATGGGCACCGACCTGTCTTCGGCGATTGTGATCTTTTTCAGACGGATCCCCACTGGAGGGATTACATTCCCTTCCACGAGTACTTCCACGGCGACACAGGTCGCGGCTGTGGAGCAAGCCATCAGACCGGATGGACAGGCCTCATTTCGCCGCTCCTGATGCGGTTACATGGAAGCATTTATTGAGCGGCCCACCCTGGAAAAAACGACCAGTCGGCGCCCCTAGCAAGATTTCTCGTGTTTCGGCCGCAGAACTCGTTGGCCGATTCGGGTCATCACTCTTCGACTGCAATCCAAGGCAGGCATGGTGAATCCACAACCGCCGCATCCCGCCAGCTCGCAAATGAGCTCGCCTTGTTGCCGAGACATCTGAGGCACACCTGCTTACGGAAGTCTGGGATGACAAATCCTAGTGACATCGCCGGAGATGTGATATCATTATTGCGTGAGGGTCGTTTTGGATACCGACGCAATCGTAGCGGCGATGCGCAGCCCGAGCGGTGCGTCGGCCGCGATCATTCGCAAAGCACGTCGAGGGAAGGTTGCATTGTTGCTGAGCGTGCCGCTGGCCATGGAGCACGAAGCTGTTTGTGTCAGACCCGAACACCAACTGGCGGCGGGATTAAGCGAGCAAGAAGTGCGTATCTTTGTGGATGCTGTAATCGCGATAGCGGAACCAGTCAAGATTCATTATCTCTGGAGGCCGCAATTGCGCGATCCGAGCGACGAAATGGTCCTTGAAACAGCGGTGAACGGACGGGCGAACCTGCTGATCACCTTTAACGTGCGAGACTACGGGACTGCGCCGGCAAGATTTGGCATCGAAGTGATGACGCCGCGGGAAGCGGTCGAAAGGATAAGCAAATGACGGAAATCACTACCTATCCGCTGCGGCTGCCGCGCTCTCTGAAGAAGGCGGTAGAAAAGCAGAGCGAGGAAGATGGCACCAGTATCAATCAGT
>DATFQU010000169.1:0-8754 GCA_035264005.1 Candidatus Acidiferrales bacterium
CGACTGCCTTCGGAAATCATCGTTTGTCTGGGACCACACTCTACGTAACCATCGAACCCTGCGCGATGTGCGCCGGCGCAATGCTTCAAGCTCGCATCGACCGCCTCGTCTATGGCGCTGATGATCCGAAAGGCGGTGCCGTCCGCTCGTGCTTCGCGGTGTTTGAGCACCCGCGAGTGAACCACCGCGTTGCCGTGACTTCCGGCGTCCTTGCCGACGACGCCGCTTTTCTGTTGCGACAATTCTTTGAAGCTCGACGCTGACACCCTTTGACAAACTTCTGCTCCTTCCCTCATTGAACCTCGCGGTTAAACTGACTATACTTCGCGCCTCGAAACAATCGTTTCAGAGACATCGATCTCATTGAATTAGTGCGCCGGGGGAAACCATGAAAAACGGCACCAAATCAATTCACTTTTCGCTCGCGCTCGTAGCCCCTCTTGTTCTGATGCTTGCTCCTCTTCCGACACGTGCTCAAGGCCAAGCTGCTGCCACACTTAGTAAGAGCGGCAAGAAACTTTTTGGCACGAGTGAGGCATTGCGCGTCGCGCGAGTCTCTTCGCCGCGAATTTCTCCCGACGGTTCCACGGTCGCTTATCTCGTTTCCTCCGTGAAGATGGAAAAGGACGATCCAGGAAAATCAATCACTCAGCTCTGGGTTGTCCCCGCAGCCGGCCCTGCGAGTACGTCACGGCAGTTCACTCGCGGCGACGAGAGCGTCTCTGATATCGCCTGGTCTCCCGACGGAAAAATTATTGCCTTCGCGAAGACCGGCGAGGATGCCAAGGCTGGCCCCCAAGTCTGGTTCATGTATGCTGACGGCGGCGAGCCATGGCAGGTAACGAAGCACAAATCCGGCGTGCGCGGCTTCGAATTTTCTCCCGACGGCAAAACGCTGCTCCTTGTGGCCACCGTCGCCCCTGATCCCGACCTCGAGAAGCGCGAAAAACTCAAAGACGACGCCGTGGTCGTCGATCACGACTTCAAAATCGCCCAACTTTGGACTTGGAGTATCGCCACAGGTGCAGAAGTACAACTCACCAAGGACGATTTCACAGTTAGCGATCCGCAGTGGTCTCCCGATGGTTCGCATATTTCATTCACAACGAATCCAACTCCGTTGCTCGACGACATCAGCCTCCAAACCGCTTGGATCCTCGACGTAGCCAGTGGCCAGAAGCGCAAGCTTGTTGATTCCACCGGCTACACGCACACCGCACGTTGGTCGCCCGACGGCAAATGGATCGCGTCTCTCGAAGACAGCGGCGAGATAAATCAGGTAAATCTCTGCGTCGTTAGCGCCGATGGCGGCCAGCCGCGCAAACTCACCAGCTCATTTGAACTCAACGCCGCCACGCCCGTCTGGTCTTCGGACGGCAACACAATCTACTTCAGCACGGACACGCGCGAGTCCGTCGAAATTTTCGCCGCAGACGTTGCTGCTGGGACCATACGCCAAGTCACGAACAAGCCCGCCGTTATTAGTATCGATGAAATCAGTAAGCACGGACAAACCGCCGTCGGCACGTGGACTGACCCAAACCATCCAGCCGAGGTGTTCCGCTCCGACCTCAGTTTCAGCTCTATCACTCCTATCACGGATCAGAATGCCTGGCTTGCGGATTACGCTCTCGGAGACACCGAGGTTGTGAAGTGGAAAAGCAGCAAAGACCAAATAGAAATCGATGGAATTCTCACCAAGCCCGTCGACTTCGATTCTTCGCACAAGTATCCGTTCCTTTTGAATCCGCACGGCGGCCCAACGGGATCCTCCCTGCTTTCATTTAATGCGCAAGAGCAAATCATGGCCTCCAATGGATACTTGGTGCTCGAACCCAACTTCCGCGGCTCTTCAGGGCGCGGCGAGAAATTCGCGATGGCCAACCAAAACGATTGGGGCGGCGGCGATTACAAAGACGATATGAGCGGCGTTCAAGCTATCGTCGACAAAGGCTGGGTGGATCCAAATCGCATGGGTGCCTTCGGCTGGTCTTATGGTGGCTTCATGACCTTCTGGATCGACACTCAGACCAACCGCTTCAAAGCCATTTCGCCCGGCGCGGGATTGCCAGATCTTTATTCTATGTATTCACAGACCGACATCCACCGCTATCTCACGATCTTCTTCAACATGAAATCGCCGTGGGACAGTTTCCAGGAATATTGGGATCACTCGCCCATGAAATATGTTGAGAACGTGAAAACGCCGACGATGATTCTTCACGGAATCGCAGACACTCGCGTTCCCATTCCTCAAGCCGAGGAATTCTACCGCGCGCTCACCGAGCGCCACGTTCCCGTCGAGTTCGTCACTTATCCTCGCGAGAACCACGGCTTCGTTGAGCCGCGCCATATTCGCGATCGCTGGCAGCGTTACCTGGTCTTCTTTGGCAAGTACTTGGACAATCCACCCGTGACGGAACCGAAAGACGTTCTCGAACGCATGGCAAAGGACCTGCCGCAAGGAAATGCGCCTTCACAAACGCAGGCCGCTGGTGGCGGGGATTAGTCTCCAGAACTGAAGGCGAATCGCATTTTGGCTTTTCGTAACAGGAAGGCGTGAAGCGCTCGCCATTGTCCGTTCTTCACCGCTCTGGTAATCTTTTTTTACGCAGCTGACGCGGAGAGGTGTCTGAGCGGTTGAAAGAGCCCGCCTCGAAAGCGGGTAGCCTGGCAAAACCGGGCTCGTGGGTTCAAATCCCACCCTCTCCGCCATACCTTCACGCAAGAATCCGGAGACACAAATCCACTTTACTTGGGATACGAACTCTCGAGCCGCTGCAACGGCTGCACAACCTTGACGCCACTTGCCGGCTGTCCGTTATACCCGCCATCCACCGCTTTGCCGTCGACTTGCCAGGCCCAACTGTAGCGTCCCTCGCTCATCGGCAGATCGAGCGTCCAAACGTCTCCAGCCTTTTGCGCCGTAACGGGCTTCAGCGTGAAATTGCCACTAAGCGCGACCGCTTTGGCATCCGGCGCGCGCAATTCAAAATGCACCGTCTCCCCAAATCGCCGCTGCAGAAGGAATTCATGGTGCGGATCAATTCGCACGCTCGTTACCGTGCCCAGATCCGCGAGGTTCAGCGTATTCGAACGCTGCGAGAGCTGCACGGTGCGTTCCACAGTTTTTCCCGCTGAAGTTGTCAACTCCATGTCCAGCGGCAGGTCGAACACTACCTCCGGCTGCGTCTGCGCAAAAACCACATTCGAACCATCAATCGTGGCATCGATATCGGGAATGTATTTCCCGCTGAGCCACGGCATAACGAACGACGTCATATCGCGCCCCTCGGCATCCGACATCGCTTTGATGAACTGCTCATAACCGGCGGGTTCGTTGCGCGGAATCTCGATGTACTCGCGCATGCCCCGATCGAAGCGTGCTTGCCCCATCACTTCCTCAAGCATGTGAAAAATCCACGCGCCCTTTACGTAGTGAATCGAACCGTTGCCCGGATTCCCGAGAATGCTCCGCACGCCGTCATGGCCACCGAGCAAATAGTAGTTGTGCGCCGTCTCCCAGATGTCCCGCTCAACGTCGTCGCCATATTCGTCGCCAATGTAAAGCCATTCGCAAAACGTCGCCCATCCCTCGCGCAGCGTATTTGCCGCCGGGCCTGTCGCCTGCATGGTCCATCCATGCGAAATTTCATGCGGCAACGGCGCATTTGGCTCTGACGCAGCCGATTCCTTAGGCGAAAGCAGCACTTTTCCGCCGCCTCCGCCCGAAACCACGAGGTCATTCGCTCGAAATCGGAAACCGGAGACGCCGATTCCGCGCTCCTCGGCCACGGCGATGTAATGCGACTGCGGAGGCCCAAATCGTGGATCGAGTATCTGGTATTCCTTGCGAAGAATGTCTTCTAGTTGTGCGGGCACCCAATGAAATCCCGACGTGAGAAATGTCCCGAATTCAATGTCTCCGACCTTTGTAACGGTCGGATGCCAGTCGCGGTCAAAAATCAGCGTCAGCGTGAACTCCGGTTCATCTGTGTGCCCTTGCACGATGCGCACACCATTGCTCACAGTCTCCGTTTGCGGAATGCTTGTCGTCAGGTAGTAAGCCGCAGGAATGCGTGCCGTAATCGAGATCGGCACAGTATCGTTCGCGCTGTCAAAATCGAACAGAGGCATCCAGACGTCCACGTTCAAGAACTCGCCGAAAGGGGGCGCCCCATCTGTTCTATCAGAGGAGGCAGCCGCTGGCTTTTCGTCTTCGTTGTGCGATTCGGCCGCTACACTGTACACGAGCGAAAGCTCTGCGCGCGGCCCCCGAGGCATATCAATCCACAAAACGCCGCCGCCAAATTTATACTTCACAGGCTTATCATCCAGTTTCACTTCGCTCAGTTTTGCCCGATCATTCAACCGCACACCGAAGCCATAAGCGTCGCCCACAGAGATTGCGACTTTGTCCATGACGTCGATTTTCTGTCTGGGAACGATCGTGCACTCGACAGCTTGCGACAAAATATGATTATCCTGATCGATCGGTATTCGCCGCGTGATCTTCCATGCGTCGCCCGACTTCGCCGCCTCGTATAATCCTGAAAATCCACGCGAGCCTGTGGTTTCTTCACCAGAATTCTTTGTGACTACAGTCCCGGTCAGCAGAAGCACTGCATGGTCTGAGTCTTGCCAAATCACCTCGCCTAGATTGCCTTGCCGCTCTGTCTTTTGTTTTATCGCGCGCTGCACCACGGCTTGCGCGCCCGGATCCGGAACGACGCTGCTGAACTCTTCCGCTGAGCCCGAAGCGAATTTCTGCAGCACCAGCGCCGCCAGCTCCTGCGAACTACTCGCCGGCGTCGATGTTGCCTGCGTTTGTGGGCGAGCGCTCGTCGCGGATCCAGCCAGCAAAATCACACACGAGAGGCGCAAAAGAACCTTGGTCATAATCTCCTCAATAGAATGGCGCTACGATTTCAGATACCACGGCGCGTTGATAACCACAATTCGCTGATTCCCTTTCAATAACAACGCTGCCTTAAGCCAAGTCGCGCGCTGGTTGTGCAGAAAATATTGATACCAGTGCTTCTGCACCAGTTCCGGAATAATTACAGCGATTTGCCGCTCGGGATTCCTCCTCTCCAGATCGAACACGTAGTCCACGATCGGATTGATCACGAATCGGTACGGCGACTTCAACACCGTCATGCGCGGCGCTGGAAGCCCCGCCTTCTTCATCGGCTTTTCCACGCACTCGATCCACTGCTTCCGTATGTTCTCCTCCTGCTCGCCGCAGTCCACGTGCAGCACGTGCAACTCCGACGAAAGATTCACCGCGAACTGCAACCCTTCCCGGCTGATTTTGTTCCACGAACTCGCTGGCATAACGACGATGGGCGCTCCCAGTTGTGTCAGATTAATCGGGCCAGGATCCGCAATCTCTTCCTGAACTTTTGTGTAATGCCGCCGGATCGAGTACATCAGTAAGATGATCGCCGGAATCAGCAGCACGGTGATCCATGCCCCCTCGATAAACTTCGTCGTTGTCACCACCAGCACCGTGCCGGCCGTCATCAAAGCTCCAAAGCCGTTGATGAACATGGCTCCGCGAGACTTTCGTTTCCCCGCGCGCTTCCAGTGCATCACCATGCCCGCCTGAGAAAGCGTGAATGCGAGAAATGCCCCGATGGCGTACAACGGGATCAATCGATCCGTGATGCCTCCGAACGCAATCAGCAAAATCGCGCATAACAACGCGAGCACCGTAATGCCCTCGGTGTAGACGAGTCGGCGCCCTTGAATCGCCATCGGATAGGGAAGGTATCCGTCTTGAGCTAACAGCCTGCACAGTCTCGGAAAATCCGCGAACGCGGTGTTCGCGGAAAACGCCAGTACCAGCAAAATCGACGCAATCGTCACGTAGTAAAAAATGTTTCTGCCCACAACGGCAGCTGTAAGCTGCGAGAGCACGCTCTGATAGCCTGCGCCTGTGTTCGTCGCGCCGATATGATACGCGCGGCAAAGAACCGCAATTCCCGCGAGCAATATCACCAACAGTCCGATAATCACCGTCAGACTTCGTTGCGCCGTTTTCACCACAGGCTCGCGAAACGCGCACACTCCATTACTGACCGCCTCAACACCTGTCATCGCCGTGCAGCCGCTCGAAAATGCCTTCAGAATTAGCCATGCGCCCGCTGCGGTGGTCATGGGCTGCAAGGGCGGAGGCGCCGCTACCGCTGCTGGATGCCCACCTGCCACAATCGCTTTCACCACGCCAATCCCAATCGTCGTCAGCAGCGTTGCCGCGAAGAGATATGTCGGGATCATGAACACTGTTCCTGTCTCGCGCACTCCCCGCAGATTAATCACTGTAATCAGGACGAGAATTCCCAGGCATAACTCCAGCGTATGCGGCTGCAGAGAAGGCACCGCGGATATCAGCGCGCCGACGCCAGCGGAGATTCCGACTGCGGCCGTCAGCACGTAATCGATCATCAACGCCGCAGCCGCCAGCAGGCCCGCATTCGCGCCAAGATTGGATCCGGCAACCGTGTAGGAACCGCCGCCGCCTGGATAGGCTTCGATGGTCTGCCGATAGGAAAAAAATACGATCAGCAGAAGGCCAATGATACTGATGGTGATCGGAACGATGTACGTGACGCTAAGCGCGCCCAGCGGAATCAGCAGCGCCAGCGCCGCTTCCGGTCCGTACGCCGCCGAGCTCAACGCATCCAAGCCAAAGACCGGTATTCCGCCGACCGCGCCCAGCTTCTCTCCACACTCCTCCGAGGAGCGCAGCGGCCTGCCAAACAAAAAATCAATTATCGACATTCAAGAGCCCCGCCCGGCCCCGTCCGATTCCAAGCCAAGTCCGCACGCTCGGATTCGCTATGGAGAGCGGCGGGAATGATACTTGGTTTATGTTGCAGGTGGGTGATTCGGTCACAATTTGACCCGTGGACTATTCCTTTCCATTGGGCCGTTCTAGTCACAATCTGATGACAATGCCATTGAAATGAATGGCTTAGCTGGTTCTGCGGCAGTGGCCGTGGTCGTGCTCTTCCTACTCAAGCAGTACGCTCCTTGAGGCGGCCGACATGAGCCGGCACGAGAAACGACCTTGGATCGAAACATGAAACGTCATTTGAAGATAGTCGATAAGCAATCACGACGCGCCAGCGGATTTGGCATTGTTGAGCTGCTCATTGTAGCAGCAATTGCCGTGATCATGCTTGCGATCGCTGTGCCTTCCTTTCTTCGGTCGTATCGAATGTACCAGTTAAGCGATGCGGCTTCGCAAGTAGAAACGATGATGAAGTACACCAGGCTTGAAGCGATTCGGCTCAACACTCCCATCAACTGCTGGAGCCGGGTACTTCCCAACGGCGACTATCAGATCTGGACCGACTCAAACAAGGTCAACAACATCGCCAATACCGTACCTCAAGCCTCCGCCAAGCAAATCACCTTAAATGCCGACGGGAACATGACCGGCGTCGCAGCCGTTCCCGGCACGGCAGCAATAGTCGCGGCCACGGGAGGCACACCCCTCACAGCTATTGCGCCGGCAACAGCCACCATGCTTCAGTTCGACCAGCGTGGCGCCGTAGTGAATCCCGCGCCTCCATATGCAGTGTTCCTCGCCAACACCCAGAATCCGGGGGCCGGATACCGAGCAGTCATCATCTTAGGCTCCGGCTCGGTTCAGATTTGGTCGTCGAGCGCAAACGGTGGCTGGCACCGCACGTACTAACAAGTTCAAAGGACGGAGTTTGGCAATGTACCGGCAAAAAATAGAACGCAAAGCTAAGCAGTGCGGCTTCACGATGATGGAAGTGCTCATCGCCACCGCGGTTTTGGTGATCAGTTTGGTTGGAGTGGCTCAGTTGGTACCGCTCTCAATCAGGTTGAATACGGCCAACCGGGGCGACTCGACCTCCTTGGTTATCGCGCAACGCGAAATGGAAGCGATGATCGGCCAGCCCATTACCGCAACCACGTTTACTGACCCGCAGGGCCTTGTATGCGCTGCGGCCGGCGTTTGCAATCTGGGCGTTCCAGCCAATCCTCCGGCGCTTGCTGGCAGCCCCGTCGTGATGTTCGCGAACCGACCGTTCATCGATTACACGCAGGCAAAGGTTGCAGGTTACAACTACTCTTACAGCGATCCGAACGACCCTGCCAACGTGTCCTACGATATTCGCTGGGCAGTCATCACTTTCACAAATGCTGCTGGGACAGCGACTGGACGACGAATCATCGTTGGCGTACGTAGGCTCGGCGGCAATGCGCCTCTGTTACCTGTAGCGCTTGACTCCATGGTGGAGAAATGACCCAGACAACGAAATCAAGCCAAAAAGGGTTTACGCTTCTCGAAGTCTTGGCAGCGACCGCCCTTTTCATCATTGCCTGCAGCGCAATGTTCAGCCTCCTGAACACTTCGCAACGGCGCTACCAGACTGAGTCGCAAGTTCTCGATTCTTTCCAGGATGCCCGCTTAGGACTGGACCAAATTGTGCGCGATGCGAATGATGCCGGCTATCCGCCTTCGAGCAATTTCTCGACGCTCCCGGCAGTCACTGGCTACGTGAACTCGCCGATAGCCTGGAGTCCCAATTACACGGTCGCGCCTTGTCTCATCGGCACCGCCGGAGGCGGAACTTGCACGACTCCCGGCGACTTCGACGTCATCTTCGAGGAAAACCCTGACAACACGAACGTGAAATGGATTCGCTATCAATTGCAAGGCACAACTCTCTTTCGCGGCATTGCGTTTAAAGCAGCCGGTGATCCGGCGGG